>JALHLN010000008.1 GCA_022844545.1 Burkholderiales bacterium | reverse complement strand
CTGGCGGACCAGATGTTCGCCGGCCTCGCGCCCTGGATGCGCAAGCTCCCCGGGGGACTCGCGCACACCAACGTGCTCGCCTGCGGCATCTTCGCCGCGGTCTCGGGTTCCTCCACCGCGACCACCGCCACCATCGGCCGCATCACGGTCATCGAGCTGACCAAGCGCGGCTACGACGACCGCATCGTGCTGGGCTCGCTCGCCGGCTCGGGCACGCTGGGCATCCTGATCCCGCCCTCGCTCATCATGATCGTCTACGGCGTCGCCGCCGACGTGCCGATCACCCACCTGTTCATCGCCGGCGTGCTGCCCGGCGCGCTGCTGATGGCGCTGTTCTCGGGCTGGATCATGGTGGACTCCGCCTGGCACCCGGAGCGCATCCCGGCGCCGGACGCGGCAACCACGTTCGCGCAGAAGCTGCGCGCCTCCCGGGAACTGATCCCGGTGGTGGTGCTGATCGCCGGCGTCATCGGCTCCATCTACTTCGGCATCGCCACCGCCACCGAGGCCGCCGCGGTCGGCCTGATGGGCTCGTTCGCGATCGCCTGGTGGACCGGCACGCTCACCTGGCAGTCGTTCCTGGACAGCGTCTACGCCGCGGTGCGCACCAACTGCATGATCTTCTTCATCCTCGCCGGCTCCATGTTCCTCACCGGCGCCATGGGCTTCACCGGCATCCCGCGCCAGCTCGCCTCCATGGTGGGCGAGCAGGGCTTCTCGCCCGGGGAGATCCTGCTGGTGCTGACGCTGCTGATGATCGTGATGGGCTGCTTCATCGACGGCATCTCGGTGGTGGTGCTCACCACCTCGGTGCTGATGCCGGTGATCGAGGCGGCGAAGATCGACCCGCTGTGGTTCGGCATCTACATGATCTTCGTGGTCGAGATGGGGCTGGTGACGCCGCCCGTCGGGTTCAACCTGTTCGTCATCCAGGGCCTCACCAAGCGCGACCTGCCCTACATTGCCATGGCGGCGCTGCCGTACTTCCTGATGATGTGCGTGGCGGTGTTCCTGATCTGGTACTTCCCGCAGATCGTCAGCTGGCTGCCGGCGCAGATGACGACCTCCGGGGCGCCGCGCTAGGCGCCTGGGCCGCGTGTACATCGACGATCCGCGGCATCACGGGCTGCGCTTCAATCCGTGGAAGGCGATCGTCGTGCCGCGGCCGATCGGCTGGGTCTCCACGCTGTCGCGCGAGGGTGTCGCCAACCTGGCGCCGTTCAGCTACTTCAACGGCGTCGCGGACTTCCCGCCGATGGTGATGT
Source organism: Burkholderiales bacterium (assembly GCA_022844545.1). Classification (GTDB taxonomy): domain Bacteria; phylum Pseudomonadota; class Gammaproteobacteria; order Burkholderiales; family SG8-39; genus RBG-16-66-20. Next base: position 31,335 of record JALHLN010000008.1, on the reverse strand, counting down.
TCGCCCCGATCGGGCCCAAGCCCGAGGGCGGCGCCAAGGACAGCTACGCCAACGCGATCGAGACCCAGGAGTTCGTCGTCAACATGGTGACCTGGGAGCTGCGCGAGCGGATGAACCTGACCTCGGCGCATTTCGCGGCCGGCGTCGACGAGTTCGAGCGCGCCGGATTGACCAAGGCGGCTTGCGTCAAGGTGAAGGCGCCGCGCGTGGCCGAGTCGCCGGTAGCGCTGGAGTGCAGGCTGGTCACCGCGCTGCGCCTGCCCACGGACGCGCCGCCGATCGAGAACAACATCGTCATCGGCGAGGTGATCGGCATTCACCTGGATGAGCGCATCCTGACCGACGGGCTGGTGGACATCGCCCGCTACCGGCCCATGGCGCGGCTGGGCTATTTCGACTACGCCTGCGTCAACTCCAGCGTGACCATCCCGCGCCCGGACCTCAACCCCATGGAAGTGGCGGCCGAACTGGACGAATTGATGCCCGGCGGGCGGGTCAGCGGCTGAGGCGGCGGGCGAAGTCGGCGCAGGCGCTCTCCGGCGTGTGCGCCGGCGACCAGCCCAGCCGCTCCTTGATGAGGGCGGGCGGCAGCGCCCGGCGAGGGCGGTCGATCGGGCCGCCGTAGCCCAGGTTCGCTTCCTCGCCTTCCCCCGCGTAGCGCCACTTCAGCCCGGGCAGCGCCCGCGCCATGATTTCCAGCGGCCAGAGCCGGTCCATCGAGATGTTCATGGCGACAGGCGGCACTGCCTTCGCCTCCAGCATGGCGACGAACGCATCGGCCACGTCCGGCGCATACACCCAGTCGCGCTCGGCGCCGCGCGCGAGGATGGCTTCCTTTCCCTGTTTCGCGAAGCCGGCCAGCCGCAGGTGCGGGCTAAGCGTGTCGCGCAGCCCGGTGTCGCGCTCCCAGGGGCCGAACACCGCGTTGATGCGGCCGGCGCAGGCCTCCAGCCCGAGCGCGGGCGCGAGGCGCAGCACGGCGGCTTCGGCCGCGACCTTGGTGATGCCGTACAGGTTCATCGGCCGCAGCGGCGCGTCCTCGCTCACCGGTCCTGCGCTTTCGAACGCGGTGTTGCCGTAGACGGCCGAGGAACTGGGATAGAGGAAGCGCCGGACGCCGGCGCGCGCCGCGGCTTCGAGCGCACGCACCGTCGCGAGCAGGTTCACCTCGACGATGCGGCTCGCTTCCCGCTTCTCGCGCTCCGCGCCGGCGGTGATCGCCGCGCCATGCCACACCGCCTCGATGCGATGCTCGCGCATGACGCGCTCGACCAACGCGGTGTCGGTCGTGTCGCCGCGGATTTCCGTCATGCGGCCCGGTCCCGGGTAGGCATCCAGCGACATCGCGACCACCTCGTGGCCGCGCGCCAGCAGCGCCTCGACGAGGTTGACGCCGACAAAGCCGCTGGCGCCGGTGACAAGAACGCGCATCAAATCGCCCGCGCCGCGGCGTGGCCCTCGTACACCGCCTCCAGCGCGGTGCGCGGCGCAAGGCAGTCGCCCACGGCCTGCACCTTCAGCCCTGCCGAGATCAGCAGCCCATAGAGCGCGTCGTCCGCGGCGTTGTACTGCGCGACGACCAGCTGGTCGAAGCCGGGCAGCTTCTCCAGCTCGCCGGTGGAGGTGTCCTCAACCGTTAGGACGCCGCCGTCGAAGCCCTTCACGGCGCGCAGCGGCGCGATGCGGACCTTCTTCTCGCGCAGGCGCTTGCGCGTGGCGAGGTTGCTGTAGATGGTGGTGCGCCAGGCGAAGCCGGCCACCGGGGTGAAAACGGTGACCGCAAGCCCCAGGTCAGCGAGGTGCTCGATGACGCCCAGCGCGGCGAACTCGCCGGTGAGGTCGTGGAAGGCGACGCGGCTGCCGCGCTTGCCGGGCTGCTCCAGGATCTCCTCGACGGTCAGCGCGCGGCCGCCCAGGGGAAGGGCGAAGCGCTGCGGCCTCGAGCCGGCGGCGAGCAGCACCAGGTCCGGCGCCATGGCCCGGATGGCCGCCGCGTCGGCGGCGACGCCGAGGCGCATCTCCACGCCGGCCCTCGTGACACGGGCCATCTGCTGCGTGAGCAGCCCGAGCAGGTCCCGGCGCGCCGGCATGTACCGGACCCAGCGCAGCTGGCCGCCCGGTTCCGCCTCGCGCTCGATGAGGGTGACCCGGTGGCCGCGCTCGGCCGCAGTGGCGGCCGCCTCCAGCCCGGCGGGTCCGGCGCCGATCACCACCACGCGCTTCTTTGCCTTGGCGGGTTCAGGGACCTGGCTCCATTCCGCCTCGCGGCCCGCGGCCGGATTGACCATGCAGGTGATGGCGAGGTTCTTCTCCAGCATCGCGGCGCAGCCCTGGTTGCAGCCGATGCAGGCGCGCACCTCGTCCTCGCGGCCGGCGAAGGACTTGGCCACCAGCTCCGGGTCGGCGATGTGGCCGCGCGCGAAGCCCACCATGTCGGCGGTACCCGAGGCGAGCGCGGCTTCGGCCTCGGCGACGCTGCGGTACTTGCCGGCGGCGAGCACCGGGACGTCGTGGCCGGCTTCCTTCAGCATGCGCCGGATCTCGCGCGACAGCTCGCGAAAGGGCGCCGGGTCGAAATGCATGTCGGCGAACTGCGTCGCGAGCGAATAGCTCATGTGGTAGGCCGAGTGCGACACGTTGATGAAGTCGAGCGGCACCGCGGCGCAGATCTTGGGCAGCATGGACAGCGCGTCCGGGAGCGCGAGGCCGCCGTCGATGAACTCCGAGCCTGAGAAGCGGATGCCGACGTTGGCCTGCGGTCCCACCGCTGCTCGCACTGCCTTCAGCACCGCGAGCGGAAAGCGCAGGCGGTTGTCCTCCGACCCGCCGTAGGCGTCGACCCGGGTGTTGGAGGCGGGGGAGAGGAACTGCTGCAGCAGATGGCCATGGCCCAGGTGCACCTCGAAGCCGTCCATGCCGGCCTCGAGCACGTTCTTCGCGGTCACCACGTGCGCCTGTATGACGGCGGCCATGTCGTCCTCGTTCATGGCGTGCGGCACCGCGGCGACCGGCGACCAGCGAACCGGCGAGGGACTGAAGGACACGGTGCGCTCGAAATCGCCTTCGATCTGGCGGCCGATGTGGATCACCTGCCCGAAGAGCTTCGCGCCCTCCGCGTGCACGGCTTCGGCGCAGCGCGCGAACACCGGAATGGAGGCGCGATCGTAGCCGGCCACGCCCTGGGGCCGGCCGAGGCTCTCGCGCGCGACGCGGATGGACTCGAAGATGATGAGCGCGGCCCCGCCGCGCGCGCGGGCACGGTGGTACTCGACGTGGCGCTCCGTCGGCATGTGCCGCTCGCCGAAGTTGGTGGTGTGCGCGGGCGAAAACAGCCGGTTGCGCAGCGCGAGGCGCCCGAGCCGGAAGGGCTGCGACGACAGCGGGTAGCGACTGCTCACCGGCTCACTCCGTGCGGCCCCGGACCGGCGCCTGGCCGATGCGGCGCCAGATGAACTGGCCGTGGCCGCCGGGGCCGGTGACCTTGCCCTCCTGCATCACCGTGACGCCGCGCACGATGGTGCGCACCGGCCAGCCCCTGAACTTCCACCCCTCGTACAGGCTGTAGTCGGCGTAGGAATCGAACTCCGCAGCCTTCACCACCCGCTCCTTCTCCAGGTCCACGAGCGCAAAGTCGGCATCCGCGCCCTTCTCGATGCGGCCCTTCACCGGGTCGAGGTGGAAAATCTTCGCCGGGCCGGAGGTGAGCAACTGGCAGATTCGCGCGAGCGGCAGCTTGCGCTTGTGGTAGCCCTCCGAGAGCAGAACCGGCAGGATGGTCGCGGTGCCGGGGAAGCCCTGCGAGGCGAGCCACAACGGCTTGTCCTTGGTCGATTTCTTGCGGGCGACATGGTCGGAGGCGACCACGTCCGCGGTACCGTCGGCGAGCGCCTCCCACAGCGCCTCCAGGTCGTCCTGCGTGCGGAAGGGCGGATTCGCCTTGCCCATCCCCAGCAGGTCGGATTCCTCGGTATGCGTGAGGTAGTGCGGGCAGATCTCGAAGGTCACGTCCGCATAGCGCTTGCGCCAGAGCCGGATCTCGTCCACCGCGATGCGCGAGGAGATGTGCGGGAAATAGACCCGGGCGCCGAGGCGCTCGGCGAAGTACATGGCGCGGATCGCTGGCTCGGATTCGGTGATCGCGGGCTTCGAGGCCGACCAGTCCTTCAGCGTGCTGCCCCCGGCGGCCTGGATCTGCCGCCGGATGCGGTTCACGATTTCGATGTTCTCAGTATGGCAAACCATGGTGGGCTTGCCGACCCGCGCGGACTCGGAGAGCAGGGCGTGGAAGAAGCCGTCGTCGGTGCCGTCGAGCCCCATGTAGCGGCCTTCCTCGCCCTTGAAGTTCATGAAGTACTTGAACGAGGTGACGCCGTAGTCCCGCACGTACTTGCCCAGTTCGGTGATGTGCAGCTCGTTGCAGGTGGTGAAGTGAAAGCCGTAGTCCACGTGCGCGCGCGCGCTGGCATAGGCCTGCTCGCGCTTGTAGACGTCGGTGTAGGCCTCGTTGTTGAGGAAGTAGCCGAGGATGGTGGTGAAGCCGCCCTGCGCGGCGTAGGCGGTCTCCGAGGTGTACTCGGTGATCTTCTCGCCGAAGCCGAAATGGACGTGGGCGTCGATCAGGCCGGGGAACACGTGCAGGCCGGCAGCGGATTGCTCCGCGATGCCGGCGGGCGCCGCGGCGCCGGGGGCGAGCAGGGCGGCGATCTTCCCGCCCTGGACCAGGATGTCCCTGCGCTCGGGCGCCCGGTCAGGGAACACCACGGTGCCCCCTCGCAGGACGAAGTCAGTCGGGTTTCCATTCATGTTTCCGCCATCCTTTCCCTGTTCAAGTCCTGCAGCGTGGCGCGCAACTCGTCCTCGGCGATGTCCCTGGCGATGCAGATCAGGCTGTTTCGCCTGTCGTCGCCAGGCCAATCACGAAAGCGTTGCGGCTTGTGGAATACGCCCTGCACCCCCTGCACCAGCGCGACCTCGCCGCTGTCCTCCATGCGGATCAGCCCCTTCACGCGCAGCAGGCGCGCGCCGAAGCGCTCGCCCACGGCGCGCGACCATGCGGCCCAGCCCGCCCAGGTCACCGGCGGCTCCGGGCGGAAGGCGAAGGCGCGGATGCCGCTCGGGCGCCCGTGCGGACGGATCGGACCGAGCGTCTCGAGCGCCGGCGCGGGCTTGCGCGCGTGGCCCAGCGGCGCGAATGCCGCCGCGGCATCGCCGGCGAACTCCGCATCCGGGTTGAGCGTGGCGAGGAAGGCGGCGGCCGGTCCAGGGTCGGCGAGGTCGTGCTTGGTGATCACGATGCGGTCGGCCATCGCCGCCTGCTTGTCGAGTTCAGCGTGCTGCTCGCGCGAATGCAGGAAATGCTGCGCGTCCACGGTGCACACCACGGCGTCGAGGACGTAGTCGGACACCACCAGCGGGTGGCCGAGCAGGATGTGCAGCAGCGGGGCGGGGTCGGCGGCGCCGCTGGTCTCGATGATGACGCGCTCGAAGGGCGGCACCTCGCCGCGCGCGCGGCGGTGATTGAGGTCCGCGAGGGTCTCGTGCAGCGCGCCGGTGTTGGCGCAGCACAGGCACCCCGCATCCAGCAGCACCACGTTGTCGGCGGCCTGCGCGAGCACCACCTGGTCCAGGCCAATGTCGCCCAGCTCATTGACCACCACCGCGGTATTGGCCAGGGCCGGCGCCTTCAGCGCGGCATTGAGCAGCGTGGTCTTGCCGCTGCCGAGAAAGCCGGTGAGCAGGAACACCGGGATGCGACCGGCGCCGCCGGGCCTACTCACTGCGCGCACGCTTCGGCTTGCGGTCGCCGAACAGGTCGGTGAGGGCGGCGCGCAGCCAGCGGTTGGCGCCGTCGTTCTCGACCCGCTCGTGCCAGTAGGTGGAAACGTCGAAGGACGGGATCGGGATCGGCAGCGGGTGCACGCGCGCGTTCACCAGGCGCGCGGTGGCGCCCGCCACCCGGCTGGGCACGCTGACGATGAGGTCGGTGCTTGCAATGATCAGCGGCACCACCACGAAGTGCGGCACGCGCAGGGCGACGTTCTCGTGCACGCCGTGCTCGGCGAGCGCGCGCTCCAGTGCCTGGTGCCCGGAGCCCATCGAGGCGATCTGCACGTGGCGCGCGCCGAGGAATTCCTTCAACGTGAGCGGCGCGCGCCGGCCCAGGGGGTGGTCCTGGCGCGTCATGCAGACGTAGTGCTCCTTGAACAGGCGCGCGCGGCGGATCTTCGCCGGAAGGTGCGGCAGGTAGCCCACCGCGAGGTCGATGTCGCCGGTCTCCAGGCGCACCCCCAGTTCGGAGGCGGGCAGCTGCGCCGTCTCCAGGCGCATGGACGGGCTGCGCTCGTGCATCAAGCGCATCAGCGAGGGCAGCAGCACGGTCTCGCCGACGTCGGTCATGAACACGCGCAGGCTGCGGGTGGAGGTGGCCGGCTCGAAGGCTTCGCGCTTGCCCATCGCGCCGCGCACCATGGCGAGGGCCTCCATGAGCGGCGGGGCCAGTTCCAGCGCACGCGGGGTGGGCAGCATGCCCGAGCGGGTGTTGACGAACAGGGGGTCGCCGAACTGCTTGCGCAGGCGTCCGAGCGCGCTCGACATCGCCGATTGCGACAAACCGATCTGTCCCGCGGCGCGGGTGACGCTGCCATGGCGGAACAGCGCTTCGAACGCCAGCAGCAGGTTGAGGTCGGGGGTGTCGCTCAAGCCTTGGTATCCATGCTATGGATAGCGAAAATGTAAGAGATTGATTTGACTAATATTATAGGCCTGCCTAAGCTGAAGCGGTCAATTCTTCCGGGCCCTAGAGGAGGCGATCCAAAGTGAAGAAACCTTGGGACGGCATCATCAGCGAGGAGGAGCAGAAGGCCTATCACGCCGCCGGCTTCGGCCGCGCGGGCGGCATCGGCCAGCGCCCGGCGCTGCTCATCATCGACGTGCAGTACCGCACCATCGGCACCACGCCGAAGCCGTTCTGGGAGTCCATCAAGGAGTTCCCGACCTCCTGCGGCGAGATCGGCTGGAACGCGATGCACAACGTCGCCCTCCTGCTGAAGGAATTCCGCCGCAACGCCTGGCCGGTGCTGTACCCGCACGTGGCGCCCAAGAACAAGGCCACCGACGGCGGCCGCCTGGCCCAGAAGGTGCCGGCGATCATGAACATCCCCGAGAAGGGTTACGAGTTCCCGGCGGAGATTGCGCCGCGCGAGGGCGACGTGCTGATCCCGAAGAAGCACCCGAGCGCGTTCTTCGCCACGCCGCTGGCGAGCCACCTCATCGACCTGCAGGCCGACACCCTGGTGGTCACCGGCTGCACCACCAGCGGCTGCGTGCGCGGCAGCGTGGTGGATGCCTTCGCCTACAACTTCCGCGTCCTGGTGCCGCAGGACGCGGTCTACGACCGCAGCGCCGTTTCGCACGCGGTCAACCTGTTCGACATGGCTTCGAAGTACGCTGACGTGGGTACCACGGCCGAGATCCTCGGCAAGCTCAAGCCGCTGGCGAGGGCCGCGGCGGCGTGAGCGCGTGAACATCACTGAAACCTTCGCCCACCACGCACGCGCGGTCCCCGACCGGCCAGCGCTGGTGCATGGCGACAGCGTTGTCCTGTACCGCGACCTCGACCCGCTGGTGAGCCGCGCCGCGGCGCACTTCTACTCCCTGGGCCTGGTGCCTGGCGATGTCGTCGGCGTGGCGCTGAAGGACAGCATCGAGCACATCGTCGTCCTGTGCGCGCTGGCGCGTGCCGGCATCGTCATCCTGCCGCTGGACTGGCGCTGGACGCCCGAGGAGCAGGAGCGGGTCGTGGCGCATTTCGGCGCCACGGTGGTGCTGCTGGAACCGGGCAAACCGGCGTTGCCAGGCGCCACCTGCGTGCCGGTGGAGAAAGATTTTCTTTCCCTGGTCGGCAAGCATCGCACCGACAAGAGCTTTCCCGAAGGCGACCTGCCGCTGCTGATGTCGCTGTCCTCGGGCACCACCGGCCGGCCGAAAGGCCCTCGCATCCGCCAGAGCCAGTTCCTCGCGCGCTACCGCGTGTTCTGGATCAACCTGGGCTTCAACAGCCAGGACCGGTTTCTGTCCGCGACGCCGCTCTACTATGGCGGCGGGCGCACCTTCCCGCTCACCATGCTGTACTCCGGCGGCACCTCGTTCATGCTGCCGCCGCCGCATGAGCCGCAGGAATTGTGCGAAGCGGTTGCCCGGCACCGGATCACGTCGCTCTTCCTGGTGCCGACGCTCATCCGGCGCCTGCTGACCCTGGGCGACGCCGAGCTGACGCCGATCCGGTCGCTGCGCCTGCTGCTGTCCTCCGGCTCCGCGCTGCACGCGGAGGAGCGCCGCCACCTGCGCGCGCTGTGCCCGGGCTTCGTCGAGTACTACAGCTCCACCGAGGGCGGCGGCGTCAGCTACCTGACTTCGGAGGACCCGGAGGCGTTCAGCGATTCGGTCGGACGCCCGGTGTTCGGCGTCGAGGTGCAGTGCGTCGACGAGGCGCACCAGCCGGTGCCGGCGGGAACCGTCGGGCGCATCCGCTACCGCGGGCCGGCGGTCGCCGACGGATTCTGGAACGATCCGGAGGCGAGCCGCGAATCGTTCCGGGATGGCTGGTGGTATCCGGGCGACCTCGGCATGCTGGATGCGAGCGGCTACCTGCATCTGAAGGGCCGCGCCAAGGACATGATCATCCGCGGCGGGGTGAATATCTACCCCGCGGAGATCGAAGCGGTGCTGCAGGCGCATCCCGCGGTCACCGACTGCGCGGTGGTGGGCTGGCCGTCCAAGGAATTCAACGAGGAAGTCGCCGCGTTCGTGATCGTGAAAGGCGAAGCGAAGCCTGCCGAGCTGCGCGACCTGTGCCGCGGCCGGATGGCGCCCTACAAGGTGCCGCGCGAAGTGTTCGTGGTGAAGGATTTTCCCCGCAACGCGCTCGGCAAGGTGATCAAGGCCGAGCTGAGCGCCGGTCTTTCGCCGCTATGAAGCGCCTGCAGGGAAAGGTCGCCATTGTTACCGGAGCCGCCGGCGACATTGGTTGCGCAATCGCCGTGCGTTTCGTCGCTGAAGGCGCAAGCGTTTTGTGTGCCGATCTGGACCTGGAAGGCGCGGAGGTTTGCGCGCAGACGGCGGGGGCGTCCGCTGTGGCGGCTCGCTGTGACGTGAGCATCTCCGCATCCGCTGCTGCTTGCGTGAAGACCGCGGTGGATAAATTTGGCTCGCTTCACATCTTGGTCAACAACGCGGCGACCGTGTCCCCCTACGAACCAGTGCACGCACTGGACGAGGCGGCATGGCGCCAGGCGCTGGACGTGAATCTCACGGGAGCCTTTCTGATGAGCAAGCATGCTGTGCCAGTAATGCAGAAGTCCGGCTCGGGTTGCATCATCCACATGGCTTCACAGATGGGGCATGTCGGCGCGCCAGGACGAGCCGCGTATGGCGCAACCAAGGCGGGGCTGATCCAGCTCGCGCGCATCATGGCCCTGGACTACGGTCCGCACGGGGTCCGCGTCAACAGCTTGTCGCCGGGCGCGGTGCTGACAAGCCGTGTCGTTGCCCGCTACGGCAGCGTCGAGGCGACACGCGACAAGCTTGAGCCACGCTATCCCATTGGTCGGCTCGGCACCCCAGAAGACGTCGCTCTTGCCGCAACCTACCTCGCGAGCGATGAAGCCGCATTCGTCACCGGCACCGATCTTCTCGTCGATGGAGGATACACAGCCCAATGAGCAGCCAAGCGCAAGCGAAGGGCCGGAGCGAAGGCATAGAGCGCCTGCAAGTGTCGCCGCCGACGCGACTGGTCAACCTGCCTCGTGCCTATGCAGTGATGAAGGAGCAGGGCCTGGATGCGATGGTGGCGACAACGCATCGCAACCTGTACTACGCAAGCGGTCATATGCCTGACTCGGTGCTGGGCGACTTCCAGGACCTTACTGCAGCGGCGATTCTGCCGGGTGACGAAAAGCTGCCACCTACGCTGGTGGCCTCGGACTATGACCTTGCCTATCTGGTTACGCGGCCGACCTGGATGCCGCAATTGAGAATGTTTGGCGCAAAGGAACGCTCGAGCGCCACATTCCTTCTCGAAGTACTAAGCCGCGGTATCGGCATTGAGACAGCGCTTCGGGAGCCGCTTCGCGCGTCCTACACTGAGACGCGCAGGACCAGTGAGCCCGATGTTCTTTCGGCTCTCGCGCGTGCTGTGGGCGACAGTGTTCCGGCGGGCCCGGTTCGCGTGGCATTCGATGACCTCAGAGTCGGACTCGAAGTGCGCCGTCGCCTTGGCGATCGGGTCGAAGTGGTCGATGCGCTCCATCATTTCCGCAAGGTCCGGATGGTAAAGACGCCGGCAGAGGTCTCGCTCTTGGCGAAGGCCGCGGCGATAAATGACATCGCGGTGCTCGACGCGGCAGCCGCGGCGACCAGCGGCCGACCATTGTCCGACATGGTGAACGCCTATCGCCTGTCCATGGTCCGGCAAGGCGGTACGTTCCTCGGCCAGCGCGGCATGATGTTTGGCGCCGGCCCCGACGGCGGCTTTGTACTCGACAACCACTACGCCGAAGCGAAGATTCTTGCGAAGGGCGATGCCGTTGTTTTCGACTGCTGCGGAAAGTACGAGCTCTATCACTGCGACCTTGCGCGTACGGGCATCGTCGAGCAGGGCTCGGCGAGACTGACCGAACTCTACATGGTGGTACGCGAGGCACTGGAGGCCGCCGAAGCGAAGCTCAAGCCGGGCGCCAACACCGAGGATCTTAAGGCCATCGCGGCGGAGATACTTTCCCGTGGTGGCCTGGACCTGAAGCTCACCACGCTCGCTTGGCACAACGTCGGGCTTGACGTGGTCGAGTACGCACATCCCTCCGACCGCACCAAAGGCTGGATTGTGGAGCCAGGGATGGTGATGAACTTCGAGCTGTTCCACCGGGATCCGGACATTGGCGGGGTTCATCTGGAGGACAGCATTCACGTAACTGCGAGCGGTCTGGAGTACCTGTCGACTCTGCCCAGAGATGTCATTGTCACCGGAAAGGGAAACTGAACCATGCATCGCCAAATCCAGAAGTTGCTTCATGCAGTGTCCGTCGCTGCCATCGTGCTGTTTAATACGCACGCGATCGGCCAAGGGTTTCCGAGCAAGCCGATCCGACTCGTGGTTCCGTTCCCGCCCGGAGGTGGCACTGATGTAGTGGCCCGCACGGTCGCGCCGAAGATGTCGGAGTTCCTCGGCCAGAACATTGTGGTGGAGAATCGTGCCGGGGCCGGCAGCAATGTCGGTACTGAGCACGTGGTCAAGTCGCCACCTGACGGCTACACGATGCTTCTGACCAGTTCCGCCAACGCAATCAATGCAACGCTGTCGCCCAACATCTCGTGGAACCTGGCCAAGGACCTCGACCCCATCGCGCTGCTGGTCATGAACCAGAGCCTGCTGGTCGTCCATCCGTCTGTTCCGGTATCGAACGTGCGGGAGTTCATCGCGCTGGCGAAGGCAAAGCCGGCTGCGATCACCATTGCGTCCTCCGGAAACGGCAGTTCGGCGCACTTGGGAGCGGAGTTGTTCAAGCTGATGGCAGGAGTAGACCTGTTGCATGTGCCGTACAAGGGTGCCGCACCTGCGCTGAACGACTTGCTTGGTGGCCACGCCAACTCCATGCTGGTGGACATTTCTGTGGCCATGCCGCATGTCAAAGCGGGCAAGGTAAGGGTGCTCGGCATAGGTTCGCCAAGGCGCTTTGACGGGCTGCCGGAAGTCCCGACGATTCACGAATCGGGTGTGCCGGACTTTGAGGTGAGCGGACTGATCGGTCTGACAGCGCCAGCGGGCACGCCACGCGAGGCTATCGAGCGCATCAATGCGGCAGCGAATAGGGCTCTTGAAGTGGCGGAGGTTCGCGAACGTCTTGTTTCGCTTGCCACCATCCCCATGGGCGGTTCGCCCGAGCGGCTTGCGCAGGTGATCCGCACAGACATCGACAAATGGGCGCGCGTGATCCGCGCTGGAAACCTGAAAGGACAGTGACCATGAGACTCGAACGCATAGCAGTGGCATTTGCCGTTGCGATGTTCTCGTCCGCCGCCTTCGCGCAGGCCTACCCCAACAAGCCCATCCGCCTCATCGTGCCCTGGCCTCCGGGAGGTCCCGCCGAGGCGCTCGCGCGCACGGTCACGACCAAGATGAGCGAAGTGATGGGACAGCCGTTCATCATCGAGGCCAAGCCCGGGGCCAACGGCACCATCGGCACCGCTTTCGTCGCCAAGGCCGCGCCCGACGGCTACACCATCCTGTTCTCGCACCTGGGGCCGACGGCGATCTCGCCCTCGCTGATGAAGGATCTTCCGTACGATCCCGTCAAGGACTTCGAGCCGATCACGCAGGTGATTTCCGGCCCGACGCTGCTCGTGGTGCGCACCGGGCTGCCGATCAACAATGTCAAGGAACTGATCGCCCACGCCAAGGCGAACCCGGGCAAGCTGAGCTACGCCTCGGTGGGCGTGGCGAGCACCACGCACCTCGCGGGGGAGATGCTCAATGTCGCCGCCGGCATCAATACCCTGCACGTGCCGTACAAGGGCTCCACGCCCGCGATCACGGACATGCTCGGGCAGCGCGTGGATTTCGCGTTCTTCGGCATCTCCGGCTCGATCCAGCAGGCGAGGGCCGGGCAACTGCGCGCGATCGCGATCAGCACGCTGAAGCGCTCGCCCAACTTCCCGGACATTCCCGCGGTGGCGGAGACGGTGCCCGGCTTCGAGCTCAATTCCTGGTACGGCATGATGGCCCCGGCCGGGACCTCGAAGGCGATCGTGCAGCGGCTGTACCAGGAAGTCGCCGCGGCGGTGAAGAAACCCGACGTCATCGAATGGATGAAGCAGAACGGCCTCGATCCGGTGGCCTCCACGCCCGAGGAGCACGCCGCCTACATCCGCTCGGAAACGGCGAAGTGGGCGAAGGCGATCAAGGATGCCAAGGTGACAACGAACTGATGGCCGGCCTCGCCGCCCGCATCGCCGCCTTCGCGCACGGCCTGCGCTGGGAGGACCTTTCGCCGGCGCGCCGCAGGAAGGCGCGCTGGTTCCTGGCTGACTTCATCGGCTGCACGTTGGCGGGCAGCACGCTTGCGGAGGCGGCGAGCGGCTATGTGCTGGCTAGTCCCGGAGCGGTAAAAGTTCCCGGAGACAGCCGGGGGCTTTCTCCCGAGTCGGCGGCGATCGCGATGGGTACCTGCGGCGCGCTGCTGCAGATTCACGACGGTTTTGGCGGCGGCGGCAACCATCCCAGCAGCGCCATTGTTTCCGCACTCTGGGCCTCTCGTGGCCAGCGCCCAATGACAGACCTGCTGCTGCCTGCGGCCATCGGCTACGAAGTCGCCTGCCGCATCGCCAAATGCGCGCACCCGGCCCAGACGCTGGCCGGTGCGGCGCCGACCTCGACCACCGGCGCCATCGGCTCGGCGGCGGCGGTGGGCCGGCTGCTCGGGCTGAACCAGGGGACGCTCGCGAACGCGATCTCCATCGCCGCATTCTCGGTCCCGGTCGCCGCCATGCGCGGCCTGACCGAACACGGTTCCGTAGTGCCGATTCACGGCGGGCTCGCGGCGCGCACCGCGATGGAAGCGGTACGCCTGGCGCAGGCCGGCCTGGCCGCAGGCGAGAACGTGCTGGAGGGCGGCAAGGATGCCGGCCTGCTGCAGTTGCTCAAGGGCGATGCATCCGCGCTGGTGCCGGAGCAATGGCATGGCGAGATGCTGGACGGCGTGTACTTCAAGCCGATGCCCGCCTGCCGCCACGCGCAGCCGGCGGTGGAGGCGGTGCTCGACCTGCTGCGCGCCGGGGCACTGGACCATCGGCGCATCCTCGGCGTGAGGGTGCTCACCTATCCGGTGTCCATCATGTTCGGCAAGCCGCCGCGACCGGAGCACGAGCTCTACGACCGCCTGATGAGCACGCCCTGGGCGGTGGCGAGCTGCCTGGTTCACGGCGGCTACGGCTTCGACAATGTCCTGGCGCCGGCGCGCGATCCGCGCATCGAGGCGCTGTATCCGAAGATCGCCTTCGAGGCGGTGCCGGAGTATGAGAAGGAGTACCCGCGGCGCTTCCTCACGCGCGTCGAGGTGACGCTGGAGGACGGCAGCCTGCGCGCCGGCGACTGCCGCATGGAGTACGGCATGCCCTCGGAGGACGGGCCGTACTCGCCGCGCGGCACCACCACGCCGCCGCTGGACGAGGCGGGCATGCGCGCGAAGTTCCTTGATCTTGCCTGCCGGCGCATTCCGCGCTCGGAGGCGCAGGTCATCCTGGATGAGATATTCGAGACCGAGGCGGTGACATGAAGAAGGGCAAGCACGACATCGCCGCGATCGACATCGTGGTGAACCTCTGGACGCCGGAGGCCAACGCGCTGCGGCCGAAGCGCGACGCCTTCTTCAAGGGCAAGATGAAGGTGGAGCCGAAGACCGCCGACGGCATCTCGCTCAAGGAGATGTTGAGGCGCATGGACGCCGCCGGCACCGAGCGCAGCTTCCTGGTCGCCATCCGTGCCGGGCGCCTCGGCCATCCGGCCTGCTACCACCTGCCTTACGAACTGGTGGCGAAAGCCGTGAAGCAGCATCCGGACCGCTTCAGCGCGCTGGCCGGGCTGGACCCGCACAACCTCATGGACGGCGTGCGGGAGCTCGAGCACGCGGTGAAGGACCTGGGCTTCATCGGCGCCCACTTCTATCCGCATTGGTACGAACTCGCGCCGGACCACGCCAGGTGGTACCCGTACTACGCGAAGTGCTGCGAGCTCGACATCCCGGTGCAGATGCAGGTCGGCCAATCCATGATCTACGACCCGGACTACCGCCTGCGCAGCGTCGGCCGCCCGATCACGCTCGATGCGGTGGCCTGCGACTTCCCGGAGCTGAAGCTGATCGGCATCCATGTCGGCATTCCCTGGACCGAGGAGATGATCGCCATGGCCTGGAAGCACAAGAACGTCTACATCGGTTGCGACGCCCACAGCCCGAAGTACTGGCCGCAGGCGTTCGTGCACTACATCAACAGCTTCGGCCAGGACAAGGTGCTGTTCGGCACCGATTTCCCGATTCTCGACTTCGAGCGCACGCGAGCGGAGATCGAGGCTCTCGGCCTGAAGAAGGAAGCGAAGAGGAAGCTCCTGCGCGACAAC
The DNA here is from genome assembly GCA_022844545.1 of Burkholderiales bacterium. Lineage (GTDB taxonomy): Bacteria > Pseudomonadota > Gammaproteobacteria > Burkholderiales > SG8-39 > RBG-16-66-20. The sequence goes on along the minus strand of JALHLN010000008.1, from coordinate 16,169 downwards.
GCGCTGCGGGTGTACAAGCTCGCATGAACCGTCGCGTCGTGCTGGCGGCGAGGCCGAGCGCACTGCCAGCGCCGGGTGACTTTGCGTTCGCGGAGTCTCGGGTGCCCGAGCCTGCCGCGGGCGAGTTCCTCGTTGCCGCCCGCTACCTGTCGGCCGACCCGCTGCAGCGCTGGCGCATGGACGAGACGGCGAACTACGGCGCAACCATCGCCATCGGCGAGACCATCTGGGGCCGCATGGTGGGCGAGGTTGTGCGCTCGAGACATCCCGGCTGGCGCGAAGGCGACGTCGCCGAGGGCATGCTGGGCTGGCAGACATACGCCCTGTCCAGGGGCGAGACGGAGAAGGCGCGCTATGCCCCAGGCGTCACGCGCGTGGACCCGTCGCTTGCGCCGGTATCGACCTCGCTCGGCATTCTCGGCATGCCCGGCGTCACCGCGTATTTCGCCATGCTCGAGATTTGCGATCCGCGGCCGGGCAAGACCGTCGTGGTGAGCGCGGCGGCGGGGGCCGTGGGCTCCCTGGCCGGCCAGATTGCGCGGCTGCACGGTTGCCGCGTCGTCGGCATCGCGGGTGGCCCGGAGAAGGCGCGCCATGTCCAGTCGGAACTGCGCTTCGACACCGCGATCGACTATCGCGGTTCGCCGGACCTGCAGGCGGCCCTGCGTGCGGCCTGTCCCGATGGCGTCGACGCATTTTTCGACAACACCGGCGGCGAGGTCGCCGACGCGGTCTATTCGCTGCTGGCGAAGGGGGCGCGTGTCGCCGTCGTCGGCCGCATCGCTCAGCTTGGGGGCAAGGGTACGCGCGCCGACGTCCAGGAATACATCCTCGCCGCCCGAGCGCGGATCGAAGGCTTCATCGTCTACGACTACGAGCACCGCGCCGACGAGGCGCGCCAGCGCATCGCGGGCTGGCTCGCGGCCGGCGAGGTTCGCTATCGCGAAACGGTGCATGACGGTATCGAGTCCGCCCCCCAGGCATTGATCGACGTGCTGCAGGGCAGGGGGCTCGGCAAGCATGTGATCCGGATCGACTGATTCATGCTGCATATCCGTACGTGCAGGCTCGATTGACGGCTATTCTCAAAGGAGAGCGTTATGAATCGTATTGAACGATGGAGCACGGCAATCGGCTTCTGCGTCCTGGCGGCGCTACCGCTGTTTGCGGCCGCGCAAGCCTATCCCTCGGGGCCGATCCGACTGATCGTGCCGTTCCCGCCAGGCGGCGCGGCGGGGTTGGTCGGCCACACGCTGGGCGAGAAGCTGAAGGAAGCCCTGGGGCAGCCCGTGGTGGTCGAGCACCGGCCTGGCGCGGGGGGCAATACCGGCACGGACCACGTGGCGAAGGCGGCGCCGGACGGCCATACGCTGCTGATGGGTACCAACGGTCCGCTGGTGGTCAACGTCAGCCTGATGAGCAAGTTGCCGTTTGATCCGCTGAAGGACTTCGCGCCGATCTCGTATCTCGCGTCGATTCCGCTGGCGCTGGTGGTCCACGCGGGCGTGCCGGCGCAATCGGTCAAGGACCTGATCGCACTCGCCAAGGCTCGCCCCGGGAAGCTCAACTATGCCTCCTCCGGCGAGGGCAGCGGCGGACACCTCTCGGGAGCATTGCTGAAGTCGATGGCGGACCTGGACATCCAGCATGTTCCCTACAAAGGCGCCGGCCCGGCATTGACCGACATCGTCGGCGGACACGTGGACATGCTGTTCGTCGGCTACGTCAGTGTCATTCCGCACATCAAGTCGGGCAAGCTCAGGGCGCTGGGGATGGCGACGGCCAAGCGCGCCACGGCAGCGCCCGGGATCCCCACCGTCGCCGAGACCCTGCCGGGCTTCGAAATCGACTCGTGGTACGGATTGCTGGCGCCGGCGGGCACGCCGCCGGCGGTGATCGCGATCCTGCATCGCGCTACCGTGAATGCCCTGCAGATGCCCGACGTCAAGGAAAAGCTGTTCGTTCAGGGCGGCCTGGAACATGTCGGCAGCACGCCGGAGCAGTTCGCCGCCCGCCTGCGGCAGGAGATTCCCCAGTACGCGCGCATCGTCAAGCTGACGGGGGCGAAAAGTGAATGATCCGCTGCCGAAGTCCGCGCTCCAGGCGCAGGGTGACGATGCCTCGCTCGCCTTCGCGCGCGCGCTGCGCAGCGTGCGCTACGAGGATATTCCCAGCGATGCGCTTGCGGTAGCGAAAGCCAACATCCTGGACGGTATCGGCGTCGCGCTGGCGGCGACCACGACCACGCCAGCCTGCCGCGAGATGTCGGAGATTGCGCTGGACCTGGGCGGCAAGCCCGAGGCGAGCATCCTCGGCTACGGCGGAAAGGTGCCGGCGCACATGGCGGCCTGGGTGAATGCGGCGCTGGTTCATTCGCTGAACTTCAACGATCTCTTCGATGCCTGGTGGTCGCACCCCGGTGGCACGCTGCTGCCGGTCGGACTGGCAAGCGCCGAGCGCAGCGGCAAGGTGAGCGGCAAGGAGTTCCTCACCGCTTACGTGCTTGCGCTGGATGTGATGGCCCGGCTGGGTCGTGCCGTGTTTCCTCCCACGCCTTCGCGCGACTGGGCGAGCTACGGTTGGCTGCCGCCGCAGATTTTCGGCTACTTCGGCGGCGCCGCGCTGGCCGGGCGGCTGGCCGGATTGAACGAAAAGCAGCAGGTGAGCGCCTTCGGCCTTGCCTATGCGCAGGCGGCGGGCACCATGGAACCGCTGTTCGGAGTCGGCGCCGACAAAGGCCTCTACCAGTCGTTTCCCGCGCAACAGAGCATCCTCGCCGTCCTGATGGCCGCGAAGGGCATCGCCGGCGCGCCGCGCAGCCTGGAGGGCAAGGCGGGTTTGTTCCCGCTGTTCTTCCGTGGCGAATACGATCCGGGCGCGTTGACCGAAGGGCTCGGAACACGCTTCCTGTCCAGTGAACTCGGTGCCTATGCCTACCCATGCTGTGGCTACACGCAGGTCTATGTAGCCGAGACGCTCAAGCTGGTGCGCGAGAACGGCGTGCGACCGGAGGACGTCGAGTCCGTGACGCTGTCGGTCGGCCCCCGGGCGTTGAACCTTTGCGAGCCGCGGGAGGTGCGCTGCAGCCCTAGCAACATGACCGAGGCGCAGATGAGCATCCCCTACACGGTCGCCACGGCGATCGCCAAGGGCAAGCCGAAGATCGACCATTTCACGCGCGAAGGCCTGCGCGATCCGGCGATCCTCGCCATGGCCGCGAAGGTGCGCTGGCGTACGGATCCGGCCTGCGACAAGTCCTACGGCACGGCCGAGATCCAGGCGGGCGTCGAGATCGGCCTGCGCGGCGGCAAGTCGGTGCAATTCCGCCACAACGGCTACCGCTACGGCCATCCACGCAACCCGATTCCGCGCGCCGACCAGGTCGAGAAGTTCCGCGACTGCATGGTCTACTCGGTGAAGCCGATGCCGGCAGCGACGGTGGATGGCCTGATCGATGCGGTCGACCGGCTGGAGCAGCTCGATGACGTGGCGCAGATCGTCCGCATGATCGCCTGATGGATCCCTGGGACGATGAGGTCGACGTTCTCATCGCCGGTGCCGGTGGCGCGGGGCTGCAGGCCGCCATCGAGGCGGCATCTGCCGGCGCGAGCGCCATCGTGTTCGAGAAGCAGATGCGCATCTGGGAATCGTCCACCGCCATCGCTGTCGGGCGCGTCAGCTTTCCCTGCACCGATCTGCAGGCCAGGAACGGCGTCGCGGACTCCAATGAACTGATGGCCCGAGACATCCTCGAAACCGGCCGCCACAAGAACGATCCAGTACAGGTGCAGGCCTACGTCGATCACGCGCTCGGCACCTACCGGCAGTTGTGCCAGTTGGGCATCGTCTGGTCGCCCACGGTCTCCGCCATGGCCGGGATGAGCGTGCCGCGCGGCCACCTGACCGACATGATTGACCTGGTGCGCACGCTCAGGCGCGCCGCCGAGTCGCGCGGCGCGCAGGTGGTGTTCCAGACGCCCGTGACCGGACTGCTCGCCGACGATGCGGGTACCGTGGTGGGAGCCACGGTGCGCGAGCGCAGCGGCCGCGCCTCGCGCATCCGCGCGCGCAAGGGCGTGGTGCTGACGGCGGGTGGCTTCGCGCGCGATCCGGAGCGGCTGCGCCGCATTGAGCCGCGATTCGACCGGGTGCTGGCGACTTCCGGCATTGGCCACACCGGCGACGCGCTACGCATGGCCGAAGCGCTGGGCGCCGACACCCGCGACATCGAGTATGTGCAGCCCAGCTTCGAGTTGCACGCGAGCGGCGGCACCTCGGACGACATCCTGATCCTGTATTACCAGGGCGGCATCATCGTCAACGCCAGGGGCGAGCGCTTCGTGAACGAGTCCATTTCGTACAAGGACATCGCGCGCGCCTGCCTGGACCAGCCGGGCATGATGGGCTGGCAGGTCTTCGATTCCGCCGTCTACGACAAGGCGGTGGCCGCGCAGGCAGCGGCGGGGCAGAGCTCGCCGATGACGCTGGACGCGAACAAGATCCGCCTGCTGGTGAAGGGGCGTGCGCTCGAGGAGCTGGCGGTGAACATGGAAGTGCCCGCCGAAGACCTGTGCCGGACGGTGGCGCGCTACAACGATTTCGTGGACGCAGGGCGCGACCAGGATTTCGGGCGGCAGGTGCTGGCCGGCAATTTCGGCAAGCCGGTGCGCCTGGACAGGGCGCCGTTCTACGCCTACGCCACCATCGGCCACCTGCTTGCCACCTACGGCGGCATTGCGGTCGATGCGCAGATGCGCGTGCTCAGGAAGGGTCAACCGATTCCCGGCCTGTACGCGGCGGGGGAGTCGACTGGCGGCTTTCACGGCGCCAGCTACCACTCGGGCACCGGGATCGGCAAGGCGCTGATCTTCGGTCGCATTGCAGGCAGGAGCGCGGCAACGCGCATTTCATAAAGGAGAAGTGCATGTTAAGCAGAATCATTGGCGGAGCAGTCTTGGTGTTCTCGGCGCTTGCGGTGCAGGCGCAGACCTTCCCGCTCGACAAGCCCATCCGCATCGTCGTGCCCTATCCGCCCGGCGGCAGCGCCGACGCGCTCGCCCGCATGATCGCCAGTCAGCTCGGGCCGCGCATCGGCAAGCCCGTCGTCGTGGACAACGTGGCCGGCGCCAGCGGCAACATCGGCACCAACCAGGTGGCACGCTCGGCGCCGGATGGCCACACGCTGGTGCTCGCGGCCACGCCGCTCGCCACCAATCCCGCGTTCCGCAATGACATCCCCTTCGACGTGCTGAAGGATCTGTCGCCGGTCACGCTGCTCACGCGCCAGGCGTTTGTGCTCGTAGTGCACTCCACGGTGCCGGCGACCACGGTCGCAGAGCTGGTCGCACTGGCCAAGGCGCAGCCCGGCAAGCTTACGTACGCCTCGCACAGCGCCGGCGGCGCCACGCACCTCGCGGGCGAAATGTTCAAGCTGATGGCGGGTCTGGACATCCTGCACGTTCCTTACAAGGGCCAGGCGCCTGCCTCGGCCGACATGGCGGCCGGCCGCGTCTCCATGCTCTTCGACAGCGCTTCGACGGCCATGCAGCACGTCAAGGCAGGGCGCCTCAAGGCACTTGCGACCACCGGGCCGACGCGCTCGCCGCTGGTCGCCGACGGGACGCTGCCGACCATGGCGGAGATCAAGGGCTTCGAGGGATTCAACGTCATCGCCTGGTACGGAATGATGGGGCCGGCGGGCGTGCCGGCGCCGATTCTCGATCGTCTCGCTGTCGATATCGCGGCCTCGGTGCGCGCCCCCGAGGTGGCGCAGAGGCTGAACGCCCTCGGATTCGACGTGGTTACCAGCACGCCGAAGGAGTTCGGCGCGCACGTCCAGAGCGAAGTGGCCAAGTGGGCCAAGGTCGTGAAGGATTCCGGCGCGAAGCTGGACTGAGAATGAAGCGCGCCTACGCGAACCTGAAGCACGGCCAGGTCCACTATGTCGAGGCGGGCGAGGGCGCGCCGCTGCTGCTGTTGCACTCAGCGCCGCGCTCCTCGCGTGCTTACCGCTTCCTGGTGCCGCTGCTCGCACCGGGTTTCCGCTGCATCGCGCCGGACCTGCCGGGCTTCGGCCAGTCCGATCCGCTCGCCGGCAAGGTGACCATGGAGACGCTGGGCGAGGTGATGGTCGAGTTCCTCGGCGCGATCGGCATCCCCAGGGCGCACGTGTTCGGCTACCACACCGGCAACAAGGTGGCCGCCGCGATGGCGGCCGGGCATCCGGGGCAAGTGGATGGCGTGGTGCTGTGCGGCCAGATCCACAGCATCATTCCCGACCGCGACGCGCGCAACGATGCCATCCGCCACATCGTCGACAAGTACTTCGCGACGTTCCCGGAATCGCCGAACGGCGAGCATCGCCTGCGCCGCTGGCAGGCCGACTGGTCCGACGTCACCGGCTTCGCGCAGCCGCGCAGCCTGTTCTCCAAACCGGTGATCACCGAGGCCGACATCGAGGACCTGAAGATCCGCGTGCTGGACCATGTGCAGGGCGCCGCGGCGATCCAGGCCACCTACGGCGCGAACTTCGACTACGACTTCGGCGCCGCGCTGGAACGCATCGCCGCCAGGACCCTGCTGCTCGAGCTGGTGATGCCCGACGAGGAGCATCTGGGACGGCAGCTCGATGCGGTCTGCCGGCTGTTGAAGCGGGGGCGCGGCGAGACAATCCAGAACGCCGGCCGCGTCGCCATCGAATCGCATGCTGCCGAGATCGCGCGCAGCGTGACCCGGTTTCTCAATGAGGAGGCTCCAATATGAAGGCCTTGTTTGTCGCTCTTGCGGCGCTGTTCTCCGTTTCGGCCGTTGCGCAGCCGTTTCCTTCGAAACCGATCCGGTTCGTGGTTCCCTTCGGCCCCGGCGGCGGCACCGACCTGGTCGCGCGCGTCGTCAGTCCGAAACTGGGTGAGGGACTGGGGCTACCGGTCGTCGTCGAGAACCGCGGCGGTGCCGGCGGCCAGATCGGCACGGCGTTTGCGGCGAAATCACCTGGCGACGGCTACACGATCGTGATCGGATCCACTCCGCTCGCCATCGGGCACAGCCTCTACAAGAACCTGCCATACGACGTGCTCGCGGATTTCTCGCCGGTCTCGCTCCTGGTCATGCAACCCCTTCTGCTGGTGGTCAGCTCGTCGCTGCAGGTGCAGAACCTGAAGGACCTCATCGCGATGGCCAAGGCGCAGCCAGGCAAGCTCAACTACTCCTCCGGCGGCAACGGCACCGGGACGCACCTCTCGGCGGAGCTGCTCAAGAGCATGGCAGGCATCGACGTCGTCCATGTCCCGTATACCGGGCAGGCGGCGGCGCTCAACGGCGTGCTGGGCGGGCAGATCACGATGGTGTTCGATCAGCCGGGGACGGCGCTTGGCCACATCCGGGGCGGCAAGTTGCGGCCCCTGGCGGTGACCAGCAAGGCGCGTTCGGCGCAGATGCCCGAGACGCCGACGATGGAGGAGGCGGGCCTGCCGGGCTATGTGGTGGACTCCTGGTTCGGCGTCTTCGCGCCTTCGGCCACGCCCAGGCCGGTGGTCGAGCGCTTGAGCGCCGAGTTTGCCAAGGCGGTCCGCTCCCCGGAGGTCCGGGAGAAGTTGACCGGCGCGGGATTTACCGTGTCCGGCAGTACCGCAGGCGAATTCGACGCGTTCATGAAGGCGGAAGTTTCGAAGTGGAAGCGGGTCGTGGAGGTTTCGGGCGCGAAGGCGGATTGATGCGCGCCTGGCGGCTCGGCGACCGCCGCAACGGGGCAATGACCTTGCACCAGGTGGAGCTCCCGGATCTGGCGCCGGGGCCCGGTGAGGTAGTGCTGAAGGTGCGCGCGACCGGGCTTGGCGCCCGGGATCTCAGCATCATGAAGAGTGCCTGGCCGCCCGCCGAAAGGAAGCCCTGGCAGAACCCGCCTCCACCGGAGCGCATCCCGCTGCAGGATGGAGCGGGCGAAGTCATTGCCGTGGGCGAGGGCGTGACACGCGTGAAGCCCGGCGATCGGGTCATGGCGACGCATTACCCGCGTTTCGTCGATGGTGCCTGGGATTTCGACACCATGGCGCATGCGGACTTCGGCGACGTCCTGGACGGGTTCCTGGCCGAGCAGGCTCGAGTGCCGGCCGAGGCGCTGGTGCGGATCCCTGAGTGCCTGTCCTTCGAGGAGGCGGCGCCGTTGCAGAGCTCGGGCCTGACGCCCTGGCGGGCGCTCACGGTGGAGGCAGGGACGCAACCCGGTGAGACGGTCCTGACGCTTGGCAGCGGCAATGTCTCGGTATTCGGGGTGCAGATCGCCAAGAGCCTCGGTGCGCGGGTGATCGCGACGACCTCGAGCGACGACAAATGCGCGCGGCTGCGCGGGATTGGCGCGGACGAGGCCATCAACTACCGGACGCACCCGGAATGGGACCGCGAAGTCATGCGGCTGACCGGCGGCCGCGGCGCTGACGTCGTGCTCAATACCATCGGCTATGCCACGCTAGAAAGATGCCTGCTCTCGTGCGCCTCGAACGCACGCGTGATGCACATCGGCGCGCGTCCCGTGGTCGGCGCCGCCGCCGCGCCCGCAAGCTTCACCCAGCTGCCCAACCTGATCGCGAAGTGCATCTCCATCAAGGGCTTCACCGTCGGCAGCCGGCGCATGTTCGAGGACTTCGTGCGCGCGCTTGAGGTATGCCGCATCCGGCCGGTGATCGACAGGGTGTTCGGCTTCGACGAGGTTCTGGAAGCGATCCGCTACTACGAGACCGGCGCCAAGTTCGGCAAGATCGTGATCAAAGTAACCTGAGGAATCGGCGCATGCTGCACGAGATTCGCACCTACACCCTGATTCCGGGCAAGGTCCCCGAGTACCTGAGGCTGGCCGAAGAGGTATCGCTGCCGATCCGGCGCAATGACGCAGGCGTGCTGGTGGGCTGGTTCTCCTCCGATATCGGGATCCTCAACCAGCTGGTGCACATCTGGGAATGGAAGGACCTCGAGGAACGCCAGCGCCAGCGCGTCGTGTTGCGCGCGCGCCCCGGGTGGGTTGATGTCTACAACCCGCAGGTGGACCGGCTGGTCCATCGGCGGGAAGTCAGCATCCTCAATCCGGTGCTGCCGGTGAAGCCGCCGGCGTCGGGCGGCAATCTCTACGAGTTGCGCCGCTACCGACTTCTTCCGGGCAGGCTCGCCGAGTGGCTCGAGCTGTTCCAGGGGATCCTGCCGCTGCGGGAGAAGTACTCGAAGATCGTCGGTCTCTGGCAAAGCGAAATCGGCGAGCAGAACGAGGTGACGCATCTCTGGGCGTACCCGGACCTGAAGGTGCGCGCCGAGGCGCGCGCACGGGCGCTGCAGGACCCCGAGTGGCGGGCGTTCCTCGCCAAGGCTTCGCCGCTGCTGTTCCACATGCGCTCGACGATCCTGGTGCCGGCGAAGTTCTCTCCCCTGCAATGACCCGCTGCGCCATCCTCGACGACTACCAGAACGCCGCCCTGACCATGGCCGACTGGTCGCAGGCAGGCGTCGAGGTCACCTCCTACAACGAGCATTTCGCCACCGAGGACGAGGTGCGCAGGGCGATCGAGGGCTTCGAGGTCGTGGTCGCGATGCGCGAGCGGACGCCGTTCGCGAAGGCCTTTCTCGCTACCTTGCCCAAGCTGAAGCTGCTGCAGACCACCGGCCCGCGCAATCCGTCCATCGACTTGCGCGGCGCCGAGGAACTGGGCATCACCTGCTGCGGCACCGACGCCCTGCCGTACCCGACCGCCGAGCTGACTTGGGCGCTCATATTCGGACTGATCAAGCACATCCCGCACGAACACGCGAACCTTCGGGCCAACGGCCATTGGCAGACGCGCGTGGGCCTGGACTTGCACGGCCGCACGCTGGGCCTGCTGGGCCTGGGCACCCTTGGCGCGCAGGTGGCCCGCGTCGGCCAGGCGCTCGGCATGAAGGCCATCGCCTGGAGCAACAACCTGAAACCGGAGCGCTGTGCGTCGCTGGGCGTCGAGTACGTGAGCAAGGACCGCCTGGTGTCGGAGTCCGACATTCTTTCCATCCACACCCAGCTGAGCCGGCGGACCGAAGGCCTGATCGACCGGACGGAGTTCGCGCGCATGAAGCGCAGCGCCTTCCTCATCAACACCTCGCGCGGCTTCATCGTTCGCGAGGCGGCGCTGGTGGAGGCGCTGGAGCGCGGCCTGATCGCCGGCGCCGGCCTGGACGCCTATGAAATCGAGCCGCTGCCGGCCGAGCACCCGTTCCGCAGGCTGCCGAACGTGCTGGCGACGCCCCACATGGGCTACGTCAGCGGCGACAATTACCGCCTGTGGTACGGCCAGATCGTGGAAAACATCGCCGCCTGGAAGCAGGGCAAGGTCCTGCGCCGGATGGATCCCGCAAGAAACGTCGATCGATCGCAATAAAGGAGAACGCGCATGAGATCCAGAATGCTCAGAGCCCTGATGGTCGCCACAGCGGCGTCGTTTGCCGTTCCGGCCGCCGCGCAGCAGTACCCGAACAAGCCGGTGAAGCTGATCAACCCCTGGACCCCCGCCGGCCCGGCCGAGTTGCTGGCGCGCACCGTCGGCACCAAGCTGCAGGAGGCCCTCGGCCAGCCCTTCCTCATCGAGTCGCGTCCCGGCGCCAACGGCACCATCGGCAGCTCGTTCGTCGCCAAGTCGGCGCCCGACGGCTACACGATCCTCTTCTCGCACGTCGGGCCGATGGCGATCCATCCGGCGGTGGCCGCGAGCATGCCCTACGACACGGTGAAGGACTTCGAGCCCATCACCCAGGTCGCCGCCGGCGCGCTGGTGCTGCTGGTGCGCAACGACATCCCGGCGAAGAACGTCGCGGAACTCGTCGCCCACGCCAAGGCGAACCCCGGCAAGCTGAGCTGCGGCTCCGTCGGGCCGGCGAGCACCACGCACTTCGCCTGCGAGATGCTCAACATGATGGGCGGCATCAGCACCATCCATGTGCCCTACAAGGGCTCGGCGCCGGTGGTGACGGACATGCTGGGCGGGCAGATCGTCATGAGCTTCCTGAACATCGCCGGCGTCAAGGGGCAGCTGGACGCGAAGCAGCTGCGCCCGCTCGCGGTGACGACGCTCAGGCGCTCGGGGGTCCTGCCCGACGTTCCGACGATGAACGAGATCATGCCCGGATTCGAGGTCAATTCCTGGTACGGCATGATGGCACCGGCCGGCACGCCGAAGGAGATCGTGCAGCTGCTGCAGCGCGAGACCGCCAAGGCGTTGAAGTCCCCCGAGGTGAACGAGCGCCTGCGCGCGGCGGGCCTGGACCCGGTGGGCAACACGCCGGAAGAGCATGCCGCCCAGATCCGCTCTGACCTGGAGCGCTGGGCCAGGGTGGCGAAGACCGCGAAGATCAAGATCGATTGACGCGACCATGAAGAGCGAAGCGATACTGGTTCTCGACATGACCCGGGACTCGATCGCGCCCGAAGCGCGCGCGGCGGACAAGCGCCAGGCGATCCTGCCGCAGGTGCGGCTGTTCCTCGACTGGGCGCGCAAGTCCGGCCGGCCGGTGGCATTCGTCTGCAGCGCGCGGCGCCGCACCGACAAGTGGTTCCTCAAGCACTGGGAACTGGCCAACGAGATCTGGAAGCCGGGCGGCGAGCCCATCCCCGAGCTGTACGACGCGCAAAAGGACATCATCGTCCATAAGCGGCGCTACAGCGGCTTCTTCGACTCGGACCTGGATCTCACGCTGCGCGAGCTGGGCGCCACGTCCCTCGTGATGTTTGGCTGGTCCACGTCGCTCGCCGTCGCCACCACGGCGATCGACGGCTGGCAGCTGGGCTACCCCAGCACCGTGGTGAGCGACCTGTGCATCTCGCACGCCTGGGGCGGGCACACGGTGGAGGAGACCCAGCAGTGGTCTCTGCAGTTCATCGAGGCGATGGCGAAGTCGCGCATCGCCACCGCCGCCGACCTCATGAAATGAACGTCAGGCGGAAGCTGCAGGTCGGGTCGAGTTCCTTCGATTACTACAGCATCGCCGCGGCCGAGGATCAGGGCCTGGCCGGCGCCTCGCGCCTGCCGTGCTCGCTCAAGGTGGTGCTGGAGAACGTGATCCGCCAGCACGCCGAAGGACGGTCGGATGGCGCGGACATAGCGGCGGTGGCCGGCTGGCTGCAATCGCGCCGCGCCGAACGCGAGATCGCGTTCCGCTTCACGCGCGTGGTGATGCCGGACTCCTCCGGCATTCCGCTGCTGGGGGACCTGGCGGCGATGCGCGACGCGACCGTGCGCCTCGGCGGCGATCCGAAGCGGCTCAATCCTTCGGTGCCGGTGGACCTGATCGTGGACCACGCGGTGATGGTGGACGAGCACGCCACGTCCGGGGCGCTGGCCGGCAACCTGGCGCTGGAACTGAAGCGCAACGCCGAGCGCTATGCCTTCCTGCGCTGGGGCGCGCAGGCCTTCGGCAACTTGCGCATCGTGCCCCCGGGCAGCGGCATCTGCCACCAGGTGAACGTCGAGTATCTCGCGCGCGTCGTCTGGTCCAGCGATGGATTGGCCTATCCCGACTCCGTGCTCGGCATGGACAGCCACACCGCGATGATCAACAGCCTGGGCGTGCTGGGCTGGGGCGTGGGTGGCCTCGAAGGCGGCGCCGGCGCGCTGGGCGAGTCGGTGTCCATGCTGGTGCCCGAGGTCATCGGCTGCCGCCTGCACGGCAAGCTGCGCCCCGGGGTGACCTCCACCGATCTGGTGCTGTCGGTGACGCAGATGCTGCGCACCCACAAGGTGGTGGACAAGTTCGTCGAGTACTTCGGGCCCGGCGTGGCCGAGCTGTCGCTGCCGGATCGCGCCACCATCGCCAACATGAGCCCGGAGAACGGCGCCACCATGGGCTTTTTCCCGGTGGATGCCGAGACCGTCCGCTTCCTGCGCCTGACCGGCCGCAGCGACGAGCAGGTGGCGCTGGTGGAGGCCTACTGCAAGGCGCAAGGACTGTGGCGCGAGCCGGACATGCCGGCGGCAGAGTTCACGGCCGTCATTGAGTTCGACCTCTCGAGCGTGGTGCCGAGCGTCTCCGGCCCGAGCCGGCCGCAGGACAGGGTGGCCTTGTCGCTTTCCGGTCCTGCATTCCTGAAGGCCTTTCCGGAGCACAGAAAGACCGGGTCGCTGCAGGACGGCGACGTGGTCATCGCCGCCATCACCAGCTGCACCAACACCTCCAACCCCTCGGTGATGATCGGCGCCGGCCTGCTGGCGCGCAACGCGCTCGCGCGCGGCCTCAAGGTGAAGCCCTGGGTGAAGACCTCGCTGTCGCCGGGCTCGCGCGTGGTCGCCGATTATCTCGAAAAGAGCGGTCTGCAGAAGTCGCTGGATGCGCTGGGCTACCACCTCGCCGGCTTCGGCTGCATGACCTGCATGGGCAATTCCGGCGCGCTGCCCGCGCCGGTGCAGGCGGCGATCGACGAGGGCAGGCTGACCGCGGTGGCGGTGCTGTCCGGGAATCGCAATTTCGAGGGCCGCATCCATCCCGCGGTGCGCGCCAACTTCCTCGCCTCGCCGCCGCTGGTGATCGCCTACGCCATCGCGGGCACGGTACTGACGGACCTGGACCGGGAGGCGCTGGGCGAGGGTAGCGACGGCAAGCCGGTGTTCCTGCGCGACATCTGGCCCGACGGCGCCGAGGTCCGCAGGGTGATCGACGCGGTGGTCACGCCGCAGCTCTACCGGGAACGCTATGCCACGATCCTCGAGGGACCCGCGCAATGGCGCGCCATCGAGGGCGGCAGCGGCACGATCTACGCCTGGAAGCCGGGCAGCAGTTTCATCCGCCGGCCGCCGTTCTTCGAAGACATGACCGCGCAGCCGGTGCCGCCTTCGGATATCCGGGGCGCTCGGGTGCTGGGCCTGTTCGGCGACATGTTCACCACTGACCACATCTCTCCCGTGGGCGCGATCTCCGCGGGCACCCCGGCCGCGGCCTACCTCGCCTCGCTCGGCATCGCGCCGGAGGATTTCGTCAACTACGCCGCGCGGCGCCTGAACCATGACGTCATGATCCGCGGCACCTTCGCCAACGTGCGCGTCAGGAACGATATGACCCCCGGGATCGAGGGCAGCAGCACGGTGCACCACCCTAGCGGCGAGCGGATGTCCATCGCCGCCGCCGCTGAGCGCTACCGGGCCGAGGGCGTGCCGCTGGTGGTGGTGGCGGGCGCGGAGTACGGCGCCGGCTCCTCGCGCGACTGGGCGGCCAAGGGCACGCGCCTGCTGGGGGTGAAGGCGGTGATCGCGGAGTCCTTCGAGCGCATCCATCGCTCCAATCTCATCGGCATGGGCGTGCTGCCGTTGCAGTTGCCGGCGGGCGTGACGCGCGGGACGCTCGGGCTGGACGGTTCGGAAACCTTCGACATCCTCGGCATCAGCGGCGAGATGGCCCCGAAGAGCGAGCCAATGTGCACGATCGTGCACATTTCCGGGCGGCGGCAGTCGCTCCGGCTGCTCGCGCGCCTGGATACGCGGCGCGAGGTGGCGTACTACCGCCACGGCGGCCAACTGCACTACGTCCTCAGGACGAGACTGGAGAAGGCGGCATGAACGCAAGGCAGAAGATGCGGGCGCTGCTCGCGAGGAAGGCCTACACCATCGTGCCGGGCTCCTATGACGTGCTGACCGCGCGGCTGATCCAGCTCGCGGGCTTCGAGGGCGTCTACCTCACCGGCGGCGGCTACTCGCGCTCCAACGGCTATCCCGACATCGGGCTGCTCACCATGACGGAGGTGACGGCGTGGATCTCGCGCGTCGTCGAGGCGGTGGACATCCCGGTGATCGCGGACATGGACGCGGGCTACGGCAACGCGCTCAACGTCATCCGCGCGGTGCGCGAATACGAGAAGACCGGGGTGGCGGCCTTCCACCTCGAGGACCAGGTCTCGCCCAAGAAATGCGGCCACTACGAGGGCAAGCTGCTGGTGAGCCGGGCCGAGATGGTCGGCAAGATCAAGGCCGCGGTGGACACGCGCCGCGACGCGGACATGGTCATCATCGCGCGCTCGGATGCGCGCGCGGTGGAAGGCCTGCAGGCCTCGATCGACCGCGTCAACGCCTACCTGGAAGCCGGGGCGGATGTCGGCTTTGTGGAGGCGCCGCAGTCGGTGGCGGAGCTGGCCGCGATCCCGAAGGCGCTTGCCAAGCCCGCGCTCGCCAACATCTTCGAAGGCGGCAAGACCCCGCCGCTGCCGGCGAAGGAGCTGGAGGCGATGGGCTTTCGCATCGGCATCTACCCCTCGCAGACCCACCGCGCCGCGATCGCGGCGGCGAAGAAGGTGCTCGCGGTGCTCAAGCGCGACGGCGACACCGCGGCCATCGAGTCGGAACTGGCGACCTTCAACGACCGCGAGGCGGCGGTGAACTCGGTGCGCTGGCAGGGGCTGGAAAAGAAGTATCTCAAGGATGTCTAGCTTTCCCGATCTGGCGAGGTTCTTCGCGCCGAAACGCGTCGCCTTCGTCGGCGCCACCGAGGACCTGTCCAAGTTCGGCGGCCGCTGCATGCGGCTGCTCATCGACTTCGGCTACCGGGGCGAGATCTACCCGGTGAACCCGAAGCGCAGCGAGCTGTTCGGCCTGAAGTGCTACCCGTCGCTGGACGAGCTGCCCGAGGCGCCGGACCACGTCGGCATCGTGCTGCCCTCCGTCGGCGTGCCGGCGGCGCTCGAGGCCTGCGTCCGGCGCAGGGTGCCCTTCGCCACGGTGTTCTCGGCCGGGTTCGGCGAGACCGGCACGGAGGAGGGCCGCCTCCTGCAGCAGCACGCCGTCGCCATCGCCCGCGCGGGGGGCCTGCGGTTCATGGGTCCGAATTGCAACGGCATGGTGAACTTCGTGGACGCCTTCGCGCTCACGTCCACCTCGGCCATCAAGGGAGAACGGCGGCCGGCAGGGGACATCGGCGTGGTCAGCCAATCCGGCGGCGCCGGGCAGATCAACGTCATGTGGCGCGCGCAGCAGGCGGGGCTGGGCATTTCCTACCAGGTGAGCTGCGGCAACGACGCGGACCTGTCCCTGATCGACTACATGGCCTTCATGGTCGAGAGCGAGCGCACGAAGGTGGTGCTCGCCATCGCCGAGCGCGTGCCCGATATCGCCAGGCTGCGCGCGCTGGCGATGCGCGCGGCGGAGCTGGACAAGCCCATCGTGATGATCAAGGTGGGCCGTACC
>JALHLN010000007.1:16115-32915 GCA_022844545.1 Burkholderiales bacterium | reverse complement strand
CGTCACGCGGACGCGCGCTGGTTCGGCGCCGAGCCCGAGCTCTACGCCGACAAGCGCGGCGCCGAGGCCGCGGCGCTCATCCCGCGCATCGAGGCCGCGGCGAAGTCCTATCCCTACGCCGGCGAGTACAGCGCGTGGCCGGGGCCCAACTCCAATACTTTCGTGGCGTGGATCACGCGCGCGGTGCCGGAACTGGGCGCGCACCTGCCGCCGACGGCGATCGGCAAGGACTACCTTGGCGACAGCATCGTCGGCTCGGCGCCGAGCGGGCGCGGCGGGCAGCTGTCGCTGGGCGGCGTTCTGGGATTGACCGTGAGCAGCGTCGAGGGGCTGGAGATGAACGTGCTTGGCCTCACTTTCGGCCTGGACCCGTTGCGTCCGGCGCTCAAGCTGCCGTTGCTGGGGCGGCTGGGGATGGGGCCGGCCGGGCCTCCCGGATCGGCAGATTGACCAGCGCCGCGGCGGCGGCGAGGGCGATGTCCGCGTACCACATCCAGTCGTAGTTGCCGGTGCGCTCGAGCGCGACCCCGCCCAGCCACGCGCCGAGGAAACCGCCGATCTGGTGCGACAGCAGCGTCATGCCGAAGAGGGTCCCCAGGAACCGCACGCCGAACAGCTTGCCGACGATGTTCGCCGTGGGCGGCACCGTCGCCAGCCAGGTCAGCCCCAGGCCCGCGGCGAACAGGTAGAACGTGAGCGCGGTCTTCGGCGCCACGAGGTAGGCGGCGATCAGCACGGCGCGCGAGGCGTACATCCACGCCAGGATGTACTTGCTGCGGTACTTCGCGGTGGCGAAGCCCGCCAGCAGGCTGCCCACGATGTTGGCGAGGCCGATGATCGCGAGCGACCAGCTGGCCACCGTGGGCGGCAGGCCGCACAGGTCCACCTCCTGCGGCAGGTGCGTCACCAGGAACGCGATGTGGAAGCCGCAGGTGAAGAACCCGAGGTTGAGCAGCTGATAGCTGCGGTCGCCGAAGGCCTCGCCGAGGGCTCGCCAGGGCGAGCCGCCGGCTGCGCCATGCGCCTGGGCGGGCCGCGCTTTTCCCGCCACCGTGCGCACCAGCGGCAGCGCGGCGAGCGTCGCCGCCGCGAGCGCCCAGAGCGCCGCCATCCAGCCGATGGCCTGGATCAGCGCCTGCGCGATCGGCGCGAACACGAATTGCCCGAAGGAGCCGCCCGCGTTGATGATGCCCGAGGCCTTGCCGCGCGCCTCCGGCGGCAGGCGCTGCGCCGCGGCGCCGATCAGCACCGAGAAGCTGCCGGCGCCCGAACCTATGGAGGCGAGCAGTCCCAGCGCGAACATCAGGCCCAGGCCCGAGTCCATGAACGGCGTCAGCGCGGTACCGGCGGCGAGCAGGACGATGCCCGCCGCGAGCACCGGCGCCGGCCCGTGGCGGTCGGCGAGCGCGCCGGCGATGGGCTGGATCGCGCCCCAGGCGAACTGGCCGACCGCTAGCGCCAGGCTGATGGTGGCGATCCCGAGGCCGGTGGAGGAATTCAGCGGCGAGACGAACAGGCCGAAGGACTGTCGCACCCCCATGGTGACCATCAGGAGGGCGGCCGCGGCCAGGGTGACCACGAGGGCGGCGCGGGCGGGAGCGGTCATGCCGAATGATAGCCGAAGGCCTGGTTTGTCAAACTGAGCTTGACGCTTTAGAATTGCCGCCATGCTGTCCGATGCCACCGCAACCTGCGCCGCGCGCCTGGTCGAGCTGTTCGGCTCCCAGGCCGAGGTCGCGCGCGCCTTCCAGCTCGATCGCGCCGTAGTGCACAACTGGGTGAAGACCGGCTACGTCCCGGCCCGCTGGGCGGGCGAGGTCGAGCGCGTCACCCAGGGCCGCGTCCGCGCCGAGGAAGTCGTTTTCGAAGCCAGCGCCAAGAACCCGGTGCGCGTGAAGTCGCGCCCCGAGCATGCCCCTTTCGGAATGTCGGAGAACGATCCCATGACGCAATACGCCCCCGCCAAGCGCATCCACTCCTTCCACCCGCCGCAGCGCACGCTCATGGGCCCCGGCCCGACCGAGATCCACCCGCGCGTGCTCACCACCATGAGCCAGCCGGCGATCGGCTACCTCGACCCGGTGTTCGTCGAGATGATGGAGGAGTTGAAGTCGCTTCTTCGCTACGCCTACCAGACCAAGAACGCGTTGACGTTCCCCATCTCGGGCCCGGGCTCGGTGGGCATGGAGTTCTGCTTCGTCAACATGGTCGCCCCCGGCGACAAGGTGATCGTGTGCCAGAACGGCGTGTTCGGCGGCCGGATGCTGGAGAACGTGATCCGCTGCGGCGGCGTCCCGGTGCTGGTCGAGGACAAGTGGGGCGAGCCGGTGGACCCGCAGAAGGTGGAAGATGCGCTGAAGAAGCACAAGGACGTGAAGATCGTCGCCTTCGTGCACGCCGAGACCTCCACCGGCTGCCAGTCGGACGCCAGGCTGCTGACGCAGATCGCGCACAAGCACGGTGCGCTGGTGATCGTGGACGCGGTGACCTCGCTCGCCGGCACGCCGGTGAAGGTGGACGACTGGGAAATCGACGCCATCTACTCCGCCAGCCAGAAGTGCCTGTCGTGCACCCCGGGCCTGTCGCCGGTGTCGTTCTCCGAGCGCGTGGTCGAGCGCGTCAAGGCGAGGAAGGACAGGATCCACAGCTGGTTCATGGACATGAACCTGCTGCTCGGATACTGGAACGCGGGCGCCCGCACCTACCACCACACCGCGCCGACGAATTCGCTGTTCGCCCTGCACGAGGCGCTGCTGCTCATCCGCGAAGAAGGGCTGGAGAACGCCTGGGCGCGCGCCACGCGCCACCACCTTGCGCTTAAGGCCGGGCTGGAAGCCATGGGCATGGAGATGCTGGTGGCGGAAAAGTACCAGCTGCCGCAGATGAACGCGGTGAAGTGCGCAGAAGGCGTGAACGAGGCCGAGGTGCGCAAGCGCCTGCTGAACGAGTTCAGCATCGAGATCGGCGCCGGCCTGGGGCCGCTCGCGGGCAAGATCTGGCGCATCGGCCTGATGGGCTACTCCTGCCGCCCGGACAACGTCATGCTGTGTCTTTCCGCCCTCGGTTCGGTGCTGGACGACATGGGCTATGACGTGCACGTCGGCGACGCCGAAGCCGCCGCCCATGGCGCCTACGCGCAGATGCACGTCAAGGACGCGCAGCGCAAGAAAAAAGCCGCCTAGAAAAACAGGGACAGTCCACGATTTCGGGCGGCATCCCGCCCGAAATCGTGGACTGTCCCTGTTTCTTTCCTCGCTGGTACGCTCCTGCGCGGTGGACACGCTGACCCATGCCCTCTCCGGGGCCCTGCTCGCGCGCGCGACCGCGCCCGCCGGGACGCCCCGCTCCACGCCGCGCCGCGTCGCCGCCGGCTTTTTCGCCGCCGCGGCGCCGGACCTGGACTTCGTCATCGGCTTCATCGGGCCGGTGGAATACCTGCTCTACCATCGCGGCCCGACGCATTCGGTGCTGCTGGCGCCGCTGTGGGCGATCCCGCTCGCCTGGCTGCTGTCGAAGCTCCTGCGCGAACCGGGCGGCTGGCGCGCGTTCTACGGCGTGTGCCTGCTCGTGCTGCTCGGGCACATCGCGGGAGACTGGATCACCAGCTTCGGCACCATGGTGTTCAGCCCGCTGTCGGACTGGCGCGCCGGCCTGGGCGCCACCTTCATCATCGACCTGTGGTTCAGCGGCATCATCCTGGCGGGACTCGCGGCCTCCGCGATCCTGTACCGGTCGCGTGTTCCCGCGGTCCTCGCCTCGGCGCTGCTGGTGGCGTACGTCGGCTGGCAGTGGACCCTGAAGCAGGAGGCGCTCGAGTTCGCCGCGCGCCATGCGCTCGAGCGCGGCCTGCAGGATGCGCGCATCCAGGCCTACCCGCGCCCGGTGTCCCCGTTCAACTGGACCGTGTTCGCCAGCGACGCGGCGAACCATTACGTCAGCCACGTCAACCTGCGCCGGGACGCGGTCAAGACCTTCGAGAAGGGCGACGGCTTCGTCGCCATGCTGGATGCGCCCTACCGGCCGCTGGCGCAGGCGCGCTGGGAAAGCGTGCCGCGTTTCGGCGAGGGCGCCGAGGGCGCGCTCGCCCGAGCGGCCTTTGAATCGCCGGCGCTCGGATTCTTCCGCTGGTTCGCCGAAACCCCCGCCTTCGACGGCGCCACCCCGGGCAGCGAGTGCGTCTGGTTCCGCGACCTGCGCTTCGTCAACCCGGGCCGGGACTGGGTGCCGTTCCGTTTCGGCGCCTGCAGGGATGCGCCGGGCGCGCCCTGGCGCGCCTTTGAGCGGCTGGAGGGCGCCGGGCGTCGGGCGGCGGACTGACTTGGCGGAATTCTTGCACTTTGCCAGATTGTCCGATGCTAGGCTCCGCGTTCGCGAGGCATGGCATTGATAAATAGGAGATTCATCGAACTTGCGCTGCTGGCCTGCGCCGCCTACCTTCCGGCTGCCGAGGCGGCGACCTACTTTTCGCGCGCGAACGGCGACTGGGACCAGACCGATCGCTGGTCTACGGTCGGTTGCGGCGGCGCGAGCGCGGGCGCGGTCCCGGGCCCGGCCGACGACGCCGTCATCTGCAACCACACCATCGACCTCGACGCCGGCTCCGGCAGCCGCACCGTGCTGTCACTGCGGATACAGAACGGCGGCACGCTGCGCTTCGCCGGCGGCAGCGTGAGCCTCACGGTCACCGCGGCGGTGCCCGCGACCACCAATTCGCTGCAGGTGGACGCCGGCGGCACCGTGACGGTGAGCACCAACGGCACCTACCCGATCAACCTCGCGCGCGACCTGAGCAACGCCGGGACGCTGAACTGCGTCTCGACCGCCGCCCGCCTGTGCAACATCACCTTCAACGGCTCGGTGGCGCAGGCCTTCGGCGGCGGCGGCACCACCACCTTCAACGCCGTGACCTTGAACAACGCGGCCGGCGTCACCTTCAATCAATCGGCGACGATCAATGCCGCGCTCACTTTCACCAACGGGCGCCTCGCGACCGGCGCCAACGTGGTGACCATCGCCCAGGCCGGGTCGGTGGCCGGCGCCGCCGCCAACCGCTATGTCATCGGCAACCTGTCGCGCTACGTGGCGACGGGCGCTCCCACGGTCGTCTACGACGTCGGCGGCGCCGCGGCGAACGCCTACACCCCGGTGTCGGTCGCATTCACCGGCGTGTCGACCGCGGGCTTCTACCAGGTGTCCACCACCGACGGCGAGCATCCGCAGGTCGCCTCTTCCGGCCTGGACGGCGCGAGGTCGGTGAACCGCTACTGGACGCTGGCGAACGTGAGCGTCGTCTTCAGCACCACCATGGGCGCGCTGGGCTACGCCAGCCCGACCTTCAACTTCCTCGCCGGCGACCTGGACGGCGGCGCGGACACGGCGAGCCTGGAGCTCGCGCGCCGCGCGGGCGGCACCTGGTACGTCGCCGATCCCGGCACGCGCGCCGCCGCCTCGACGCAGGCGCTCTACGTCACCAACGCGGGCGAGTTCGCCATCGGCAACTACGCCGCCAGCACCCGGGTGGCCGAGTACCGCATGGACGTATGCTCCGGGGCGGCGGCGAGCGGCACCGACAGCGGCCCCAACGGCTTGAACGGCACCGTGGTGGGCGGCGTGACCCTGCTCAACCCGGGACGGCTGTGCACCGGCAGCAGCTTCAACGGCAGCACCGGCTACATCAACGTGCCCGACAACGCCCCGATGGACGCGCTTACGCAGCGCATCGCGGTGGCCGCATGGGTGCGCGCGAGCGGCGCGCGCAAGAACTGGGAGGCCATCGTCACCAAGGGCGATTCCGCGTTCCGCATGCACCTGGGCGGCGGCTGCACCATGGGGAACCAGTTCAACAACTTCGCCACGCTCCACGCGTTCCACTTCGGCAAGAACGGCGGTTGCGCCGATGCCGACCTCAGCTCCGGCATCGTGCCGGTGAACGGCACCTGGTACCACGTCGTGGGCACCTACGACAACAACCGCATCCGCATCTACGTCGACGGCGTGTTGCGCAACTGGGCGGACCTCGCCACCGCGATCAACACCAACAACTTCGACTTCCGCATCGGCGAGAACGCGCAGCAGACCGGGCGCCACTGGACCGGCGACATCGACGAGGTGGTGCTGTGGAATCGCGCCGTGACTCCGTCCGAGCTTATCGATCACCGCGACCAGGCGCGCTCCTGCTGCATCGACCACCTGTCCATCACGCACGCGGGCACCGGCGTCGCCTGCGCCGAGCAGACCATCACCCTCTCGGCGCACAGCGCCTCGCACGCCGTGGTGAGCGCCAATGGGCTGGCCGTGTCGCTGTCCACCGGCAACGGCAAGGGCACCTGGACCGGGATCGTGGCCGGCGGCGGTTCCCTGACCGGCGTGACCGCGGGGGCGGGCACCGCCACCTACACCTTCGCCCCGGGTTCCGGCACCGTGGACCTGTCGTTCCGCTATGCCGACCTGGCGGCGAGCTCGGAGAGCTTCAATTTCCTCGCCAGCGGCGGGGGCTATTCCAACACCTCCGGCGGCGCCATCGCCGCGGACAACCCCTCGTTCACCATGGCGCAGGCCGGGTTTCGCTTGCGCAACGCCACCGACGGCAACACCACGATCGTGACGCAGATCTCGGGCAAGCCCTCCAACACCGGCTGGAACGCGAAGACGGTGAACCTGCAGGCGATCCGCACCGACACCGCCACCGGCTCCTGCGTCGGCCTGTTCGCCAGCCAGTCGCGCACGGTGGAGCTGGGCGCCGAGTGCAACAGCCCGGCCAGTTGCGCGGGGCTGCAGGTGGCGGTGAACGGGAACAACATCGCCACCAGCGCGGACAACGGCGGCGCCGGGGCCGCCGCATACACCGGCGTGTCCCTTGCCTTCGACGCCAACTCGGAGGCGGCGACCGTGATCAACTATCCGGACGCGGGCCGGATCTCGCTGCACGCGCGCTACGACCTGGATGCCGGCGTCGCCGGCTTCGAGATGAGCGGCTCGTCCAATGCCTTCGTGGTGCGTCCCTTCGGCCTGGCGATCCGGGGCGCGAACGCGGCCGCGCCGATCGCGCACAGCTCGACCGACGCGGGGGCGGTCCTGGCCGCCGCCGGGGACAACTTCACCATGACCGTCGCCGCCTACCGCTGGGCGGCGGGGCAGGACGCCGACAACGACGGCGTGCCCGACAGCGGGGTGAACATCACCGCCAACGGCCTGACACCCAACTTCGCCGCCGCCGCGTCGGTGAGCGCGGTGAGCAACCTGCCCGGGATCGCCACGGGGACGATCACGCGCGGGGTCAATTGCGCCAGCGCGGGCACCGTGGCCGCGGGCAGCTGGTCCGGGGGCGCGGCGAGCATCACCGACTGGTGCTACAGCGAGGCGGGCAACGTGCTGCTTGGCGCCGCTTCGGACGACTACCTGGGCGCAGCCGATGCCGATATCGCCGGCAGCAGCGGCTTCGATGGCACCGGTCCGGCCGGGGGCCACGTCGGGCGCTTCCGGCCCAGGCACTTCGCGGTGAGCGCGGCGACGCTGGCAACGCGGCACGGCGCGGCCTGCGCGCCGGCCTCGTCGTTCACGTACCTCGATGAGCCGCTGCGCCTGACCTACACGCTCGCGGCGCAGAACGCGCAGAACGCCACCACGCAGAACTACAGCGGCAGCTACGCCAAGCTGGGGCTGACCACCTTCGCCAACTGGTCGCTGGGGGCGAGGAGCGGCACCACCGACCTCAGCGCGCGGCTGGACACCGGCACCGCGCCCACCGGGAGCTGGGTGAACGGCGTCGCCAGCGGCATCGTGCTCACCACGGCGGTCAACCGCGCCACGCCGGACAACCCCGACGGCCCGTTCAGCGCGACCGCCTTCGGCATCGCGCCGGTGGACGCCGACGGCGTGGCGATGAACACGCTCGACCTGGACGTGGACAACAACGCGGTGATGGACCGCAAGAACCTGGGCGTCTCGGGCGAATTCCGCTTCGGCCGGCTGCGGCTGCTCAACGCGGCCGGATCGCTGACCACGGTACTGCCGGTGCCATTCCGGACCGAGTTCTGGAACGGCAGCGCGTTCGCGCTCAACACCCAGGACAGCTGCACCACCGTGGCGCGCAACACCGTGGCGATGAGCTTCACGCCGCCCTCGAACCTCGTTGCCTGCGAGACTGCGTTCACCGCCGCCAGCGCCACCATGGCCTCGGGCCTGGCCACGCTGTATCTCGCCGCGCCCGGGGCCGGGAACACCGGCTCGGTGCTGCTCACCCCGCAGCTGAACCCTGCGGCGGCGGGCACCTTCTGCGCCACGGTGGGCGGGGCGAGCGCGGCCGCCACGACCGCCAACCAGGCCTACCTCACCGGACGGTGGAACGACGCCGCGGACCCGGATGCGGACCCGAACACCAGCCACGACGACAACCCCTCGGGCCGCGCCAGCTTCGGCATCTACGGCAGCCAGCCCAACAACTACATCTACTTTCGCGAGAACTTCTAGCCGACTGCCGGGAGGCGCCGGGCGTCGGGCGGTGGACCGGGCAGTCCCGGCGCACGGCATTATTTGACGGCTTTCCGTTGCCTCCGGTGCTAGGGTAGCGTTGCGATGCCCATGGGCCTGCTTCGATTCGCGTTCTTCCTCGCGTTGGCGGGCGCGACGTTCGCCGCCGGCGCCCAGGTCGCGTTCGTGAACTCGGCCCAGGCCGCGGCGGCCGCCCAACTCGCGATCGCGTACGTCGCGGACCAGCACGGCGGCGGGAACTCCACCACGCGCACCGTGACCCGCCCGGGGGCCGTGGTGGCCGGCCGCCTGATGATCGCGCAGGTCGCCGTGCGCGGCACCGGCTTCACCATCTCCGCGCCCGCCGGCTGGGCGTTGATCAGTTCCGCGAACACCGCGGGCGGCACCCGGCCCTTCACGCAGGCGATCTTCTGGAAGCGCATGGCCGCCGGCGAGCCGGCGAACTACACCTTCACCTGGGACGGCGTCACGCGCCGCAACGCCGCCGGGATCGTTTCCTACGACAACGTGGACCCCGGCGGCAACCCGATCGACGCCTCGGCGGTGCAGACCGCGAACAACAGCGCCACCATCACCATCCCGGGCATCACCACGCTCGCGGCCAACTCCTGGATCGTCGCCCTGGCCGGGAGCTCGCGGGCCACTAGCCACTCGACGCCGGCCGGCATGACCGAGCGCTACGACCAGAACTCGGCCGGCGGCATCAACGGCGCCACCGTGTCGCAGTCCACCCAGCTCATCGCCGCCGCCGGCGCGGTGGCCGCGAAGACCTCCACCGTCTCCGCCGGGGCCACCAGCAACATCGGCCACATCGTCGCGCTGCGCCCGGCGGGCGCGCTCACCATCGCGGTGCCGGCGGGCACCGCTGCCGGCCACGTCATGATCGCCACCGTGGCGGTGAGGCCCTCGGCCTCGGCGATCACCGTGCCGGCGGGCTGGACGCTGGTGCGCGAGACGGTGCAGGGTGGCGGCGCCACCCTGCGCATGGCGACCTACCGGCGCACCGCCACCGGAGCCGAGCCCAGTCATTACTCCTGGACCTTCTCGGGCACGCACACCGGCGCCGCCGGCGGCATCGCCAGCTTCTCCGGCGTCGACACCCTGTCGGCTTCGCCGGTGAACGTCGAGGGCGGCAACACCACGCCTTCCAGCGACGAGCATGCCGCCGACGCGATCGTCACCACGGTGCCGAACGCGATGCTGCTGTCCTCGCACGCCTACCTCAGCAGCTCCACCTGGACGCCGCCCGTGGGCATGAGCGAGGCGGTGGATGTCGCCTCGCTGACTCCACCCAACGCCAACGGCGCGGCGCTGTCGATGAACCACGTCCTGCAGTCCGCCGCCGCATCGACCGGCAGCAAGAACGCGATCGCGATCGGCAACGACGACGTCGGCATCGCCCACCTCCTCGCCCTGCGGCCCGCGTACACCCACTACGCCGTGACCTATCCCAGCGGCGCCGCCTTCGCCACCTGCGAGCCGGCGCTGGTGCGGATCACCGCGCACCACCCCGGGCACCTGGAGTCGGCGCCGCCGGCCGGGACGGTCCTGACGCTCAACACCTCGACTGCCAACGGGGTGTGGCTCTCGCCGCTGGTCACCGGCACGCCGGCGAACTGGTCGCCCTCGGGCGCGAACAACGGCGTGGCGACCTACACCTGGAGCGGCACCGAGACCGTCATCGAGGCGCGGCTGCGGCGCAACACCGCCGGCAGCCTGCACCTGAACCTGAGCGACCCCAATGGTCGCAGCGAGGACGCGGGCGAGGACCCGACCCTGAGCTTCGCCAACAGCGTGCTGCGGATCACCGCCAACGGGTCCTCCAGCGCGAGCGTGAACACGCAGATCGCGGGCAAGCTGAACACCGAGGGCTCGGGCATCCAGACCCTGTTCGTGCAGGCGGTGGAGGACGGCGGCGCCGGGGTGTGCACCACGCGCTTCCAGAACCAGACCCGCGCCATCGAGTTCGCCGCGGTGTGCAACAACCCGGCCACCTGCAGCGCCCTCGCGGGCACCGAGTTACAGGTGCTGGACAACGCGAGTTCACCGGTCAACGTGGCCAAGAACCCGAACACGGTGACGCAGGCGACGGCAACCTACACCCCGGTCAACCTCAACTTCAGCAACGACGCCAACGCCATGGCGCCGCTTGCCTTCCGCTACGGCGATGCGGGGCAGATGACGCTGTTCCTGCGCCACGCGCTGGATGCGCCGCCCGCGACCAGCATCCTCGGCGCGAGCAACGCCTTCGTGGTGCGGCCCTTCGGCCTGTTCGTCGACGCCGGGCAGGGCACCTCGGCCAAGGACCACACCAGCGCGGTGCTCGCCGCCGCGGGGGACAACTTCAACCTGTCGGTCACCGCCTACCGGTGGGCCGCAGGCGAGGACGACGGCTCGGGCAACCCGCTGGCGAACGCCAACATCACCGACAACGGCTCGACGCCCAGCTTCGCGGCCACCGCGACCGTGGCGGTGGTGGCCGGAAGCAACCTGCCGGGAGTGGCCGACGGCGCCCTTGCGCGAGGGGCGCCGACCCCGGCGGGCTGCAACAACGCCGCCACCCTCGCGCTCTCGGGCGGCACCGCGTCGGCGGCCGATTGGTGCTACAGCGAAGCGGGCAACGTCCGGCTGCGGGCCGACGTCGCCGACTACATCAGCGCGGGGGTGAACGTCACCGGCTCGAGCGGCCTGAACGACACCGACGCGGCGAACGGCCACGTCGGGCGCTTCCGGCCCAGGCACTTCGCGGTGAGCGCGGCGACGCTGGCAACGCGGCACGGCGCGGCCTGCGCGCCGGCCTCGTCGTTCACGTACCTCGATGAGCCGCTGCGCCTGACCTACACGCTCGCGGCGCAGAACGCGCAGAACGCCACCACGCAGAACTACAGCGGCAGCTACGCCAAGCTGGGGCTGACCACCTTCGCCAACTGGTCGCTGGGGGCGAGGAGCGGCACCACCGACCTCAGCGCGCGGCTGGACACCGGCACCGCGCCCACCGGGAGCTGGGTGAACGGCGTCGCCAGCGGCATCGTGCTCACCACGGCGGTCAACCGCGCCACGCCGGACAACCCCGACGGCCCGTTCAGCGCGACCGCCTTCGGCATCGCGCCGGTGGACGCCGACGGCGTGGCGATGAACACGCTCGACCTGGACGTGGACAACAACGCGGTGATGGACCGCAAGAACCTGGGCGTCTCGGGCGAATTCCGCTTCGGCCGGCTGCGGCTGCTCAACGCGGCCGGATCGCTGACCACGGTACTGCCGGTGCCATTCCGGACCGAGTTCTGGAACGGCAGCGCGTTCGCGCTCAACACCCAGGACAGCTGCACCACCGTGGCGCGCAACACCGTGGCGATGAGCTTCACGCCGCCCTCGAACCTCGTTGCCTGCGAGACTGCGTTCACCGCCGCCAGCGCCACCATGGCCTCGGGCCTGGCCACGCTGTATCTCGCCGCGCCCGGGGCCGGGAACACCGGCTCGGTGCTGCTCACCCCGCAGCTGAACCCTGCGGCGGCGGGCACCTTCTGCGCCACGGTGGGCGGGGCGAGCGCGGCCGCCACGACCGCCAACCAGGCCTACCTCACCGGGAGCTGGAGCGGCGCCGCCTACGACGACAACCCGCAGGGCCGCGCCAGCTTCGGCATCTACGGCAGCCAGCCCAACAACTACATCTACTTTCGCGAGAACTTCTAGGGCGCGAGTTCCTCGCGCAGCTCGTGGAACAGGTCCACGCTGGCGTCGATCTCGTCGCGGTTGATGGACACGCTCTCCACGCTCACGCCGAGCGGGATCTCGCCGGCGTAGGGCTGCTCGAGGATCCGGCGCAGGTTGCGCCGGCACACGGCGATGGATTCGGCCAGCGGGTTCGCCGCGCCCAGGATGGCGCGCTCGGTCTCCGGCGGCACGCCCACGCCCAGCCACTTCAGGAACGCCATGGTCTTCTCGCGCCCGGCGGGGGAGAAGCTGAGGATGACGCGCCGCGGCTTCACGCCCGCGCCGCGGCAGTCGCGCGCGTAATCCGCGAGCAGGCGCACGGTGGCCTCGGCCGAATACACCGTCTGCGAGATGAAGTAGCTGCAGCCCTCGATGGACTTGGCCAGCATGCGCGCCGATTCGCTCCTCTCGCCGGTGTGGCGCTCGGCGATGACCACGCCGCCCAGCTCGAACCCGGCCGGGTGCGCGGCGGCGATGCGGATCGCCCTGGACAAGGTCAGCGGGTACTTCACGCCAGAGGTGGGCCGGCCGACGATGGAGAGGAAGCCGACGCCGTAGTCGCGCGCGGCCTCGTCCAGCCAGGCGCGCCAGCCGGCCTCGTCGTGCGCGCCGACGCACTTGTAGGTGATCGCCGGCAGCCCGGTGCGCTGCGCCAGGCGGCGCGAGTAGCCGCGCGGGTCCACCGTTCCCGTGAATGCAAAGGGGCGGGGGGTTGCCGTTCTCCCCGACTCATCCTGGATGTCGTAGACCACCACGCCGTCCAGCGGCAGCGGCTCCAGGCGCGCGGCGAGCTTGTCCGCCGCCGCGGCGACCTGGTCCTCGGTCGAACCCGCGCGCGGCGGCGTGGTGCCGTACAGCAGCACCGCCTGGCGCGGATCCTGGAGCCTGTCCTTCAGCATGAAATCAGGGACAGTCCACGTTTTTCTCCGCGAAGCCCGCGGGAAATCGTGGACTGTCCCTCTTTTCCTAGTACCGGTAGTGGTCCGACTTGTAGGGGCCGGACTTCGGCACGCCGATGTACTTCGCCTGCTCGTCGGACAGTTCGGTCAGCTCGGCATTGAGCTTCTGCAGCTGCAGCCGCGCCACTTTCTCGTCCAGGTGCTTGGGCAGGGTGTAGACGCCCACCGGATACTTCGCCGTGTTCCCGAACAGTTCGATCTGGGCGATGGTCTGGTTGGCGAATGAGGAGCTCATGACGTAGCTGGGGTGCCCGGTGCCGCAGCCCAGGTTCACCAGGCGCCCTTTCGCCAGCAGGATGATCCTTTTCCCGTCCGGAAAGATGACGTGGTCCACCTGTGGCTTGATCTCTTCCCACTTGTACTGGGAGAGCGACGCGACCTCGATTTCGTTGTCGAAGTGGCCGATGTTGCACACGATGGCCTGGTCCTTCATCTTCTTCATGTGCTCGTGCGTGATGACGTGGTAGTTGCCCGTCGCGGTGACGAAGATGTCGGCCTTGTCCGCCGCCCAGTCCATGGTCACCACGCGGTAGCCTTCCATCGCCGCCTGCAGGGCGCAGATCGGGTCCACCTCGGTCACCCAGACCTGCGCCGAGAGCGCGCGCAGCGCCTGCGCCGAGCCCTTGCCGACGTCGCCGTAGCCGGCCACCACCGCCACCTTGCCCGCCACCATGACGTCGGTCGCGCGCTTGATGCCGTCCACCAGCGACTCGCGGCAGCCATAGAGGTTGTCGAACTTGGACTTGGTCACCGAGTCGTTGACGTTGATGGCGGGGAAGAGCAGCTCCTTCTTCTTCGCCATCTCGTACAGGCGATGCACGCCCGTGGTCGTTTCCTCGGTCACGCCCTTGATGTCCTTGGCCATGCGCGAATACCAATCCGGCGACTGGGCCAGCTTCGCCTTGATGGCCTTGAACAGACTCGTCTCTTCCTCGCTGCCCGGCTTGGCGATGACGGAAGCGTCCTTCTCCGCGCGCTTGCCCAGGTGCATGAGCAGCGTGGCGTCGCCGCCGTCGTCCAGGATCATGTTGGGACCCTGCTGGCCGAACTCGAAGATGCGGTGGGTGTAGTCCCAGTAGTCGTCCAGCGTCTCGCCCTTGACCGCGAACACCGGCGTGCCGCCGGCCGCGATCGCAGCCGCGGCGTGGTCCTGCGTCGAGAAGATGTTGCAGCTCGCCCAGCGCACCTCCGCGCCGAGCGCCTTCAGCGTCTCGATCAGGACCGCGGTCTGGATGGTCATGTGCAGGCTGCCGGTGACGCGGGCGCCCTTCAGGGGCTGCGCCTTGGCGTATTCCTTGCGGATCATCATCAGCGCCGGCATCTCGGACTCGGCGATGGCGATTTCCCTGCGGCCCCAGTCGGCAAGCGACAGGTCGGCCACTTTGTAGTCGGTGAAGGTTTTCGATGTGGCAACTGCGGGTGCGTTCATTGCGGGCTCCGGTTAGGTTTGCGGGGCCCCAAAACGAAGCGCCCGCATCGTTTCCAATGCGAGCGCCGTTTTATTTAGCTGAGCCTGATCCACCCGCATGTTGCGAGCACGGGGGAATGCAGCGCTCCTCAGCAGGGCCGAATTATAGCGCAGGGAGGCGGAAAACAGGGACAGTCCACGTTTTCCGGCTGGACCGGGGCCGCGCGGCCGGGTCAAATGTGCACGATCGGTAACATTTCGAGGTCCAGCGCGCCCTGGAAGGCCGCGGGTCTAGAATGACGCCCAAGGGCAACCTGAATGAGCGCCACGTATCTCGACGAAGTCGAATCCCGCCGCGCCGAAGTCGCGGCGATCTGCGCTCGCCTTGGCGTGCGCCGCCTCGAGCTGTTCGGCTCCGGGACGCGCAGCGCCACGCCCAGGGACCTGGACTTCCTGGTGGACCTGGGGGATCGGCCGCCGTCGGACTACGCCCGTGCGTACTTCGCCCTGCGCGAGCAGCTGGAGACGCTGTTTGCGCGGCCGGTCGACCTGGTGACGCCGCCGGGCCTGGCCAACCCGTTCTTCCGCCAGCGCGTGGAGCAGGAGAAAGCCTTGCTCTATGCGGCCTGAGGCGCAGAAGTACCTCACGGACATCCAGGTCGCGGCAGACCGCATCGATCGCTTTTGCTCCGGCAGGCAGTTCGAGCAGTATCTGGCCGACGAGATGCTCCGGTCGGCGGTGGAACGCCAGTTCGGGATCATCGGCGAGGCGCTGGCGAGGCTGGCCAAGGAGGAGCCGGTGTTGGCAGCGAGCGTGCCGGACCACGCCACGATCATTGCTTTCCGCAACATCCTGATCCATGGCTACGCCTCGGTCGACGACAAGATCGTCTGGGGCGTGATCGAGAACCACCTTGGCGCGCTTCGGAAGAAAGTGGCGGAGCTGCTCGCGCAGGGCTAGGTTCCGGGTTCCTCGTGGCGCGGTGTACCCTCCCCCGCCATGCCCTTCGCCCACACCCTCGACGCCGTCACCTGGCGCTTCCCGGACCTGAAGACGCTGCTCGCGCGAGCGTCGCCCTTGCGCTCGGGCGACGTGCTGGCGGGGGTGGCGGCGCAGTCGGCCGAGGAACGCATGGCGGCGCGCCTGGCGCTGGCCGACCTGCCGCTCGCCGCGTTCCTCTCCGAATCCGTCGTCCCCTACGAAGCCGACGACGTCACGCGCCTCATCCTGGATTCCCACGACCGCGCCGCCTTCGCGCCGGTGTCTTCGCTCACCGTGGGCGAGTTCCGCGAGTGGCTGCTCGAGGCCGCTCCCGAATCCGTCACCTCCCTGGCCCGCGGCCTCACGCCCGAAATGGCCGCCGCGGTGTCCAAGCTCATGCGCAACCAGGACCTGATCTCAGTCGCGCGCAAGTGCCGCGTGGTGACCCGATTCAGGAACACCCTCGGCCTGCCGGGACGCCTCTCGGTGCGCATCCAGCCCAACCATCCCACCGACGACGCCAGGGGCATCGCGGCCTCCATGCTCGAGGGCCTCGCCTACGGCTGCGGCGACGCGGTGATCGGCATCAACCCGGCGGGCGACGGCTTGTCCGCGTTCCTGCCGCTGTGGCGCATGATGGACGAGCTCATCCGCCGCTTCGACATTCCCACCCAGTCCTGCGTCCTCACCCACGTCACCGGGCAGATCGAGGCGATCTCGCGCGGCGCGCCGGTGGATCTCGTCTTCCAGTCCATCGGCGGCACGCAGAAGACCAACGAGAGCTTCGGCGTGTCGCAGGCCTTGCTGCGCGAGGCGCTGGACGCGGCGCGGTCGCTGAAGCGCGGCACGCTGGGCTCGAATGTCATGTACTTCGAGACCGGGCAGGGCAGCGCGCTCTCGGCCAACGCGCACCACGGCTGCGACCAGCAGACGCTGGAGGCCCGCGCCTACGGCCTCGCGCGCGCTTTTGATCCGCTGCTCGTGAACACCGTGGTCGGCTTCATCGGCCCTGAGTACCTGTACGACGGCAAGCAGATCGTGCGCGCCGGGCTGGAGGACCACTTCTGCGGCAAGCTCTTGGGCGTCCCCCTGGGCGTGGACGTCTGCTACACCAACCACGCCGAGGCCGACCAGGACGACATGGACACCCTGTTGACGTTGCTCGGCACGGCGGGGGTGACCTACATCATGGGCGTGCCGGGGGCGGACGACGTCATGCTCAACTACCAGAGCACGTCGTTCCACGA
>JALHLN010000007.1:0-16015 GCA_022844545.1 Burkholderiales bacterium | reverse complement strand
GGCGAAGCGATGCGACGGCTTGCGGACCGGGATCCCCCGACCGCGGCGCGGATCTCCGACTACGCCCGCATCATCGCCTTCCGCAATGTGCTGGTCCACGGCTACAGCCTGGTCAAGCATGAAACCGTCTGGAGCGTGGTGCAGAACGAGCTTCCCCGTCTTCTCGATGAAGTGAAGTCGCTTCTGGCGGCACGCTAGCCGCGCAACCCCGTGGTCCGGCCGCCTGCCGTTCCCGCCCTCTGGTTTTCCCTGCGGCAGCTCACGCCGGCGCGCCTCGGCCTCGGGCGCGCGGGGAGCGGGGTGCCGACCGCGGAACTGCTCGGCTTCGGCCTCGCGCATGCGCGGGCGCGGGATGCGGTGCATCGGGCGCTGGATGTCGCGCCGGTGGTGGAGGGATTGCGGCGCCTGGGGCTCTCGCCTTCCGTGGTGCACAGCGCCGCGCCCGATCGCGCGACTTACCTGCGGCGGCCGGACCTGGGGCGGCGGCTCGCGGACGGCCAGGCAATTCCAAAGTGTGGAAATGACATCGGCCTCGTTGTCGCCGACGGCTTGTCGGCGCTGGCGGTGGAGCGGCACGCCGTGCCGTTGCTCAGTGCCTTGATCGCGCTCGCGCCGCAGCGCTGGGCCGGCGCGGGCTGCGTGGTGGCCCTGCAGGGCCGCGTCGCGCTGGGCGACGGCATCGGCGCGGCCATGGGCGCGAAGCTGGTCGTGGTGCTGATCGGCGAGCGGCCGGGCCTCTCATCGCCCGACAGCCTGGGCGCGTACCTCACCTGGGCGCCGCGGGCGGGGCGGTTGGATGCGGAACGCAATTGCGTCTCCAACATCCGGCCGCAGGGCCTGGGCTACGACGCCGCCGCGCGGCGCGTGGATTGGCTGGTGGCCGCGGGTTTGGCGCGGGGGCTTACCGGGGTGGGGTTGAAGGACGAGAGCGGGATCGAAAATCAGGGACAGTCCACGATTTCCGGCCCTCGCGGCTAGGGCAAATGTGCACGATCGGTTACATCGCGGGGCGCTGCAGGCCCTGACGGCACGCCCTGCCGGCGCTACTCCCGCGCCGCGACTTCCGCGAAGTTCGAGATCTTCACGTCTCCATCCGGGAACCGCGCGACGATTTCCAGCTCGCCGCCCATGGCGCGGATGTGCGAGCGCAGGGTGCTGATGTACATGTCCGTGCGGCGCTCGAGCTTCGAGATGCTCGCCTGGCGCACGTTCAGCGTGGCGGCCAGCGTTTCCTGCGACAGGCCGCGGGCGTGGCGCAATTCCTGGAGCGGCATTTCGGCAAGCATCGCTTCCGTGCGGGCCTTTGCGCGTGCTTGTGCCGCCGGGGACATCTTCGCTGTCAGTTCGCTGAATTTTCTAGCCATCGTCGATCAAACCTTCCTTTCCCAGTTCGGCAATATGCTCGTCGTAAAGCCGGTCCGCCAGCGGTACGAACTCTTCATACCAGCGATGGTTGCCGGTCTTGTCTCCGCCGATCAACAGGATCGCCGTACGCCGCGGATCGAACGCATACAGGACGCGAATTGGACGTCCCTTGTGCTGGATCCGAAGCTCCCGCATGCGTGGGTGCTTCGAACTTCCGATACCGGAGCTGTACGGATGGCCGAGCTGGGGGCCGTGTATTCGCAGCAAACCCACTGAAGCGAAGACGGAGACCTGCTGGGCCTCGGTCAACACGTCCCACCAGGCGCCAAATTCGTCCGTGTATTCGACCTCCCACTGCGCCATGCAATATAGCCTTTGAGGAATATGCCGTCAAGGGAATAGTCGGTGCTGCCGACTCCCCTTCACCAACGCCTCAGCTGGCCATGGGATGACGTTACTTCTCTTGCAGGCTCCGCCGGTACGCCCACTCGATCAGCTCTCCATCCTTCGCCGCCCTCGTGCACAGGCGCTCCGGGTCCGGGCGCGTATCCCACGTTGCGACGCGGCCCAGGTCGAGGCGGTCCGCGTCCTGAGCAGATCTGCACCGTGAGCCCGGCCTCGGTCAGGCCGCTGGAGTGGTGGGTGCAGGCCACGTCGTCGTGGCGGCAGGAATCGTGCAGGAAGGCGAAGAGCTCGATGACCCTGGTGCTGGCGCCGGGGGCGGAGCGCTCGGCGAGGAGCGGGGGGAGGTGGGTGGGCATGGGGGGAGATTGCGCGCGTGCAGGCTCTTCTGGTGAGCCTCGCAGGATGAGATAATGCGGGCATCGCCGATTTAAGCGTCAACTTGCAGGGCGATCCACAAATTCTGCTAAAGCGGCGGCCCTCCGGGATCTTCCCCGGGGCCGTTCGGCAACCGAACCGGAGGGCATGGCGATGAGCGCATCCTTGGCAATACCCGCAGCACCCGCAGCACCCGCACGTCCCGCATTACCCCCGCCGATCTGACGGCGTAGCCGGAATTTCATGTTTGCGCCCTGCGGGCAAGTTGCGCCCGCAGGCGGCGGGGCCCTGCGCGCCCTGCCGGCTCCCTCGCGGGAGTGCGCCCGCTCTTTCACAACCGGACAGCGGGAGGGTTGCACTACCGACCCGCATGCAACACGCAACAGGACGCTACATCAACCTTGCAACGGGAAAGGAGGTTTGCCAATGCCATTCACCGCAAAGTATCTCGCCGCCCGCCGGGAGCGGCTGCTCGACTGCATCCTGGCGCGCTGCCGCGCCGACCTCGCGCGCGGCGTGGAGCTGGAACTGGAGCGCGGCAGGCGCATCGTGACCGTCGCCGGAACGCTGCGCTACGTCGTCGACCCGCGCGCCCGCGCGGTCGAGGTGTTCGAAATCGTTCCGCGCATGCGCCTCGGCGAGCGCTTCCGGCGCCGCGCCTGGGCGCCCGCGGGAGGATGGGAAGCGCTGGTCCCGCTGAAGGCCGACCGGCGCCTGTCCCGGACGGCCTGGTCGCGGCACTGGCTGCAGGCCAGGGTGCCCGCGATCGCACACGCGCGCTCGCTGCGCGCCCTGTTCTTCATGTGCGAGGACGGCTCGCATTCGCAGGAGTGGGAACAGTGGGGCGAACTCAAGCAGGCCGCGCTGCTCGGAATCGAAGCGCTGCTGCGCGATAGCGGAGCGCCGCGCCGGATCCACGCCCAGCTGCGCGACGCGCTCGGGGTAGGCCGGGAGATCATCGAGCTGGCGCTGCGCTCCAGATCGCCGCGCGAAGGACTTCTCCTCACCAGCGACCAGCTGGGCTTCGCCTGGCGGCACGAGGAGGAACTGCGCGCCGTGCTGGCGGACAGCCCGCGCCTGTTCTGGCTCTACGCCCTTGCCTTGCGCTCCGGCGTGCCGATGCGGGGGCGCGAGCCGCTGCAGGCGCTGCGTCACGCGCTGCGGGAGCTGGGCGTTGGCGCCGCCGCCTGGCGCTGGCTCTGCGGCCATCCCCGCAGCGCGTTCGCCGGCCTCATGCCCGGCCCGGCCCGCGAGCTGCGCACGCTCGCCGCCGGGCTGCGCCTGCAGGAGGCGATGGGCTACGCGCGACCGCTGCCGCCCGCCCTGCAGCGCGAGCTGCTGGCGGCGGTGATAGAGGACGGCGACGACGCGCCGGACGAGGTGCGCTTCCGCGCCTTCCTTGAGCGGCGCCGGCTCTGGCGGGCGCGCTTCGACGAGGCGCTGCGGCGCGGCGGGCGAACGCTGCGCTCCGCATCCTCGGGGCGCTGGCAGCCCCTGCTGGGCACGGTGCAGGCCGGCCCGGTCGAGGCGGTGGAGATCCGCGACGCGCGCGAGCTCGCGCGGGAGGGCGCCGCCATGCGTCATTGCGCCGGGCGCTACCGCGCGAGCTGCGCCGCCAACGAAATGCGGTTCTTCTCGCTGCGGGAGGCGCACAGCGGCAGGCGGTTGGCGACCGCCGCAGTGCATCGCACTGAGCAGGGTTGGGCGCTGTTCGACGTCAAGGGGCTCGCCAACGCGGACCCTGCGCCCAGCGCCGTCAACGCGGCGCGCGAGATCGCGGCGCGATGCGCCGCGCTGGCGCCGGTTCCCGCATCCAACGACACGGAGGAAACGCAAGCATGAAACGCTTTGCCATCGGCGAGCTCGCCATCACCTGCAATTCGCGCTGGCCGCAGTTCAACAACGGCCACCTGGTCCTGATCACCGGCGTGATCGGGCCGATGCCGAAGTTCCGCGCGCGGTTCTGCTACCGGATCGAGCGCCTGGACGGGGGATCGTTCGCCGTGCCCGGCAGGGACGGCATGCCCGTCCTGGCCCGGCCGGGCGCGGTGGACATCGCCGACCAGTCCAAGCTGCGCCCGCTGCGCGACCGTCCGTCGGGCGTCGGCACGCCGCACAGGGAGGATGTCCATGCCTGAGGCGCTCATCAACGACTGGGCGGCGCTCGGCCGCTTCAGCACCCAGGGCATCGGCGGCGCGATGGGTTGCGCCGTGCACCGCTCGGTCGTGCAGCAATACGTGAAAGCCTGGCTGCGCGAGCGCGGGTGCCTGCCCACCGGCATGCACCGGGCCGAGGGAACTTTCCAGGGGCAAACGATCCGTTTCGCGACCGTGTTCCCGGGCAAGGCGAGCGCCGCGCTCGCCGCGAACGGCAAGCGCCTTTGCTGCGACGAGGTCTGGGGCCCGCCGCCGGTTGTGCAGGAAGGCGCGTTCGGCCGCGCGCGCCGCGCGTACCGCGGCTCGCCGGACAGGGCACGCCTGCGCGCCTGGCTGCTGCAGCAGGTCGAGGACGCGCTGGGGGAGCGGGAATGAGCATACGGATCGCGTGCCTGACTGTCCTGGTGAAGAAATCCGCGCTGCGCCGCGCCTATCCGGGAGGCGAGGAAGCGTTCGCGCGCGATTTCCGGCACGGGGACGAGGATGCTCGCCTCCTCGCGTTCGCTTTCATGGCGAGCGCCGAGGCCTGGGCGTTCCTGGACGTGCTCGCCGCAATGGGGCTTCGTCCCGGCCGCGACGTGGCGCTGGGCGACGCCTTCATCGGCCCTTTGCAGCCCTGCGCGGGCATCGCCTTCGCGCAGGAGGAGGGCTGCCTGATGGGCGGCTGGCACGCGCGGGCGGGCTCACCGGGTGAGCCCCGGACGATGGACACTTGAGCAAGGAGGTTCTCCATGAAGCGATTCCAGCGCGGCGAGTTCGCCGTCACATGCCATACCCGCGCCCCGCTCATCAACGACGGCCACCTGGTGCGCATCGTCGAGGTCGCCGGGCCGATGCCCGGGGACGGGCTCGCGTTTGCCTACGTCATCGAGCGCGTGGACGGGGAGCCGTTCATGCTCGGCATCCGGCCCGGCAGCCCCGCGCCCACCTGGGGCGGGTTGCAACTGCTGGCGGACCAGCGCAACCTGCGGCCGCTGCGGGGGGCGGGGGCGGCGCGGGGCGTGAATCGAAGCGCGGAGGTGGAGGGCTGAGGCGCGCGGGGGCGCGCCGCGGCGCCCGGAAATGTGCACGATCGGTAACATTTTGCGGTCGCGGCCGCCGTGCGCGCGCCGTGCATGCGCGGCCCGGGCGCGGGGACAGAAAAGAAGTTTCACTGCCGTCTCCTTTGCTGGAACCCTGCCTTCGTGCTATAGTGCGTTCGTGCCTTAACAAGGCACCAACTTTATATTCTCGGGCGCGCGGACAAGGACCACTCTGAGCGAGCGCGCTATGAAAAATGGAAACCGGTGTTGGCAAGACCAGCGTAAAGGTCGTCGGCTCGAATGGACAGATTTCGCTCGGCAAGGAGTTTGCTGGACGGCAGGTTCTTGTTGAGGAGCAAGAGCCGGGGGTTTGGCTCGTCCGGACAGCCCTTGTCGTGCCGGATAACGAGCGCTGGCTGCACCAACCGAAAGCCAGGGAGGATCTGGCGCGCGCCCTGGAGTGGGCTCAACGCAATCCCGCCAAAGAGTCCGACCTGGATGCAACGCTCAAGAGACTAGAGGATGGCGGACACAGAACAAGCAAGAAGGGTTCAGCTCGATCTCAATAACGAAGTCTTCCAGGAGAACTGGCTGGCGCTGGACAAATCGGAAAGCAGTCGCGTTATCAATACGCTTCGGAAGTTGCGTCAATTGACCTGGGAGCAGCTTTACCGGGACCAAGGTCTGAAGTGGGAAAAGGTCGTCAGTGTCAAACCGCCGCAGGGCATCGACGCGATCTACACCCTGCGCATCACTCAGTCCAGAAGGGCGACTGCTTACCGAGACGGGAACCTGTTGCGCTTCCTGTCGATCGCTGCAGACCACGACGCCGCCTACGGAAAAAAGTAGGCATCGATCAAACATCCCGCGTCGGTCGGCAAATTGCGGCCTCCCGCGGGCGCCTGCAACTGCTGTATCCGTTCGAAACCTGGCTGCGCGCCGCCACTTCCGCCGGGGCCCTGGAGATCCTGCCGCTCGCCACGCACGACGGCGCCATCCGCCGTTCCCGGCCGGTGAGGATCTGGCGGCCGTAAGGCCAGGCTCTCCCCTTGAGCCCGCCGCGGGGCACACTGGCCCCGAGAATGTGCACGATCGGTAACATTTTCCGCCCCAGGGGGCGTGCCCGCCGGCCCGCACCGCGCCCGAACGATCGGAATCCGAGATCGCGCCTGCCGCAGTGCAGTAGGGGCCGCGCACATTGTTGCGGTAACTTCGGGGTTCAACCTTGGGGGAGGTCCATGGGCTGTCTGGCCGGTCGCGCCGCTCGCTTTGCCTGGCTGCTGCTGGCCGCGGCCGTGCTCTCGGGTTGCGCCACGAGCACGCTCACCGGGCGCAGCCAGTTCATGCTCGTCTCCGAGGACCACGCCATCTCCGGGTCGGCCAGGGCGTACAGCAGCATGATTGGCGGCCTGTCCAAGAAGGGCAAGGTCGAGACCGGCACCGCGCGCGCCGAGCGCGTGAAGGAGATCACCGACAAGCTGATCGCGCAGGCGGTGCGCTTCCGGCCGGATTCCGCCACCTGGGACTGGCGGGTCGAGGTGATCAACGATCCCAAGGTGATCAACGCGTTCTGCATGGCCGGCGGCAAGATGGCCATCTACACCGGCTTCTGGGAGAAGCTGAACATCACCGACGACGAGGTCGCCGCGATCATGGGGCATGAGATCGGGCATGCCCTCGCCAGCCACACGCGCGAGCACATGTCGGTGGCCTACACCGCCCAGGTCGGCGCCCTGGTGCTCTCGGCGCTGCTCGCCTCGCGGAACGACCCCAACAGCTTCGGGCGCAATGCGGATGCCCTGTCCAGTGCGGCTGCGCTCGCCATCACCCTGCCCAACAGCCGCGAGGGCGAGGAGGAGGCCGACCAGATCGGCATCGAGCTTGCGGCCCGTGCCGGATTTGATCCGCGCGCCGCGGTAAGCCTGTGGGAGAAGATGCAGAAGGAGAAGAAGTTCTCGACCCCGCAGTTCCTGTCTACCCATCCGTCGAACGAGACGCGCATCCAGAACCTGTCGGCGCTGGTGCCGAAGGTGGATCACCTTTACCAGTTGGCGAAGGCCGGGAAGCCTACGGAGGGCGTGCCGAGTTTTCTTGGGGGTGGGGATGCCGCCGCGCGGCAGGCGTATGCGGACAAGGCCGCCGGCGAGGCTGACACCATGACGTTCCTCGGTCCCCAGTTCGAGAAGTTCAAGAAGGGGGAGGTGGTGTTCGAGTGCCGGTTTGCTTGTTTCTTCGCGTATACCAACAGGAAGGGCGACTGGAAGGCGATGCATGACAAGAAGGCCTGGCGGGATTTGGCGGTTTCGGTGATGAATGTGGGGTACTTGAATGACTTGAGCTACTTCCTGCTGGGGGAGGCGGCGAAGGGGTTGGGGTTGGGGGAGGTGGCGGGGGTGTACTACAGGAGAGCGGGAGATGCCCAGAAAGCAGGACATGACTGTGGTGGAAGCTGTGAGGAATTCGAGTTGAGAAAGTTGGCCGAAACCGCGCCGAAGTAAGGCCTGTCGTCTCCGCGAAGGCGGGGATTCAACAACTGCAAGTGAACACACAATGGCCATCTACGAACAACCTACAAAGATTCTGATGCGAGAGTTCGCAAAGGAGCGCTTGAAACCCGGTCAGGTATTCGACAAAAGCGATGCTGTTGGTTGGTTTGCTGCGCGCTATCCCAAAGTTAGATCCACGACGGTGCAAATGCACGTTGAAGGTATGGCGGTCAACTCGACGGTGCGAAAGCATCATCCAAACATACGACCGGGGTCGGAGCACGACCTGTTCTTTAAGGTTGGCCCAGGGAAGTTTCGACTATGGGTGCCAGACACTGATCCCGCGCCGTTCTATCGCGACCAGTTGACGGAACAGAGGGCGACTTTGCCGGTGGCTAAAGACGATGTTGAAGAGGACGAAGTAGAGGAGGCTGCTGCCGCTCAGGCCTTCGCCTTCGAGCGCGATCTTCGCAATTATTTGAGCAAGAACCTTGCTGTGGTTGAACCGGGTCTTGTGCTCTACAAAGATGAGGAGTTCGTGGGCATCGAATTCCCGGTAGGCGGTCGGTTCATTGACATACTGG
Source organism: Burkholderiales bacterium (assembly GCA_022844545.1). Taxonomy (GTDB): domain Bacteria; phylum Pseudomonadota; class Gammaproteobacteria; order Burkholderiales; family SG8-39; genus RBG-16-66-20. The sequence continues at coordinate 7,621 of JALHLN010000007.1, read as the reverse complement.
CCGTCAGCAGATCGGGCGACTTCGTGGTCATCGAATTGAAAGTTTCGCGCGGACACGAGAGAACCATCGGGCAGCTGCTTCGGTACATGGGATGGGTGCAGAAGAATTTGGCAGCAGGGAAGTCGGTGCGAGGAGTGATCGTCGCCAACGACATCACAGAGGATCTCAAACTAGCGGCATCCCAGATAGGAAACGTGCGACTTTTTGAGTATGAGCTGTCATTCAAGCTGCGCCCTCTTGAGATCTGACGGTTGAGCACTTGCCAATTCTGCGAACTCGCGCCGGAGCGCATCCAGAAGCGTGGGGAACTTTGCCTCGCCTTCGCCGACGGCTATCCCGTCTCGCCTGGTCACACGTTGGTGATTCCGAAGCGCCATATCGCGTCCTTTTTCGAAACTACGGTGCAGGAGAGAAGTGAGCTTTTCTCGCTGCTCGATTGGTGTCGCAGCGAGCTGATAGCCCGCTACAGTCCGGCCGGCTTCAACATCGGTATTAACGACGGAAAGACCGCGGGACAGACAGTGATGCATCTCCACATCCACCTGATTCCTCGCTATGTCGGCGACAATCCGGATCCGCGAGGCGGCGTGCGCTGGATCTTTCCCGAGAAGGCGGACTATTGGTCGCGCAGATAACGCCGTCAGCGCAGACCCAGCTTGAGTTCCTCGGCAATCTGCAGCGCATCCTCAACGCGGGGTCGTTCGTCGCAACCTACAAGTACGCACTCATCCGCGTGCTTGCGGACTTGAGCATAGAGCGCACGCCAACCGCAGACGGGCGCCTGGAACTGCCGCTCGAAGACATTGCCGAGCGGTTCATCGAGATCTATTGGCGCCAGGCGGCGCCATTCAGGCCTCGGCGTACGCTCGTGCAAGCAACCGGCAACCAGGCGTCCTTGTTAACACGGCTCATGGCAATCCGTGAGAGGGTGGGGAAGCTCGCAGACGCCCGGCGCATGCCGCGCTGGCGCTCGCTGGTGCGTGGCACGAAAACCTTGCTCCTCGAGCAGCCTCTCTGGCGCTTGCAGCGGGTCGGGAACGAACTGCTTGAATGCTTCTATTCCAACCGTCTCCTGAATGGCGCGATCATCCTGAAGCCCGGCGTAGCCGCTTGCTTCAAGGCACAGTTTCCCGTCGTCCAAGCGCTGGTGCAGCTCGCGTGGCTGCGCATGGTCCAGCAGCTTCCGATCAACCAGGAGCTGATCGGACAAGGCGGCGATGTGGCGGAGTTTCTCTTTGGAGCGGAGCGCGGCGCGCTCGCCCGACTCACGGGCGGTCTGCTGGAGATCCAGACTGGAAGATGCTTCTATTGCGGGCGCGGTATCCCGGCCGGCGGGCACGTCGATCATTTCGTTCCTTGGGTGCGCTATCCGCGCGATCTCGGGCATAACTTCGTCCTTGCGCACGACACGTGCAACAGCCGTAAGGCTGACCTGTTGGCGGGGGTGCCGTACCTCGAGCGATGGCTGGAAAGGAACGCAACACGAAGGATCGAGCTCGACCGGATCTTCTCCGAAGCACGCATGCTGCACGATGTGGAAACTAGCCGGCATGTCGCCGCGTGGTCCTACGAGCAGGTGGAGCGCTCAGGAGGTCTGGTATGGCTCGGGGGCGAACGGTTTGAGCACCTCGGCCGGGGTTGGAGATCCCCTTTCGGGATGCCGAGCTGATGCGCGAAGGTCTTTACGACCGCCTTGTTGACGATCGGCTCACTACCGAGCTGAGCGCGCTCCTCGATGCTAAACAGGCAAGCGTCGAGACTCTGCCGGCGGACGAACGTGCCGCCCGCCTAGCGGAGGCGTTCGTCAAGATCCTGGTCGAGATCCTAGATGAGGTAGAGCCAGACGAGGCCGGCACGCCGCGCGAGCAGGCGCAGATGGCTGTGATCGCCGGTCTCCTGGGGTTGCTGCGAAAGGAGTATCGGGCTGCCGATCTTCCGAGCTGGCCGAGTCCGCTCAGTACCCTTCGCTCGATTCATCGGCAGTCGGCGCCGTTTGTTCCACCCGCGACCGGAGTGCTGCGGCCCTGGCTGTTCACCGCAGGACGCGCAGATCCGTCGCTTCTTGCCGATCTGCGCGCGGAGCTCGACTCGGCGGACGAGGTGGACATCCTCGTTTCGTTCATCAAGTGGAGCGGGGTGCGCAAGCTCATGGACCGATTCGAGGCTGGAGGCGTCACCGGCGCCGACGGCGTGCCGCGCCGGCGGGTACGCATTCTGACTACAACGTACATGGGTGCCACGGAGGCGCGCGCGGTGCGAGCGCTGGCCAGCCTTCCGGGCGTGACGGTGAAGGTTTCCTACGACACCCGGCGCACGCGCCTGCACGCCAAGGCGTGGCTCTTTCACCGCGCGACAGGGTTCGGCACGGCCTTCGTCGGCAGCGCCAATATCTCTAATGCCGCGTTGATCGGTGGACTGGAGTGGACGGTGAAGTTCACCCAGGCGGCGCAGGCCGATCTATACGTGGCGGCGCAGGCGCAGTTCGAGTCGCTGTGGAACGACCCGGAGTTCGAACTCTTCGATCCGAATAGCGAAGCGGATCTTCGGCGGCTCTCCGCCGCGCTCTCCGAGGAAGCGCGGGGCCAGGACGCAGGCGAGACAGTCTTCTTCGACCTCACGCCGAAGGCTTACCAGGCCGAGATGCTGAATCGACTTGCCCGCGAACGTGAGCTAGGGCGGACGCGCAGTCTGCTCGTTGCTGCTACGGGCACGGGAAAGACCGTCGTGGCGGCGCTCGACTACCGCGCGCTCTGCCAGACGCAACGCGGACAGCCGCGCCTGCTCTTCGTCGCGCACCGGGTCGAGATCTTGCGCCAGGCGATGGCGACCTACCGGCAGGCGTTACGCTCGCCGGATTTCGGGGAAGTTCTCGCAGAAGGACGCGAACCAAGCTCATGGGATCACCTCTTCGCCACGATCCAAAGCGTTGGCTCCGCGGGGCTCCTTGAGCGTTTCGGGCCGGACTACTGGCATACCGTGGTCATCGACGAATGCCATCACCTTCCCGCGCAATCGTTCGACGCTTTCGCGCGAGGCGTGAGGCCGAAGTTCCTGCTTGGCCTGACGGCGACGCCGTTGCGCGCGGACGGAAAGCCGATCGCCGAGTACTTCGATCCGCGGCCCGACCACCGGCCGGCGGTCGAGTTGAGGCTCTGGCACGCACTCGACCAGCAACTCCTCGCGCCGTTCGAATACTACGGCACCGCCGACGAGACGGATCTGATGGACGTGCGATGGAATGGGGCAGGGGAACTGGCGGACCTCGATCGCGTGATTTCGGGCGACCACATCCGGGCGCGGCTGGTGATCCAGTCGGTGCAGAAGTACTCCTCGGAGGTAAAGGCAATTCGCGCGCTCGCGTTCTGTGTGAGCGTGCGACACGCCGAGTTCACGGCCGAACAGTTCAGGGCTGCTGGGTACACGGCAGAGTCGGTTACCGGCGGGACGGACAGGGACGTGCGGCAACGCATTCCCGGCAGGCTGGCGCGCGGAGAGATCCAGATCGTCTGCACCTGCGATCTCTACAACGAAGGCGTCGACCTGCCGGACGTGAACACTCTGCTGCTTCTACGACCGACTCAAAGCCCTGTGCTCTTCGAGCAACAACTCGGGCGCGGCCTGCGCCTCGCGCAGGGCAAGGAATCCTGCCTCGTCCTCGACTTCGTCGGGCGCTACCGGGAGCAGTTCCGCTTCGATCAGCTCCTGCAGGTGATGACCGGGCTGCCGAAGCGGCGCCTGATCGAGGAGCTTGAGCACGGCTTTCCCACCTTGCCGCCCGGCTGTCACATCGCGTTCGATCGTGTCGCGGGCGAGCGGGTGCTGGCGAGCCTCAAGTCCATCGCCCGTCAGACCTGGCCGCGGCTGACACGCGAGTTGCAAGGCTATGCGGCGAACCACGAGAACGTAACGCTGACGAGCTTCCTCAACGATCAGGCGCTGGATCTCTCAGACATCTACCGTGCGAATGCGGCCGGAGGTTGGACAGCCCTTCGCCGAAGCGCCGGACTTCTCCCGGGCGATCCTTCGGACGAGGAGGCCTACCTTGGCCGCCGCTTCGCGGACCTGCTCCACAGCAACGATCCGCAGGCACTCAAGCTTTGGCGCCTCCTGACCGAGAGAGGTGCGCAGGCGTGGAACGAGCTGAACGGGAGGGAGCAACGGCGTATCCAGATGCTGGCCTATCAGCTCTTCCCGCGTATCACCGACAGGATGAGCGGCAGGGAGTTTCTGGAGCGGCTGGACGCACAGCGATTCCTGAGGCAGGAGCTTGGCGAACTATCGGAATTGCTGGCCGCACGCACGGAACTGCCGGCACGCCACATTCCTGGTCTGCCGGAGGAGTGGCCGCTGCTTCTCTACGGGCGCTATGAGATCCGCGAGGTCCTGACCGCGGTTGGGTGGTTCACTGAATCGAGGCGGACGCTGCACCGGGAGGGGAAACTGGCAATCGAGGCGACGAAGATCGAGCTGTTATTCGTGACGCTCGACAAGACCGAGGGCTACCACGCCCGCATCTCTTACCACGATTACGCCATCAGCCCTGAGCTCTTCCATTGGCAGACGCAAAACAACGCAGGCCCGGACACGCCGGCGGGACGGCGATACATGGAAAGCCCGCAGAACGGCTGGCGCTTTTTCCTGTTCGTCAGGGAGAGGAAGGATGCGGCGTACCGCGCGCTGGGCCCCGCCACCAAGGTGCATATCGAGGGCGACCGGCCGATGACCGTGCACTGGAAGCTGGAGGTTCCGCTGCCGATGGAACTGTTCCGGTCGTTCAGCGTGCTGCGGGCTTAGGTGCTATGGGTGGTGCTCGCGAATATCTCCCGCAAAGCGTTCGCGGGGACGGATCCCGGCAATGTGCTTCCGCGCGGCATCGGGGAAAGCGGGCGTTGCCGTATGATTCACGGCGGGGCACGGCGCCAAGGAGGTGAACGATGGAAGTTTTCCCGGGTGTTTCGGTGGACGCGGGGGTTCGGTTCGGCAAGCCATGCATCGCGGGCACGCGCACGGATGTCGCGACGGTGGTCGCGGCGCTGGGCGCCGGTGAGAGCTACGCGGATGTGGAACGCGACTGCAGCCTGAGCCGCGAACAGGTCCTGACCGCGCTGCGCTATGCCGCCCACGTGGCGGCGCATCTGCCTCCCGCGGTCAAGGCCGCGTGAAGATACCGCTCGACGAGAACTTCCCGCTTCCCCTCTATCACCGGCTCCGCGCAGCCGGGCAGGACGCCGAGCACATCATTCTCCTCGGTCAACGCGGGATACCGGATTCGGCCATCCGGCAGCGGCTGATGGCGGAGGAACTCGTGTTTCTCACCAACGACACCGAGTTCGAGGAATTGCCCGCCGACTACCGCGCCTAGGTCGTCATTTCCCGCGTTCCGCAGCGCCTGCCGACGGCGCGGCGCGTGGAGATTTGGTTCGGCGCGCTCGAAGCGTTCCTCAAGGCGAAACCCTCGGGACGGCTTTTCGATCTGAACGAGACGGGCCGGGTCGTCGCGTGGACCATTCGCGAGAACCGGTAACCGCGCTCGACGTTCGTCGGCCCCCGCCGCATTGTCCCCGCCTCGCGCCGCCACTTCGGCAAGCCCGCGATGTGAATGGAGGCGGATGAATGGCGATGAACAGGGACCCCACCACGGTCCCGGGCCTCAAAGCGGGCCCCAATGTGCACGATCGGTAACATTTGGCCGCCCTTACCTCCACCGGACCGATACCGGACCGTATTCGGTCCGATGGAAGTCACCACCCGGATCAGGCCGATCCGCTACGTCAAGGCCTGCGCCGCGGAGATGATCCGCGAGCCGCTCGTCATCACGCAGAACGGACGCTTTGACCAGTTCCGCGGTTGCGAATAGCCTCTCCGCATGAACCCCATCGCCCAGCTCTGGGACGCCTCCATCGTCCCCACCCTCGCCTCCTACATCCGCATTCCCGCCAAGTCCCCGCACTTCGACCCGGACTGGGCCAGGCACGGCCACATCGACGCCGCCGTCGAGCTCGCCGCGAACTGGTGCCGCCAGCACCCGGCCCGTGGCATGCACCTCGAGATCGTTCGGCTGCCGAACCTGGCATTCAGCCGACGGCGAATTTAGCGTTCAGCCGACGTCGATTCCTGCATTCAGCCGGGCGGCGGGATCAGGATGGCCTCGTTCCCCGCGGAGCCGCATCGTGCTGAAACACCTGTTCATCGAAAAGAAGGCCGCGCAAGCCGTTCTCGGTCCTGAAGCCGATGAAAGTGCTGTACCTCGCCGAGCGGCGCTCGTTCGAGAAGCGCGGCGCGCTCACCGGAGGCGTTCTTCGCGGCGCGCAAGTCCTCGCGCAGCCCCGCCAGTCAGCCCCTGGCGGCCCGCGCCTTCTCAATCGTCTCGCGCTTGTCTTGCCGCAAGAATGCGATCTCGGATGCGCTCAACACCGTCCGCGCGCGCAAGGTAGCGTGCTTCGGACTCCGTGAGGAAGTCGAAGCCGTACCCGAAGGTGTCCTGCCACCAGCTTTCAAGTTCGCCGCCATGCTTCTCCCGCAACGATCGCAAGGTTTCCGCGGAGGGCGTCAGTTTGGCCGACCAGGGCTTGCCCGTCAATGTGGTGCATCCGACGGCGATGCCGCCACCGGCTTCGATGAAGCCTTTCAGGTTGGCGATCGTCCCGCCCTGTCCGACGAAGTCGTCGACCAGCAGATAACTGCGTCCGCGTTCGACCTCGCCTTCGAACATTGCGGGGTGCGCCAGACGGTGATACCCGCTCGCGCCGGTATGTCCGGTGCGGTTCGATTGCACGATGCCCGTCTCCGCGCGCAGGCCGAGCCGTTCCGCGAGCACCTCTGCGAACACCGCAGGGATGCGATTGATGCCCTGCGCCTCGTACGCATGGACCGATGCGAGCACGGGATTGAACGACGAGGCCATCGATCCCAGCATCTCCACGATGCTGTCGTTGAGGGTGGATTCGACGACTCGCCGGGCGGCGGAGACTTTCCCCGATTTCGCGGCAGGGTACTCCGGGTGCATTTTCACGGCACTTTCCTGGGCATGCATCAGCACGTCGGGAAATTTGCGCCATGGGCTGCGCGGAGCATGGTCGATCTTCATCGCGGAATGATAAATGACGCGGCTCGCAGGGTGCTTTGACCAGTTCCTCGGTTGCGAATAGCCTTTCCGCATGAACCCCATCGCCCAGCTCTGGGACGCCTCCATCGTCCCCACCCTCACCTCCTACATCCGCATCCCCGCCAAGTCCCCGCACTTCGACCCGGACTGGGCGAAACACGGCCACATCGACGCAGCCGTCGAGCTCGCCGCGAACTGGTGCCGCCAGCACCCGGCTCGCGGCATGCACCTCGAGATCGTTCGGCTGCCGAACCGCACCCCGGTCCTCTTCATCGACGTCCCCGCCACCAGCAAGACCAACAACAACACCATCCTCCTCTACGGCCACCTGGACAAGCAGCCGGAGATGACGGGCTGGACCGAAGGCACCGGCCCGTGGACGCCGATCCTCAAGGAGGGAAAGCTCTACGGCCGGGGCGGAGCCGACGACGGCTACGCGGTGTTCGCCGCGATCGCGGCCCTCAGGGCACTCCAGGAAGAAAACCGCCCGCACGCGAGGTGCGTGATCCTGATCGA
>JALHLN010000006.1 GCA_022844545.1 Burkholderiales bacterium | reverse complement strand
CCCGCAGGATCGCGACCATCTGCTCTTCGGTGAAACGACTCTTCTTCATGGACTCCTCGCTAGTGAGCGGGAGCCATTCTCTCAAGTTACGATTGGTCCAAAGAACCTGGGCAGGTCATTTGGATCGTGAGCTTGCGATTACTTTGGATGGTCTACCGATCAAACATGACCCGCAAGAGCTGTTTGCGTCAAAAATGCTCAAGCCTGGGTTCGTCGAGAAATCGTACAGTAGCAAGGCTCTCACCGGTAAGTCGGGACCGGCTGTCCGAGTAAAGCTTTACGCTGGTGTTTCAGAGCGTAGCCTGCATGATGGTGGTTGGTATATCTTCTGTAACGGTCGCCAAATTCTCCGCGCCGACCAAACTGCCACAACTGTTTGGGGGGACCGTCATCAGATGCGCGCGTATCACCCGGATTTTGCTTATTTCCGTGGCTATGCATACTTCGACAGCGATGATGGTGCATTGCTCCCGTGGACAACTACGAAGACAGGCGTCGATGCTGACTCACCTATCTATAAATCGGTCCAGCAGGAGATGATCGAAATGACGAGACCGGTCCTCGCTTTTCTTTCTAGTCTCGTGAAGGAAAAAGCCACGGACGCTAGCGCACACTCACTGGAGCGGGCGATTGCGACCGCGAAGGCTATTCAAGTGCAGGCGGTTATTCAACCGCGGGTGTTTACCGCCCCATTACCATCCCCCGTCCCTCCTGGCCCGAGAATGCAGAGGATTCAATACGACAAACCGGCTTCGGAAGTGGAGAAAGCCAAACAACTCCTCAAAGTAAGATCATTTACTGCAGTGGGAGAGAAGACGTTTGAATATTTCATGCGATACGAGGCTGAAGAAAACGAAACTGGGAAGAAAGCGTAATGGCAGGCAGCTACCGAGCTATCAATTACGCGCTCCGACCAGCGAAAGCGATTGAACGGCGCATGCTATGCGCGGCGTTTGAACGCCTGTATCCGTTCCAGAGGATTGAAACCTACCGATACGTAGGTTTCGGCTCAATTTACTTTAGCGATTTCCAGCTTCTTCATCGCGAGCTTGGAATAACGAACATGCTGAGCATCGAAAAAGATGTTTCAGCCAAGGCGTGCTTCAAATTCAACCGCCCTTACAAGTGTATTCGCATGAAGTTCGCGACGTCCACTGAGGTGCTGCCGACGCTTAGCTGGAAAAGGCGGACGATTCTTTGGTTGGATTACGACGATCCTCTCAACGTGAATATCTTAGGGGACGTCGCTACAGTTTGTTTACGTGCTACCAGCGGCAGCGTGGTCGTCATTTCTGTTAACGCGCAGCCTGATGCCGAGCCCAGTAAAGAAGATCGCGATCTGTATCAAGAGGAGACAGGCAAGCCTTTTGACCTTGGCGATTACAGGTTGCGCATTGCGAAAGAGCGTATTGGCGAGAAGTTGCCCGTCGGCACCTCGGGGGCTGATTTGCGCGGACAGGGACTCGCTAGAGTATTCCGGGATGTCATAGACAGCGCAATCGCTGAACAGCTCTCCATTCGCAACGCGATGTTGCCAGTTGGCAAAAAAATTCATTACCGGCAACTCTTTCACTTCCGTTACAAGGATGGGGCGCAGATGCTGACTGTGGGCGGAATTTTGTATCGTGCCACAGAGGAGAAGGTCGTAGCAGCATGCGATTTTGATACTCTGCCGTTCATCCGGGTTGGCGCAGAACACTGTAGCATCAAGGCGCCTTGCCTAACCACCAAAGAAATCCGCCACCTCAACTCTCAACTCCCAGCAAGGTCTTTTTTACGAGTCCGCGTGCCCGGCGTTCCGGATGCAGATGTGAAGCGGTATGTTGAAGTGTATCGTTACTTTCCGACGTTTAATGAAGTGCTGTTCACGTAGCGACCGATATCAAGTAATCGCTGCGCGCAGCATTTCGGTGAGACTCCTTACCTCATCACAAACATTCGCGATGTCCGAGCCAGTCGTCTCCAGCCCAAGAGAAAAGCGAATCATCGAGCGAGATTGAGCGCCCTCAGGTTTCATCGCTTTGATTACATGCGATGGTTCGTCCGAATCCGCGAGACAGGCAGACCCTGACGAAGCGCAGATCCCTTCTTTCCCGAGCAGGATAAGGAACGCCTCCGAGTCGATGCCATGGAATGTGATGTTCGTGGTGTTGGCCAGCCGCTGCGTCTTGTGGCCGTTCAATTCAGTGTTCGGAACGGAACTGAGGACGGCTGCCTCCAGTTTGTCGCGCTGCGGGCGCGTCCGCATCCCGTAGTCAGGAAGATGCTTGAGGGCAATCTGCGCAGCTTTGCCCATGCCCACAATCAGGGGAACGCTCTCCGTGCCGCCGCGCAGGTTGCGCTCCTGATGCCCGCCGTGAATGTACGGAGAGTACGGCGCTTTGCGTCGCACATATAGCGCCCCAACCCCTTTCGGCGCATGAAACTTGTGGCCTGTCAGCGACAGGTAATCGGCCGATACCTGGCGGATGTCAATCGGCACCCTCCCCGCTGCCTGCACCGCGTCGCAGTGGTACAGCACGCCGCGCGCCCTGCAAATCTCGGCGATCTCTTTCACGGGAAACAGCACGCCTGTTTCGTTGTTGGCCCACATCAGCGACACGACGGCTACGTCGTCCGTGATGGCGGCCTCGAGGTCGGCCAGTTTCAGCAATCCGTCGCGATCCACGGGCAAGCGCGTGACGCGATAGCCCTCTTTCTCCAATGCCATGCAGTGGTTGAGCACAGCGGAATGTTCGACTGCCGACGTGATGATGCGTCGTTTACCCGGATTGGCCTTTAACGCAGCCTGAATCGCGGCATTGTTACTTTCAGTCGCGCAAGAAGTGAAGATAATCTCCAGCGGGTGCGCACCGATCAAATCGGCTACCTGTTCCCGCGCCGTCTCAATCACCTTCTTCAGCTTCGACCCAAACTTGTAACTGCTCGACGGGTTGCCCCACTCGGTGGTGAAAAAAGGCATCATTGCCTCCAGCACCTCCGGCAGCACCCGCGTCGTCGCGTTGTGATCCAAGTAGATCATGGAGCTATTTTGTGGTCGGAACGTCGAAAAGGCTACGAAAATCGCCCCGTACTACGCGCGCCTTGTCCGCGACAGCGCGCCGCATCCCCAATTGCTAGCTTCGCGTTTGGTGGCGCGCAGGCCCCGGCGCCTTGTGCGAAGGGTCATTCGGGTTGATGAAGATGAAGCGCCACTCGCCGGGATTGATCTCGACGTAGTCGAGCGTCGCGCCCGCCAGCAACTCGACGCTGCCGGGCGAGATCAGCAGCGTGACGCCGCCATCGGTCACCTGCGTGTCGCCCTCGGCCCTGTCGTCGAAGCCCATGCCGTACTCGAGCACGCCCTTGTCGTCCAGGCGCGCGGCCAGCCGCAGGCAGGGCGCGCCCGCGCCGGCCTGCGCCGCGGATTTTACGATCTGCTCGGCCGCCTGCGGCGTGACGGTGATCATGCGTTCAGCCGGTGCTCCAGGCGCGCGGCCTGCGCATGCCCGCGATCTTGCAGGCCTGCTTGACGTAGCCGTAGGGGAAGAGCACGAAAAGATCGTTGCGCCCCGCCTTGCCCGCGCCCTTGTATTCGGCCAGGTGCTTGATCGCGTGGCGGGCATCCGGCGCGATGTGGTGCCGCTCGTAGTACTCGCGCATGAAGCGAATCACGGCCCAATGTTCCTCGGACAGGGCGATGCCCTCCTCGCGCGCGAGCGCCTCGGCCACCTGCTCGTTCCAGTCGGCCGGGTCGAGCAGATACCCCTCGGCATCAAGCTGCATGCATGCGGCTCCTCACGAAATCGACGAAGCGCCGCGCCCAGGGGTTGCCGGCGACGTCGCGCAGGTGCGCGTAGGAGGCCAGCAGGTTCTTGTGCACGATGCCGTCGTGCCGGCCGTCGATGCCATGCCCGCGCTCGACCTCGTAGGCGAACGCCGCGTCCGGCGCGAGGTTCTCCACGCTCGAGTGGTGGAACTCGTGCGCGTGGATCACCGGCGCCTGCGCGACCGGCGGCCGCGGCCACAAGCCGTGGCCCGTTTCGCGCAGATGCACGTAGCCGCGCCCGACCGGGCGGCGGTGCATGACGATGTCGGCGGGAATCACGCCGGCCATCTCGGCGCGGCGCCCGTCCCACTCGATGCCGCGGGCGAGGTACATCAGTCCGCCGCACTCTGCATAGGCCGGCATCCCGCCTTCGATCGCCTCGTGCAGCTCGCGGCGCAGGCTCGCGTTCGCGGCGAGCGCCTCCATGTGCGTTTCCGGGAAGCCGCCACCGATGAACAGGCCGTCCACCGCCGGCAGGTGCTCGGCGTGCAGCGCATCGAAGCTCACCAGCTCGGCGCCCGCAGCGCACAGCGCCTCGAGGTCGCCCGGATAGTAAAAGCCGAACGCGGCATCGCGCGCGATGCCGATGCGCACCGGTGGGCCGGCAGCGGCCTGCGGCGCCGGCGCACCCGCCGGCAGCGGCGGCGCCTCGCGCGCGATCGCCAGCACCCGGTCGAGATCCACCTGCGCGGCGATGTGCGCCGCGATCTCCTCGATGCGGCGGCGCGCGCCCTCGGCCTCGTTGCTCGGCACCAGGCCCAGGTGGCGCTCGACGATGGCAATGCGCTCATCGTGCTGCACGGCGCCGAGCACCGGCACGCCGGTATAGTGCTCGATCACCGCGCGCAGCTTCGCCTCGTGCCGCGAGCCGCCGAGCTGGTTGAGGATCACGCCGGCGATGCGGATATTGGGGTCGAACGCCTGATAGCCGAGGATGAGCGGCGCAATGCCGCGCGTCATGCCGCGCGCGTCGATCACCAGCACCACCGGCGTGCCGAGCAGGGCCGCCATCGCGGCGTTGCTGTTGCTGCCGTGCAGGTCGAGCCCGTCGTACAGGCCCTTGTTGCCTTCGACGATGCCGAGCGTCGCCCCGCGCATGCCGCGCGCCACCTGGGCGCGGATCTCGTCCGCGCCCATCAGGTAGGCGTCCAGGTTGTAGCAGGGCCGCCCGGCCGCAAGGCCCAGCCACAGCGGATCGATGTAGTCCGGGCCCTTCTTGAACGGCTGCACGATCTCGCCGCGCGCGCGCAGCGCCGCGCACAGGCCGATGCACACGGTGGTCTTGCCCGAGGACTTGTGGGCGGCGGAGATGAACAGGCGGTTCATGCGGTGCCGCCCAGTACGTCAACGTCGGCGTCGGCGAGGCTGGCGGGCAGGAACGGCAGGACCCTGAGCGCCACGACGGTGAGGGCGAGCGCGAGCGCCACGCCGCCCGCGCCGAGCGCCACTTCCGGCAGGCTCGGCGCGTAGCTCGCGACCACGCCGTCGAAGAAACTGCTCGCGACCTCCTTCTCGGGGAACATCTGCTGCGGATAGGCCTGCCCGCCGATGATGAGCACGTACAACTGCGCGAAGCCGCCCGCGATCACGCAAGCCGCGGCGGCCGCAAGCGCGCCACGCGAGGCGGCGCCGAACAGCAGCGCCAGCGGCAGCACCCCGCCGACGAGGACCTGGCCGAGCCAGAACAGCGCTGTGTACACGCCGCCCTCCAGGAGGAAAAACCGCTCGAGCTCGTGCTGGCGCGCGATGTACAGGTTGCTCAGGTGCTGCACCGCCACGAAATACAGCACCGTTGCGACGAACACGCCGAGCAGGCTGCGCAGCCGACCGAGCACCGCATCGCCCAGTGATCGCCCGCTCCAGCGGCAGGCCGCCATCAGCACCAGCACGAACACCGCTAGGCCGAAGGAGAACGACATGACGATGAACAGCGGCGCCATCAGCGCGCCCGCGTAGGGCTCGCGCGCCACCAGGAAGCCGAAGATCGACCCGGTACCCGTGGTGAGCACCAGGCGCCAGAGGAACGCGAGCACGCCGGCGCGCCTGGTGTAGCCGTTCATGCGCCGCTCCAGCATGGTCCACAGGTACAGCGCCACCACGGCGAAGAAGCCGGTGTAGAGAAAGATGTTCCAGGCGAACACCGACTTGAAGTTGTAGTGCGTCATTGCCACGATCAGCCGGTCCGGCCGCCCCAGGTCGAGCACCAGCACCGCGAGGCCGCCGGCCAGCAGCGTGATGGCGAGCAGCGCGGAGAGCCGGGCAAGCGGCTTGTACAGCTCGCGACCGAATACCGAGGCGATCGAGGCGACGTTGAGCGCGCCGGAGGCGGCCACGATCAGGAACACCGCAAACACGTGCGGGGTTCCCCACACGATGCGGTTGGTCATGCCGGTGATGTGGTGGCCCTCGTGCTCCATGAGCCAGGCCGCGCCGAGTCCGGCGAGGACCAGCGCGCCAAGCACCCCGAGCAGCGCCAGGTAGGCGCCGCTGCGGCCCTCGATCTCGCGGTACTGGACGCTCGCCACGGCTACAGGCCCTGGTAGCGCACGCCGGTGTTGAGTGCGAGGTCGGCCCGGATCTGGCCCGAGGCCTCGCTCTTCAGGCGGCGGTGGATCGCGGAGGCGGCGTCGTTGAGGTCGCCGAACGCCATGGCCTTGCCGCCGTCGCGGTTGCAGGCCTCCACGCAGGCCGGCGTCTCGCCCCGGTCGACGCGGTGCACGCACAGGGTGCAGGACTCCACCGTGCCCTTGCCGCGCGGCACGTCCGCCTTCTGGCCGCTCACCGCCTCGTGGATGAAGGAGCGCGCGCCGTACGGACAGGCGAGGACGCAGTAGCGGCAGCCGATGCAGGTGTGCTTGTCGACCAGCACGATGCCGTCGTCGCGCTTGAACGAGGCGCCCGTCGGGCACACATCCACGCACGGCGGATGCTCGCAGTGCTGGCACATGAGCGGCAGCGCCTGCGCGTAGCCGGTGCGCTTGTCGCGGACGCTCAGCTTGCGGATCCACTGCGCGTCCGTCTCGGGGCGGCCGTGGCCGCTGACGCCATTCTCCGCATGGCAGGCGGTGACGCAATCGTCGCAGCCGCCGCACTTCGTGATGTCGATGAGCAAGCCCCAGCGCTGCAGCTTGGAGGCGGCTTCCTCGGGCGAACGCGCCTGCGCGAGCTCGACCAGCCGCAGCCCCGGCGCGAGCGCGCTGCCCGCGGCCGCCGCCGCGCCCCAGGCGAGGAACTGGCGCCGCTCGGGGCTCATGGCCTGCGCGCCGCGGCCGGCGCCTGGCGCAGCGGCGTATGGCATTGGAAGCAATCGATCTTCACCGCAGTGTACTCATGGCAGCTCGAGCAGAAGCCTTCCTTGCCGAGCACGCTGCCGGTGTCGCGCGAGGCATGGCACTCGACGCAGCCCTTCAGGCTGTGCTGCGGCTCGCGCAGGCCCTGGCGCATGGTCCGGTCGCGCTGGTGCAGCAGCATCTTCATGTGGTTGCGGCGCATCTCGTCGGCCGGCGCCACGCAGGCCTCGCCCTTCTCGATCTTGATCACCGGCGCGGCGACGCGCGCCGGGGGCGCCTGCTGGGCGTCGGCGGCCACCGCGAGCACCAGCGACGCGGCGAGGATGGCTGCGGCGGCGATCCGCGTCATTTGCGCATGCTCCCGCTCAGTGGTCCCCCAGCCCCATCTTGATGTAGCCGGTGGGACAGACGTCGGCGCAGATATGGCAGCCGATGCACAGGTCGTAGTCGGTATAGACGTAGCGGCCCATGGTGGCTTCCGCCTTCGGCGTGCGCTTGACCGCGGTCTGCGGGCAGTAGATGACGCAGTTGTCGCACTCGAAGCACATGCCGCAGCTCATGCAGCGCTTGGCCTCCTCCACCGCCTGCTTGTCGGTGAGGCCCACCATGCGCTCGGCGAAATGCCCCAGCACCTCCTCGGCCGACGGTCCGATCTCGGTCCGCTTGATGCGCTCCTGGTAGGGGAAGTGCCCGAGGAACAGCTCTTCGGGCTTGCACACCTCGGCGGCGCTGCGGTCCTCGTAGTTGTGGACGGCGAATCCGCCCACCGCCTTGCCATGCTCGGAAGTGCCGCGCAGGCCGCGATCGATCTCGCGCAGCGCGGGCTCCTCCAGCGCCTTGAACGGCGCGGGCTCGAGGTTCGCCTCGCGCAGCTTGTCCAGCAGGTTGAAATGGTGCACATCGACTTTCGGCCGCTTGGCCATTTCCTTGCGGCCGAGGTAGCGGTCGATGCTGTCGGCGGCGATCGACCCCTGGCCGATGACGGTGGTGAGCAGGTGCGGCCGCAGGATGTCGCCGCAGGCGAACACGCCCTGGCGGCCCGGCAACTGGTAGAACTTGTCGGCGGCGATCAGGCCCTTGCCGTTGTCCAGTTCTTCCATGCCGGCGAGGTCGCCCGACTGGCCGATGGCGGAGACGATGAGGTCGGCCTCGAGGTCCATTTCGGTGCCCGGCTTCTCGACCGGCTTGCCCTTGACCCAGTCCACCTCGACCACGCGCAGCGCCTTGGCGCGGCCGCTGCGCTCATCGAGCAGCACCTTCACCGGCAGCAGCCGGCCGCGGATCTTCACGCCCTCGCGCTGCGCGTCCTCGATCTCGTGCTTGGCCGCGTTCATCTCCTCCACCGGCTGCATCGAGATGAGCATCACGTCGGCGCCCTGGCGCGCGGCCAGCTGCGAGACGTCGTGGGCGGCGTGGCCCATCACCACGAACTCCGGCCGCTCGGTCTCCTTCAGGTCCTCGACGTAGCCCAGGCGCCGCGCCACCGACACCACGTCGACCGAGGTATCGCCGCCACCGACCACCACCACGCGTCCGGAGACGGTCTTGAGCCGGCCCTGGTTGAAGGCCTCGAGGAACGCGACGCCGCTGATGCAGTTGGGCGCATCGGCGCCCGGCACCGGCAGCGCGCGTCCCGCCTTGCAGCCGATCGCGAGCAGCACCGCGTCAAAGTCCTTCTCCAGGTCCTTCAACTGGACGTCCTTGCCGATGCGCGTGTTGAGCCGCACCTCGACGCCCATGGCGGTGATGCGGCCGATCTCGCCGTCCAGGTGCGTGCGCGGCAGCCGGTAGCCCGGCACGCCGTACTTCGCCATGCCGCCCAGCTCGGCGTGATCGTCGAACAGCGTCACGCCGTGGCCCTTGCGGCGCAGCTGGTAGGCCGCGGACAGTCCCGCCGGTCCGCCGCCCACGATCGCCACGCGCTTGCCCGTTTCCGGCCCGGCCTGGAACGTGAACCCCTTCTCCAGCGCGGTGTCGCCGATGTACTGCTCGACCGCGTTGATGCCGACGGTGTCCTCGACCTTGTTGCGGTTGCAACCGGTCTGGCACGGCGCCGGGCACACGCGCCCCATCATCGAGGGAAACGGATTGGCCTGCGTAGAGCGCCGGAAGGCGTACTCCTGCATGCTGGTGCCCTTGGGGGCCTTCTCCACGCCGCGCACGATGTTGAGCCAGCCGCGGATGTCCTCGCCCGACGGGCAGCTCGCCTGGCAGGGCGGCGTCTTGTGCACATAGGTGGGGCACTTGTCGGTTTCGTCGCCGGCGAAGATCTGCTCCTGGAAGGAGCCCCACTTGTGGTCGCCATCCTTGAACTTCCGGAACGTATGTCCCGATTTCGCTTCAGGTTTGCCTGCGGACGCAGCCATCTCTGTCTCCGGGTTACTTGCTTGATCCAAGAACGATTGCGTTGCTGACGAGGCCGTGCACGCTGCCGATCATGTCCATGGGGTGCTTGTAGTACGGCAGCACCTTGGTGAACTGGCTCTTGCAGATGGCACAGATGGCGGCGAGATAGTTGACGCCGTGTTCCTCCACGACCTGCTGCAGTGCCTGCATGCGCGGCAGCGCGCCCTTGACCCGAAGTTCGACCAGGTCGTCGGTGAGCAGGCCGCCGCCGCCGCCGCAGCAGAAGGTGGCCTCGCCGATGGTCTCGGGCGCCATGTCGACGAACCGCTCGACGCAGGCGCGGATGATCTCGCGCGGAATGAGGAACTGCCCGCCCGGGACGTCGCCCATGCGCGAGCCACGCGAAACGTTGCAGGAGTCGTGGAAGGTCACCACCTTGTCGGCGTTGGCGCTCTTGTCCAGCGTAAGCGCGCCGCGGCGGATCAGGTCGTAGGTCACCTCGCAGATGTGCTGCGGCGCCGGATAGCGCGGATCGAGGAAGTCGAACGGCCCGATGAGCGTGTTCCAGAAGCTGTAGGCGACGCGCCAGGCGTGGCCGCATTCGCCCACCACGATGCGTTTCACGCCCAGCTCGAGCGCCGCCTCGCGGATGCGCCCGGCCACCTTCTGCAGGTTGTCGTGGTTGCCGATGAAAAGCGAGAAGTTCGCCGCCTCCGAGGCGTGGGTGGACAGCGTCCACGAGATGCCGGCGGCGTGGAAAACCTTGGCGTAGCCGATCAGGCCGTCGATATGCGGTTCGGCGAAGAAGTCGGCGCTCGGCGTGATGAGCAGTACCTCCGCCCCCTTCTCGTCGAGCGGGAACCTCACCTCCACTCCCGTTGCCTCCTTCACGTCCTCTTCCAGGCCGTCCAGCGTGTCGCGCAGCGCGGGCCCGGGCAGGCCAAGGTTGTTGCCGATCTTGTGCACCTTGCCGATGATCTCGTTGGAGTATTTCTGGCCCAGGCCGACGCTGTCCATGATGTCGCGCGCCGCCATCGAGATCTCGGCGGTGTCGATGCCGTAGGGGCAGAACACCGAGCAGCGCCGGCATTGCGAGCACTGGTGGAAGTAGGCGTACCAGTCGTCCAGTACGTCCTTGGTCATGTCGCGCGCGCCCACGAGCTTCGGGAAGTGCTTGCCCGCGAAGGTGTAGTAGCGCCGGTAGACCGAGCGCAGCAGGTCCTGGCGCGCCACCGGCATGTTCTTCGGATCGCCGGTGCCGAGGTAGTAGTGGCACTTGTCGGTGCAGGCGCCGCACTTGACGCAAGAGTCGAGGAACACCTGCAGCCCGCGCGACTGCGACACGAGTTCGCCCAGCCTGGTGACCGCGACCTTCTCCCACTCCGGCACCAGCTCGCCGGGAAATCCGAGCGGCTTCTGGTGGTCGGCCTTTGCCACGAACGGCTTCGAGTGCGCCATGGCGCCCTGGCGCAGCGGCGGAATCACCGGATATTCGCCCAGCGGCGGCGTTTCGAACGCAGCCATTCAGCCCCCGCGCGCCCGGTTGACGTGCACGATCTTCGCCGACCAGCCGGCCGCGTGGCGCCGCTCGCGCGCATCGTCGACCTGATTCAGGCTCGGGCTGAAGAAGACCCCCGGCGCGTGCAGCAGCTTGCTCACCGGAAACACGATCATCAGCGTCGCGACCAGCGCCAGGTGCACGAGCAGCGCCGGATCGGCCGGCAGCGGCCGCCAGTCGAAGACCATCAGGCCGAGGAAAAACGCCTTCAGCGCCACCACGTCGGTGTGCACGAGGTACTTCATGGCGAGGCCGCTCGCGGCGATGGCGACGAGCAGTGCGAGCATCAGGTGGTCGGACGGGCTGCTGATATAGCGCACGCGATCCACCAGCAGGCGCCGCGCCCACAGGCCGGCGAGGCCGGCGAGCATGGCGAACGCGGCGTACAGGCCGAAGGGCTGCACCAGGTCCACCCAGAACCACACCGGCTCGGTGAAGTAGCGCAGGTGGCGCAGCAGCACCAGGAGCAGCGCGACGTGGAACATCCACCCGAACAGCCAGGTCCACTTGCTCGAGCGGAACAGCTGGCGGAACAGCGTGACCTCGAGCAGCATGCGCAGCGCGACGCCGCCACGCGTGGTCGGCGCCGGCGGGATCGGGATCTTCAGCGGCTGCGGCGTGCGCGCATAGCGCCAGCAGCGCGCCAGCACGCCGAGCACGAGGATCGCGGTGGCGGCGTAGAACAGCAGCGCGTAGGCGACGGTAAGCGCCGACATCTAGGAAGGGGTAACGGGGAAACCTGGGTTTCCCTGTTCCTATACACAGCCGGTGGGCTTGGGCAGTCCCGCGTACTTGCAGGCCTGCTTCGCGGGACCGTAGGGGAACAGTTCGTAGAGGTACTTGCTGTTGCCCTTGTCCGCGCCGAGCTTCTTGCCGATGGCCTTGGTCAGCACGCGCACCGCCGGGGCGATCTGGTACTCCTCGTAGTACTCGCGCAGGAAGTTGATCACTTCCCAGTGGCTGTCGGTCAGGTCGCAGTCGTCCAGGCGCGCCATTTCCTTGGCGATGTCCTCGTCCCAGTCGCTGCGGTTGGCGAGATAGCCTTCCTCGTCGGTCTCGATGGTCTTGCCGTTCATTTCGATGGGCATTGCGCTGTTCCTCTCGGTGTCAAAGCCAGGATTGCACGGCGTTGTGCTCGGCCACGAGGTCCACGAACCCCCCGTAGTCCACCAGGCGAATGCCGTCCATCACCCGGTTCTGCATGCCGCGCGCCTCGAGATCGGACTTGAGGGCGTAGATCGACACGCGCTTCAGTGCGTCCTGCACCTGCCCGGAGACCGCCGTGTCCCTGGCGGCCGCGTACACGCCGTCCTCGATCAGCAGCACCGCGCTGCCCTGACGGGCGAACTTCAGGCAGGCCTCCAAGGCGCGATGCTCGAACGGCGATTTGTTGACGGTATGCAGCATGCTTGTCGTCCTCAGAAGTCCAGGATCACGTCCTGCGCTTCCATGATCTCGGCCATGCGCTCGGCGCCGACCACCTGCACCGGCACGACCAGGTCGGCCTCGCTCAGCCCGCGCGCCTCGAGCGCTTCCTTCTCCACGTAGAGCTTGGTGACGTCGTAGTCCTCCAGCGCGCGGAACGCGGGCGAGAAGTTCTTCACTTCCAGCGCCTTGGTGTCCTGTCCCTTCACCAGCTGGTAGACGCCGTCGCCGATGAACGCGAGGCTGACGTCCTGCTCGAAGGCCGCCCCGATCAGCACCACTTCGAGCGACTCCAGCGCATAGATGCTGCCGTAGGGCGCCCTGCGGTTCACGTACAGGAACCGCTTGGCGGCGCCGCCCGCGCCTTCCTCAGTCACCGAACACCACCAGCCGGTCGGCCTGGATGCCGGCCTCGATGAGCTGGCCGAGACCAGAGATGCGGAAGCCCGGCGCGATATTGTCGGCGTCCTTGGCGTTCCTCTTGGCCTCGCTCTTGTCCATCAGGCCGCGCCGCTGCGCGGCGGCGATGCAGACCACCAGGTCCAGCTTGTGCGCCGCGGCGAGCTCGCTCCAGCGCTTGACGATGTTGCGGTCGTCCTGCGGCGGCACGGTGAGGCGCGTCGCGTTGTTGACGCCATCGTGATAGAAGAACACGCGGTAGATCTCGTGCCCCTTCGCCAGCGCGGCCCTGGCGAACTGGTAGGCCGTGTCCGACGCCTGATGGGTATACGGCCCTTCGTTGACCAGGATGCCGAACTTCATGGTCAGAAGCGGATGTGCGCCGAGGCGTTGAGGCTGTTGCGCGCCCCGCGCCAGTTGTCGATGTGGAACTTGGTGAACGGCAGCCCGGTCAGCTCGAAGAAGCGCGGCCAGCCGATGCGCTCCACCCAGTCGCCGACGCGCTCCCAGTCGCGCGCATCCTTCTTGTAGGTATAGAGGATCTTCTTCACCACCGCGGCCACTTCCGGCCAGCGCGGCGGGTTGTTGGGCAGGCCGGCGGCCACCAGCTTCTGGAACATGGGCTTGGAGCGGGCGTTGGAGTTCTTGCCGCCAACCCAGATCGCCAGCTTGGAGTGCTCCGGATCGTTGATCTGCATCGGCGGGCACGGCGGATAGCAGGCGCCGCAGCAGATGCATTTCTTCTCGTCCACTTCCAGCGAGGGCTTGCCGTTGACGATCGCCGGGCGGATGGCCGCCACCGGGCAGCGCGCCACCACCGAGGGCCGCTCGCAGACGTTGGCCACCAGGTCGTGGTTGATCTTGGGCGGCTTGGTGTGCTGCACGTTGATGGCGATGTCGCCCTGGCCGCCGCAGTTGATCTGGCAGCACGAGGTGGTGATGTGCACGCGGTTGGGCATCTCCTCCTTGACGAACTCCTCGTAGAGCTCGTCCATCAGGGACTTCACCACGCCGGAGGCATCCGTCCCCGGGATGTCGCAGTGCAGCCACCCCTGCGTGTGCGAGATCATGGTCACCGAGTTGCCGGTGCCGCCGACCGGGTAGCCGGCGTCGTTGAAGGCCTGGATCAGCGGCCCGACCTTGTCCCAGCTGGAGACCATCACCTCGAGGTTGGAGCGGATGGTGAAGCGCACGAACCCTTCGCCGTACTTGTCGACGATGTCGCACAGCAGGTTGATCTCGTAGGGCCCGAGCTGGCGCTGGGTGCCGACGCGCACCGTCCAGATCTCGTCGCCCGAGTAGGCGACGTGGTGCAGCACGCCCGGCCGCGGCCGGTCGTGGTACTTCCAGTTGCCGAAGTTCTTGATCATCAGCGGATGCATGTACTGCATGCCGTCGGGACACCCGCTCTCGATCGGCGTGCGCATCTGCTTCTTCTCTACCGCCTGTGCTTGTGCCATCGCGCGCTCCTTCGTTCAGGCCTGGACAGCGGCCGGCTTCTTGCGGTCGATCCACTTCTGCGCTTCCTGGTCCCAGTCGTCCAGGCGCACGTAGGAGCTGGTGCGCGGATGCGTGATCATGTTGGGATCCACCTCGACGCCGATGCCCTCGAGGAAGTTCGCCAGGCCGATGCGCTCGATCATCTCGCCGCAACGCTCGTGCTCCAGGCCGTTCTCGGCCCAGAAATCGATCACCGTGGCGGCAAGCTGGCGCAGCTTCTCGTAGTCCTCGTCCGTGTCCATCTTCATGAACGGCACGATCACCGTGCCCATGGTGTCGCCGATCTTGAGCGTGCGCTTGCCCCCGATCAGCAGCGTGATGCCGCGGTCCTTGCCGGGCTTGAGCGCCTTGGTCATGACGTTGATGCAGTGCATGCAGCGCACGCAGCTCTTGTTGTCGACCTCGAGCGTGTCGTCATCGTTCAGCGACAGCGCCCTGGTCGGGCAGCGCGCGATGACGTTGTCGATGGTGTACTTGCGGCCGTGGCCCGCGACGTACTTCTTCACCTCTTTCTGGTCCACCTGCATGTCGTCGCGCCAGGTGCCGATGACGGCGAAATCGGCGCGCTGGATGGAGTTCATGCAGTCGTTCGGGCAGCCCGAGACCTTGAACTTGAACTTGTAGGGCAGCGCCGGGCGGTGCATGTCGTCGATGAAGTTGTTCACCAGCGTGCGGTGGATGCGGTGCTCGTTGGCGCAGGACTGCTCGCAGCGCGCCGCGCCGACGCAGGACATCGCGGTGCGCACGCAGGGGCCGGCGCCGCCGAGGTCGAAGCCGTACGCGTTGATCTCGTCGAAGAAATGCTGCGTGTTCTCGCTGGTCGAGCCGATGAACATGATGTTGCCGGTCTGGCCGTGGAACGCGATCAGCCCCGAGCCCCACTTGTTCCAGGAGTCGGAGAGCTGGCGCAGCATCTTGGTGGTGTAGTGGTTGCCCGCCGGCGGCTGCACGCGCAGCGTATGGAACTCCTTGGACTCCGGGAACAGGCTGGCCACTTCCGAGAAGCGCGGGATGATGCCGCCGCCATAGCCGAAGACCGAGACCGTGCCGCCCTTCCAGTAGCCCAGGCGGGTCTTGTACGAATGCTCCAGCTGGCCGAGCAGATCGACCATCATGTTGTTCTCGTGCGCGAGGCGCTTCAGCCCGGTGACGAAGCTCGGCCACGGCCCGCTTTCGAGCTGGTCGAGCATGGGCGTCGCATGGAAGGCCTTGGTGGACTTCTTTTCCGCCGGCAGGTAGGTGCTGTGCCGCTGCGGATCCTTGGGCTGCTTGGTGGCGTCGGACATCGCGCTCCCTCCTATAGGTGCGAACAAGCCTGCCAAGTGTAAGGATACCGAGGCGCGCCGGCGCCGGTCATTGGGGATAGGCACCCCCCCTCCCTTTGGGGATATACAGCCGGTGAATGCCCAAGTTGGCCGCAAATGCGTAAGCTTCTCATCCCGCTCTTTTCCCTCGTACCCTCCGCCTGCGCGCCTTGAACGCCGTACCCAGACCCGCCCCCAACGACCCGTTCGATCTCGAACGGCCGCAGGCGTACCTGCGCTGGCGGGAGCACAAGCTGGCACGCTATCCGCGGCGCGCCGAGGACCTCGTCGTCGAGTTGCGCGACCCGCGCCGCCCGAGCGACAGCGAGTCGGGCGAGCTCCGGCGCCTGTGCGCCGTGGCGAACATGGCCGTCTACGCCAGCCCGCTTGCCGGCCTGGCCGACAAGGACCTCCCGCGCCGCCTGGGCGAGCGGCTTGGCCTGCGGCGCCTGCACGCCAATCCGCTCGCGGACGAGGACGGCATCAGCTCGCTCGAGGTGACGCCGGAGAAATCGGGCCGCGGCTATCTCCCGTACTCGAACCAGCGCCTGCTCTGGCACACCGACGGCTATTACAACGCGCCGGCGCAGCGCATCCGTGCGTTCGTGCTGCACTGCGTGCGGCCGGCCGCCGCGGGCGGCGAGAACCGCCTGCTCGATCCCGAGATTGCCTACCTCCTGCTGCGCGATGCCGACCCGCGCTACGTCGCCGCGCTGTCCGCGCCCGACGCCATGACCGTTCCGGCCAACGAAGAGGATCCCGCGGCGCAGCGCGCGGCGCAGGCGGGCCCGGTGTTCTCGGACGCCGACGGCGCGCTGGACATGCGCTACACCGCGCGCACTCGCAGCATCGTGTGGCGCGCGGATGCGGCTACGCAGGCGGCGGTGCAGCGCCTGCGCGAGATCCTCGATTCCGACTCGCCTTATGTCTTCCGGCTGAAGCTCTCGGCGGGGCAGGGCCTGGTGTGCAACAACGTGCTGCACGACCGCAGCGCGTTCACCGACGATCCCGCCCCCGCGCCGGGCCGCCTGGTCTATCGCGCGCGCTATTCCGATCGCGTCGCCCCGCCATGAAGTACATCCCCCTCAAGTACATCAGGGAAGACCCCGGCGTCGGCAACGCCGACGACAGCACCGACGCCGCCGAGGAAACCGGCAAGTTGAAGCGCCTGGTGGCGCGGGTGCGCGAAGAGCTGGACGCGCTGTCGCCGGGCGCCGCGCCGCTGCGCCGCGCGGATCTCCTTCTGCAGCTGGGCCGTGCGCTGGTACGGCTGCAGCAGGGCGCGGACGCCTGGGCGGCAGCGCGCGAAGCCTTCGACCTGTACATGGCCGAACAGGCGCGCGAGGGCGCGGCACAGGCCTGCGACATCCTGTTCCTCGCCGACCAGCCGCAGTCGCTCGCCGCGCTCGGCCACGGCATCTGGCTCGCGGTGACCTACCCGGTGGACCCGGAACTGAGCGTCGCGCTGCTGCAGCACGTGGTGGACGAAACGCCGCCCGATTCGGATGGCGCCGCGGTGGCGGCGATCACCGCGTACTACCTGGTCGACCGGCGCGCGCGCGATCCGCAGCGCGAGCACCTGCTGCTGTACACCAACCAGGTGCTGGCGACGGTGGCGCGCCGGCACAGCGGCGCGGACGGCCAGGAGGCGTTCAACAAGTGGATCGAGGACATGGAGCTGAACGACCCGGCCCTGTTCCTGCCACGCCTGCGCAACGTGGTGGACGTGCTGGTGCAGGACGAGTGGTGGTTCGACCGCGACGCGCTGCAGGCGGCGCTGCCCGTGGACTGAGGCCGTGGACGAGATCGTGGACGCGGTGTTCGCGATCCGGTGCCGCAGCCTGCCGGTGGACCACGCCTACGCGCTGTCGGCCGCGATCCAGGCTGCACTGCCCTGGTTCGCCGGCGAGCCACGGGCCGGTCTGCACACCGTGCACGGCGCCGCCTCGGGCGCCGGCTGGCAGCGGCCAGAGGGCGAGGACGCGCAACTGCAGCTTTCCCGGCGCACCCGGCTCGTGCTGCGGCTGCCCGAGCGTCGCCTGCAGGACGCGGCGGCGCTCACCGGGCGCACCCTGGAGGTCGCCGGCTTCCCGATGCACGTCGGCGCTCAGTCGCCCCGCCCGCTGCCGCGCATCGCCTCGCTTTTCTCGCGCGGCGTGCTGCTCGAGGGCGCGGGCCGGGAGGAAGACTTTCTTGCCGCCGCCGCGCGCGAACTCGGCGCCCTCGGCATCGCCGCGGGCGCCTTGCTGTGCGGGCGCGAGGCGACGCTCGCCACCCCGCAGCGCACCTACCGTACGCGCAGCCTGATGGTGAAGGTGGCGACGCCGGCGCAGTCGCTGGCGCTGCAGCGCCACGGCCTGGGCGAGGAACGCAAGCTGGGCTGCGGCCTCTTCATCCCGCACAAGGACGTGGCCGACCTGCGCGGCGCGTCGCAGCCGCGCGACGGCTGGGAGGACTAGCCTTGGCCTTCCGGTTCGCCCTGCCAGAGCATGTCGTAGCCGAGCTCCTTGGTCTCGGAGCACATCACCGCCAGCGCCTCGAACTTGTTGGTGAAGACGGCGTCGGCGTGCGAGCGCTCATGCTCCTCGAACGAGCGCCAGTAGGTGATGATGACGTAATGCTCGTCGGCGCTGCGCGTGGCGTTGAGCGAGCCCTCCGCGGACACGAAGCCGGAGAACTTGAACACCTGCCCGGCGAGGAAGCCGCCCTTGTCGCCGCCGTAGGTTTCCTTGACGACGTTGCACATCTCCCCCACCGCCAGCTCGACGTCCTCGAACTTGACGCCGGGCTTGAGCTTCACGGTGTTGAACAGCATCTTGGCGCCGAACGGCAGCGTGATCGGATGGAACATCGCCTTGCCCCCTCGAAAGTTCCTTGGACAACGCGGATTCTGCATTGGTTTCAGGAGAAAGGACCATGACCTACGAAGTGAACGGCAAGACCCTGGAGGCCACCGAGAGCGGCTATCTCGTCAATCAGGACGACTGGGACCGGGACGTCGCGCAGGCCATCGCCGCTGCCGAAGGCCTCGTGCTCGCCCAGGACCACTGGGACGTCATCGACTACCTGCGCGACGCCTTCTTCAACCACAACGGCGAGCAGCCGAATAACCGCGCCATCCTCAAGGCCATGCAGGAGAAGTGGGAAGGGCGCAAGGTGGACAACAAGACCCTCTTCGACCTCTTCCCGGGCAATCCGTCCAAGCAGGCCGGCAAGGTCGCGGGGCTGCCCGAGAGCATGAGGAAGGGCGGGTACTGAGCGCGCCGCTCAGTCGTAGTGCTTGCGCTGAGCGCGCCGCCTGCCCACCCGCTGCACGACGCCGCCGCGGATGCTGTAAGGCGGCGTGAGCTCAAAGCCGCCGTACTTCGGGTTCAGCGGCCTGAGGAACCTGCGCTCGCCGTCGAACACCAGCTGGCGGAAGAAGACGTCGCCCGCGAACTCGACCACCACGTAGGAGCCGTCGCGCGGCGCGTAGCCGGGGTCGATGATGATGACGCAGCCCTCGGCGAACTCGGGCTCCATGCTGTCGCCCAGCACGCGCAGGGCGTAGGGCTCGAGCGAGCTGCAGTTGCTCTCAGCCATCGTCGTCCGCGGGCTTCCTGTGTAGGCGGATCACCTGCTCCGCGCGCCCGGGCTCGTCGGCATAGCGCGGCTGCCCGCCGACCAGCCTGCCGGCGGCCTGCGCGAGCTCGCGCTCGCGCGCGCTGATGAGCGCAAGGCACTGGCGCAGATCCTCGATGGTGGCGTCCGACAGCGGGTGGCGCATGCCGTGCGGCGTGGCGGTGTCCTTGATCACGGCGGCGAGGGTCATCTTCACCGCCTGCAGGATGCGCTCTTCGGTGGATGGCTGCGTTTCGCTCATGGCGCGCCTCAGATGTCGGACCACATGCGGATCAGGTTCAGGTAGGCCGCGTTCACCTGCGCAGTTTCCTCCGCTTCGGGCGCGCTTTGCAGCAGCTTCTCGCGCGCGGCGTTGAGTCCGTAGAGCAGCTCCCGCCGCGCCGGGTCCCGCACCAGGCTCTGCACCCAGGTCACCGCCACCAGCCGTTCGCCGCGCGTGACCGGGCTGACACGGTGGATGGAGCTCGCCGGATAGAGCACCGCATCGCCCGCCGCGTACTTCACCGCCTGCTCGCCCGTGGCGGTGCGGACCACCAGTTCGCCGCCATCGTACTCCCCGGGCGCGTTCAGGAAGACCGTGATCGCGACGTCCGAACGGAACCTCACGCCTTCGGCGCCCATGATCGGATCATCCAGGTGGTCGCCGTAGGCCATGCCCGGGCGGTAGCGCGCGTAGAACGGGCTCGCCACGTGCAGCGGCAGGGCGCCGGCGCGATACGCCG
This sequence comes from Burkholderiales bacterium, assembly GCA_022844545.1. Taxonomy (GTDB): domain Bacteria; phylum Pseudomonadota; class Gammaproteobacteria; order Burkholderiales; family SG8-39; genus RBG-16-66-20. Next base: position 16,367 of record JALHLN010000006.1, on the reverse strand, counting down.
GATGCCGCACCAGGCTCCCCATGACGACGCGGTTGAGCCGTTCCAGGTCGGCCGCGCCGGCCTCGAGCTCTTCGTTGTTCTTGACGCGCCGCGCCGCCAGGCCGGCCGAGAGCTTGCCGTCCGCGAAGGGCGCGGCCGCGAGCAGGGCGCGCGCGAGCGCAAGCTCGTCGGGCTTGAGGACGCCGGGAAGCCTAAGCAGCATGCACCTGCCGCCTCACGCGAAGCAGACCCAGGTGGTGGCGATGTACTTCACGCCTTGCTGCAGCGTGACACCGCGATGCACGTGCGTCCAGAACGGCGGGAACAGCACCAGCTTGCCCTGCTCCGGCCGGATCGCGACCTCCTGCAGCGGAAACTCGGTCTCGCCGCCCGGCCCCGGAACGTCGTTGAGGTACCAGATCGCCACCAGTTGCCGCTGGCTGAACTCGCCGGGTCCGCCGTCCACGTGCCAGTGGTAATACTCGCCGGGCAGCGTGCGCTGCAGGTTGTAGCCGAGGTCCTTGAACGCGTTGGCGGCAAAGAACGGGAATTCCTGCGCGAACGCGTTGAAGGTGGCCACGAGCTGCTGCGCGAGCGCGCGGTCGATGTCGCGCCAATCCTCCCGGCCGCTGATGCGCAGGTCGGTCGAGCGCTTCACCTCCGGCGCCTCGGTGCCCGCGGCGCCGATGCGCCCGGCCACCTGCTGGTCGGCGCGTTCCTCGAAGCGCCGGATCGCCTCGCGGCAGAGGTCGGCCGGCAGCGCCTGCGCCATCTCGTAGATGAAGCTGAGGGGCCTGAGCTCGCGGATGCGGCTGCCGGAGAACGCCATGGCCTAGGCGTAGAGCAGTTCGGTGTTCTGCATTTCGCCGGCGTCATCGATGTCCACGCCGACCGCGCCGGGCATGCGCAACGCGATGTAGGCGGCCATCAGCATGGCGCTGGCCTGGTTGCCCTGCGTGATGCTGGTGAGCAGCTTGTCGGCGACAATCTGACAGCGCTGCAACCGGTCCGGCCGCGCCACGAACTCGCGGCCCATCCGCCAGCCCCGGTCCATGTCGCGGTCCAGCCTGGCGTGGAACTCCGCCGAGTCGCGCAGAAGGTCCTCCGGCACCTCGATGGCATACATCTGCTCGCCGATGACGACCTTGAAGCGCACGTTTCGTCGCAACCCTTTGAAATCTCCGCGGCCATTCTTTACCATCGCCCAGATCGGTGTCTACAGGAGCATGAGCCATGAGCAGCGTCTACTATGAAGCCGTCGACCGCATGCAGAAGCAGAACGTCGACCCCGAGTACGTGAACGGCTGGGCGTCGGGCTTCCTGCGCAACCCGAAGCGGGAAGCGCAGCGCGTGAACGAAGCCTACGAGGCCGGCTACGCCCACGGCAGGGAGAAGAACACCGGCGGCTTCGAAGGCTGGATCAGGAAGTAGCCGGCGCCGCGTCCGGGTCTGTCCCGGAAAGCGCGCGCCATCGCGCGGCCTCGGCGCGGTCCTGCGCCACGCCCACGCCCTTGTCGTACATCATGGCGAGCATCGCCTGCGATCCCGCCAGGCCCTGGTCGGCGGCCAGCCGGAACCAGCGCGCCGCTTCCGCCGCGTCGGCCTTGGTGCATTCGCCCTGGAAGTACATGAAGCCGAGGCCGTGCTGCGCGGGCGCGTGACCCTGCTCGGCGGCGGCGCGCATCCATTTCACCGCGCGCGCGCAGTTCTTCACCATTCCCAGGCCCACCTGGGCCATGATCGCGGCGCGGTATTGCGCCTGCGCATCGCCGCGCTCGGCCAGCGGCTCCAGCAACTGCATCGCGCGCGCGAATTCCTTCGCCTCGAAGGCGGCGATGCCGCTCGCCAGTTCCATATCCAGTCCTGACATGTCCCGCTCTCCCGTTTATCATCCCGCGCTCACCTTCACCGACCGGCAACCATGGCCATCATCAGCACCCGCCCCGCGATCGCGCTCGTCAAGACCCGCTGGCGGAAGAAAGGCGCGCGCAGCCTGGCCGATCGGGCAGGCGTGATCGGCGCGAACGTCTGGAAGATCGCGGTCGAGATCTTCAAGCACATGGAAAAGGAAGGCTTCCGCTTCGGCTCGGACCGGCTGGTGACCGACGTGCTCGCCGAGTTTATCGCCTTTATGGTCCAGCTCGCGGACCGCGCGGTGTACGGCAGGCTCGGCGAGCCGGACCGCGCCGCGCTCATCGGCGAAGTGGTCCGGCACCTGGCGGCGACGATGGAGAACAACCAGCGCGACCTCGCCGGCCCCGGCGAGTACCGCAAGGCCTTCATCGACCTGCTCAATGCCCGCTTCGCGGAATACGCCGGATTCACCTTCATCGGCGCCGACCCCGACTATGCCTGCCTGCGCAGTTTCGCCACCCGGGTGTCCGACGCCATGGCGGCAGGCGACAACAAGTGGGTCGTGGAGCAGATGATGGACATCGAGGCGCCGGAGATGGTGCTCCTAGTGCGCAGGCTCATCGAGCAGACGGTGCCAGAAGCGCCGCCATCGCCCCCTCCCGCGCAGCCGGGCTGAGCGCGAGCAGTCCGCGCGCGCAGGCCAGCCAGCGCTCCCCGCCTTCGCGCCCCAGCTCGCCCAGCCGGTCCGGAACGCCCGAACGGACGAAGTCCTCGTAGGCCTCCAGCGCCTGGGGAAACAGCTGGCGGCGGGGGGCGTCGAAGGTGGCGAAGTAGAAATGCAGCGCCGGCAGGTTCGCCCGCTCGAGCAGCACCGGCAAGGTCGAAAGGCAGTCGGCGAGGAGGTCGCGCAGCGCGCGCACGACCGGCTCGCCGGGCGTGCGCGCCGCGGCGAGCGCCATTTCAGCCCACTCCATGCCGAGCAACTCGCCCGCCATCGCCTCGCCGAGCTCGTGCAGGATCATGGTCTCCATCTCGTTGTCCGCCATGCGCCGCAGCGCCGTTTCCGGATCGGCGCCGAAGCCGTAGCTCGCCAGCGCGCGCTCCATGGCCCCGTCCTGCCTGCGCCACTGCCACTCCTCGACCTTCTCCCACAGGTAGCGGCGCACCGACTCCTGGCGCACGTAAATGGTGCGGCCCTGCAGCAGTGCCGGCGGCGCGGCGAGCTCGCGCGCATATTCGCAGGAGGAAATCCGGATCGTGAAGCCGGCACGCTCCTCGACGCGCAACAGCCTTCCAAGGAAGAACACCGGCTTGTGCTGGCGCCCGTAACCGGCGCCGTAAACGCAGCCCTGCGGCAGCAGTTCGCGGTTGGCGGCCTCGGCCTCGAAAGGGTCGAGTTCGCCTTGCGCAAGCGGCAGCGGCGCGAACGCATCACCCTCGATGCCGCCCCAGGACTGCTCCCGCGCCTTCAGCCAGTCGCCCAGTTCGTCCCTGGGCAAAGCGTGGGCGAACGGCAGTTCGTTCTCCCACCGGTAGTATTCCCGCATCTTCAGCAGGAAGGTGCACAAGCCGTAGTCGCCCGCGTGGCGCGCATCGGAAATGTCGCAGTTGCGCTGCACCACGCTCGTGAGTTGGGGAAGAAGGCGCATCATGGCGTGGGGTTGACGGCGGGGTATATACTTTTAACGTATCGACGCTTTGATGCGCTCGCCAGCATGGCCAAGACGACCCGCCCAGCCCGCCCCAAGCCTCACGTCACGCTCGACATGAAGGGCGCCGCCTGCCCCGGACCGCTGCTGGGCGCGAAACGGGTGCTCGACGAACTGCTGCCAGGCGAGGTCCTGCTGCTGATCTCCGATTGCCCCGCGAGCAAGGACGACCTGGCCTCCTGGCCCCGGTACGCCGACGTCGAGATCCTGAAAACCGAGAAGCGCCCGCGTCGCGGCACGGCGTACTACATCCGCAAGGGCAAGGAGCAGCGGATCTCCCCCAACGCCGTCCTTGACGTCCGTGGCACGACCTGTCCCGGTCCGGTCATCGAGGCGAAGAAGCTCCTCAACCGGATGCGCGAAGGCGAGGTGCTGCGGCTCGTCAGCGACTGCCCCGGCATCCGGGCCGATGTGCGCAGCTGGACGAAGGCAACCAACCTGGAACTGGCCGACGCGCGGGAGAGCGCGCCCGGCGAGTTCGTTTTCCACATCCGCAAGCGCTGAGCGCGGGGTTTCGGCGGCGTCGCCTGGGCGCCCGGCGCAGGCGGCTACTTGCGCTTGAGGAAAAAAGTGAACTCCTTTTCGGCCTCGGCCTGCGACAGCAGGTCGTTGCCGGTCTGCTTGGCGAAAGCCTGGAAGTCCTTCACCGAGCCGGGGTCGGTGGCGAGGATCTTGAGCACCTGCCCGGAGGCCATGTCGTTGAGCGCCTTCTTGGCGCGCAGGATCGGCAGCGGGCAGTTCAGGCCACGGGCGTCTACTTCCTTGTCGAAGTTCATGTCAGCGTCCATTCATCTGTTGCAGTTGAGGATTATCGCTAGCCGAAGCGCGCCAGCAGTTGCGCGACCTGTCCGGCGCGCTCGGCGCGCTCCTGGTTCCCCGGCGGCGGCTCCTGCCGGATCATGCAGGACACCATCTCGTAGAATGCGCGGTCGAGCGCCTTGCGCGCCGCGGCGAGTTGCTGGGCAATGTCCTCGCAGGGCTCGTCCTCCGAGATCATGCGCCGCACCGCGCGCACCTGGCCTTCGATGCGCGCCAGCCGCGCGTCCATCGCCTTCTTCGCGGCCGCGTCGTGCATCTTGGGATCGCCCATAGCGTGGAATATACACCGTAGAGTATGCAGGGGCCAGCTTCTCCCATGATGCGGTGCCGCATAAGGCAAACCGCATGCCTCCATCAGAGGAAACATTTGGCGCATACTCCCGCGCAGTATTAGCGTCCTCACTCGTCAAGGAGTCAACCATGTCCGACGCGTCCGATCTGGATCGCCTGATCAACGAACGCCTGGACGCGCTGCTGCCGGCGAAGCTGGCCCAGTTGCGCGAGAAGCGGACCCCCGCGATGGCGATCATCGCGACCAAGGGCACGCTCGACTGGGCCTATCCGCCGTTCATCCTCGCCTCCACCGCCGCGGCCCTGGGCTGGAAGGTGTCCATGTTCTTCACCTTCTACGGCCTCGGCCTGCTGCGCAAGGACCTTGGCGAGCTCAAGGTGAGCCCGCTGGGCAACCCGGGCATGCCGATGAAGATGCCCTTCGGCCCGGACTGGTTCAAGGACATCAACTGGAACATCCCGAACGCGGTGCAGGCGGTCGTGCCCGGCTTCGAGACCATGGCGACCGCGCTGATGAAGCAGACGATCAGCAACAAGGGCGTCGCCGGGGTGGCGGAACTGCGCGAAGCCTGCGTCGAGGGTGGCGTCGAGCTGATCGGCTGCCAGATGACGGTGGACCTGTTCGGGTTCGGGCGGGACGATTTCATCCCGGCGGTGAAGGACTATGTCGGCGCGGCGTCGTTCCTCGGCATCGCCAAGGACGCCGACGTCAGCCTGTTCATCTAGCGGGTTCGACAAACGAGGGAGGGGGAATCATGAAAAGAACACTGCTTGCAGCCTTGACCGCCGCGGCCCTGGCGCCGCTGGCGGCGCATGCAACCGTCGGCTATTTCTCGCATGGCTACGGCCTCAAGGCCAAGGGCATGGGCGGCGTCGGCATCGCGCTGCCGCAGGACGCGATGGCGCCGGCCTCGAATCCGGCGGGCCTCGGATTCGTCGACAATCGCATCGACTTCGGGGTGGACTGGTTCAAGCCCAACCGGAGCAGCGAGGTCGTCGGCAATGGTGCCGGCCTGAACGGCAGCAACAACGGCAACGGAACGAAGGACTACTTCATCCCGGAATTCGGCATCAGCCGGTCCTTCGGAAAGAACATGGCGCTCGGGCTCGTGGTGTACGGCAACGGCGGCATGAACACGACCTACAACCGGTCGCCTTTCACCGCCTTCGGCGGCACCAGCCCGGCCGGGGTCGACCTGATCCAGATGTTCATCGCGCCGACCATCGCCTGGAAGCCAAGCCCGAACCATTCATTCGGGCTGTCGCTCAATTTCGCCTACCAGCGGTTCTCGGCCGACGGCCTGAACAGCTTTGCGGGGATTTCGTCGGATGCCGCCAACCTCACCAACCGGGGCGATGACGACGCCACGGGATGGGGCCTCAAGCTCGGCTGGACCGGGAAGGTGACCAATGCGGTGACGCTGGGCGCGACCTACCAGACGAAGACGCGCATGAGCAAGTTCGACAAGTACAAGGGGCTGTTCGCCGAACAGGGCGACTTCGACATTCCGGAGCACTACGGACTGGGCATCTCGGTCCAGGCGACGCCCAAACTGACCCTGGCCGGGGACATCCAGCAGATCAACTACGGCAAGGTGCAGGCGGTGGGCAATCCGGCCGACTGCCTGTTCACCGGGGCGTGCCGGCTGGGGCAGTCGGGCGGCGGCGGCTTTGGCTGGCGCAACACGACGGTTTACAAGCTGGGCTTGAGCTATGCCTGGTCGAAGGACCTTGTCCTGCGCGCGGGCTACGTCACCCTGCGCCAGCCGATTCCCGCCAACCAGACCTTCTTCAACATTCTCGCACCGGGCGTGGTGGAGGATCACCTCACCCTCGGCGGCACCTGGAGCCTCTCGCCGACGCGGGAGCTGACGATCGGCTACATGCACGCGTTCAAGAAGAAGATCAACGGTGCGGGCTCGATTCCCGCCGGCTTTGGCGGCGGCAACGCCAACCTGCAGATGAACCAGAACTCGCTTGGCGTCGCGTTCGGCTGGAAGATGTAGCGGCTGCTATTTCAGCCCCAGCGCCTCGCGCGCCAGGTCCTCGAGCAGCTTCTCCACCTCCAGCAGCGCCGCCCTCGAGGCGGCCGAGCCATCCGGCCGCCACGGCCGGCGGTAGCCCACGTGCACGGTGCCGGGCGCCTGCGCCGTCTCGTAGACCATGATGCTGTAGGGGCAGAACGCGGCGTTGGCCGGGTCCGCCTCCATGGTCTTGCGCGAGAGCACGGCGCTGCAGAACACGAAGGCCTGGGCGTCGGCGTAGAGCTTGCGCGCCGAGCCCACGTCCTTGCCGGTGCGCTCGAGCATGCGGTTGACGTGGGACTGGTAGTCGATCACCAACCCCTTCGATTCGATCGCCAGCTTGAGGTCGTCGACGACATCCTCGAACTTGGCTCGCTTGGAATGGATCACCACCGGGTTCGGGCTGCTGGACATCGGGGCCTCCTCAGGTTCGTCAGGCGATGGACTGGTAGTAGAGGTTCTGCGGATGCTTCGCCTCGGCGAAGAAGTACCAGCGCTCGGCGAGCAGGCCCGCATACTGCAGCAGGAACGCGGCCGCCAGCAGCGGCGCCGAGCCCGGGCCGGCGAGGACCAGGGCCGCGGGCGCGGGGAAGACGAGCGCGAGCAGCGTCCAGCGCGCGGCGCGCACCACTTCCCGCGGCCGGCCGTGGAAGAATTCACGCGTGTTGAACGAGCCGCCCATCGCACCCTGTGCGATCTGCCGGATCCGCGGGTGCTTGACGCCGATGGCGGTGGCGAGCGTGGATTTGGGCCGCAGGCGCGCATTGCGCGCGAGCGATGCGATGCGCCCCAGGTAGGCGAGCGCGCCGACGACCAGCGCGGCCTGCGCGAACGGCCGCGCCAGCGCCGGCTCGAGCCAGGCGGCGAGCGCCGCGGCCGCGGTGAGCCCCGAGGCGCAGCCGAGCAGCGTGAAGTTGACGATCGTGAGCGGCGTGCGCCACTCCTGCAGGAACGGCAGGCAGGCGTAGATCATCCCGGTGCAGACGAACAGCGCAACGCAGGCCACGGCACCGAGCGCGCCAAGGGCCATGCCCGGCATGAGGCCGTAGGCGAGGACCAGGGCCATGAACGCCGGCAGCACGATCACCTCGCGCGACAGCCACGAAGTGCGCCACATCGCCGCCGCGCGCCAGGCGCGTTCCGGGTGGCCGAGGTGGAAGAAGGACGCGAGCAGCCCGGCGCCCAGCAGCGCCAGCGCGATCGCCATCCCCGCCTGCAGCAGGCGCCCGCCGGCCTGCGCGGCAAACAGGGCGAGGTACAGGCCCTGCCCCGCGCCGGCGAGGGTGGTGAAGAGGACGACCGACCAGGCCGGGTTCATCGCCTACCAGCTGGTGACGTCGTCGAGCGCCGGTTCGCCGGCATCGGGACGCGGCAGCTTGCCATCGACCTTGAGCGGGTTGTCGTGGCGCACCAGCTCGTCCGCATGCAGGTGCTTTTCCGTCTTGCGTCGCGGCAGGTAGTGGTTCGCCGGTTGCGTGCCCCATTCCGGCATCAGCGCGTAGCCGCCCTGCTCGCGAATCGCGCGCGAGGCCTCCGATTCGGGGTCGTGGATGTCGCCGAAGAGGCGCGCGCTCGTCGGGCAGGCGAGCACGCACGCGGGCTTCCTCTCGGCCTCGGGAAGCTTCTGGTCGTAGATGCGGTCGACGCACAGGGTGCATTTCTTCATCACCTTCTGGGATTCGTCGATCTCGCGCGCGCCGTAGGGGCAGGCCCAAGAGCAGTACTTGCAGCCGATGCACTTGTCGTAGTCGACGAGCACGATGCCGTCCTCGGCACGCTTGTAGGAGGCGCCCGTCGGGCACACCGGCACGCAGGGCGGGTCCTCGCAGTGCAGGCAGGACTTCGGGAAGTGCACCGTCTCGGTCTTGGGGAACTCGCCCACCTCGAAAGTCTGCACGCGGTTGAAGAACGTGCCCGAGGGATCGGCGCCATACGGATTCTGGTCGGTGAGCGGGCCGGCCTCGCCGGCATTGTTCCAGCCCTTGCAGCTCGTCACGCAGGCATGGCAGCCGACGCAGACGTTGAGGTCGATCACCAGCGCGAGCTGCTTCGTGGTCATGCGGGCGATATCCTGACTTTCACGTCGTACCAGCCGGCCTGGCCGGTGACCGGATCGGAATTGGAGGTCCCGCCCGGCAGCGTGTCGGAAATGACCGGGTTGAGGATGAAGCCGCGCGTGAACTCGTTGGCATCGGGCGCGAGCGCCCAGGCGCCCGGGGACTTGCCGATCGCATTCCAGGTCCACACCGTGCCCGGTTCCACCGCCTCGCTGTAGCGGCTCATGCAGCGCACGCTGCCCCACTGCGACTCGACCTTCATCCAGGCGCCGTCGCCGATGCCGCTCGCGGCGGCGGTGCGCGGATTCACGAACAGGTAGTTGTGGGTGTGGATCTGCCGCAGCCACGCGTTCTGCGAATCCCAGGAGTGGTACATCGCCATCGGCCGCTGCGTGATCGCGGCGAGCGGGTACTTCGCCTTGTCGGTGAACTGGTCCTCGAGCGGCGCATAGTAGAAGGGCAGCGGGTCGAAATAGGTTGCCACGCGCCCGGCCAGTGCCGGCGGCGGGCGGCGGCCCGGCCACTTGCCCTGCGCCGCGAGGCGGAAGCGCTGCAGCACCTCCGAATACAGATGCACCAGGATCGGGTCGCCCCAGCGCCGCAGCCGCGCGCGCTGCGCCCACTCCATGTAGCCGCGGTTCCAGTTGCGCATGTAGCAGTACGACGGGTCCAGTTCGTGCTTGAAGACGCAATTGTTCTCGGCGTAGCGCTGCCACTGTTCGGGATTGGGCTCCCCGCGCAGCGACTTCGCTCCGTCGGCGCCGCGCCAGCCGGCGAGGAAGCCGATGCCGGAGCCCGGCTCGGTCTCGTGGCGGACGATGAAGTCCGGGTAGTCGCGGTACTTGCGCGAGCCGTCCGGGTTGGCGAAGGCCGGCAGCTTCAGCCGGCTGCCCAGTTCGATCAGCACCTCCTGGAACGGCCGGCATTCGCCGCTGGGCGGCACCACCGGCACGCGCACCGAGTCCATCGGGCCGTCGAACTCCGAGATCGGCCGGTCGAGGATGGACATCACGTCGTGGCGCTCCAGGTACGTGGTGTCGGGCAGCACCAGGTCGGCGAAGGCCGTCATCTCCGACTGGAAGGCATCGCAGACGACGATGAACGGGATCCTGTACTCGCCGCGCTGTTCACCTTCCTCGACGCGGTCGTTCAGCATCCGCCGCACCTCGCCGGTGTTCATGGTCGAGTTCCACGCCATGTTGGCCATGAAGATCATGAGCGTGTCGAGCCGGTACGGATCGCCGCGCCAGGCATTGGTGATGACGTTGTGCATCAGCCCGTGCACCGACAGCGGGTACTCCCAGGAGAAGCCCTTGTCGATGCGGACCGGCCCGCCCTCCGCGTCCACGAACAGGTCCTCGGGCGAGCCCGGCCAGCCGAGCGCGAGGCCCGCGAGCGGTGTGTCCGGCTGCACGCCCTCCGGCCCGGTCGGCGTCTTCGCCGAAGGCGGAATGGCGCGCGGAAACGGCGCCTTGTGGCGAAACCCCCCGGGCCGGTCGATGGTGCCCAGCAGGCTCATCAGGATGGCCAGCGTGCGCACGGTGTGGAAACCGTTGGAGTGCGCGGCCAGCCCGCGCATGGCGTGGAAGGCGACCGGGTTGCCGGTCACCGTCTGGTGCTCGGTGCCCCAGCAGTCGGTCCAGGCGATCGGCAGTTCGATCTTCTCGTCGCGCGCGGTCACGCCCATCTCGTGCGCCAGGCGCCGGATGGTCGCGGCGGGGATGCCGGTGATGGCCTCGGCCCACTCGGGCGTGTGCGGGCGCACGCGATCGGCCAGCAGCTGGAACGCGGGCCGCACGCGCGTGCCGTCGGCCAGCCTGTAGTCGCCGAACAGGCTCGGATCGGCCCCCGGGGTGTGGCTGAGCACCGCCCGGCCGGAGTGGCGGTCCCACCACAGCTTGTCCTGCGGGTAGAGCGGATTGACCGGATCGGCGCCCTCGTCGGTGGCGAGCAGCCCGTGGCGCGGCGAGGCCGGATCGGCGATCACCAGCTGGCCGCCGTTGCTGTAGCGGGCGACGAAGTCCCGGTCGTAGAGTCCCTGCTCGATCATTTCGCGCACGAGCGCCAGCAGCAGCGCGCCGTCGGTGCCGGGCCGGATCGGCACCCACTCGTCGGCGATCGCCGAGTAGCCGGTGCGCACCGGGTTGACCGAGATGAAGCGGCCGCCGTCGCGCTTGAACTTTGCGATCGCGACCTTGAGCGGGTTCGAGTGGTGGTCCTCGGCGGTGCCGAACATGACGAACAGCCTGGCGCGCTCCAGGTCCGGGCCGCCGAACTCCCAGAACGAGCCGCCGATGGTGTAGATCATGCCCGCGGCCATGTTCACCGAGCAGAAGCCGCCGTGCGCCGCGTAGTTGGGGGTGCCGAACTGGCGCGCGAACAGACCCGTCAGCGCCTGCATCTGGTCGCGCCCGGTGAAGAGGGCGAACTTCTTCGGGTCCATGCGCCGGATCGCGGCCAGGCGCGCCGCCAGGGTGGCGTACGCCTCTTCCCACGAGATGGGTTCGAACTCGCCCGCGCCGCGCTCGGCGCCCGCTTTCCGGCGCAGCGGCCGCGTCAGGCGCGCGGGCGAGTTCTGCTTCATGATCCCGCTCGCGCCCTTGGCGCAGATCACGCCCTTGTTGAGCGGGTGCTGCGGATTGCCCTCTATGTATCGCACTGCGGAACGCCCGTCCTGCTCGTCGACGTGCACGCGGATGCCGCAGCGGCAGGCGCACATGTAACAGGTGGTTGTCTTGACTTCGGTGGTCAGGGTGGGAGTCCGCAGCGAAGGAAGGCCGCCATTCTGCCGCTCCAAGCGCGTCATCGGCCAACAAGTTAATCTTATCCCCCTGATGAAGATCTGCATCGTTTCCGACAGCCACGACCGCGCCGACGCACTCGAGCTGGCGGTGCGCGAGGCCAGGGCGCAGGGCGCCGAGGCCGTGATCCATTGCGGCGACCTGATCGGCGCGCAGACCGTGAAGCCCGCGCTCGCGCACGGCCTTCCGCTGCACCTCATCCACGGCAACAACGTCGGCGACACCCAGGCGCTGCATTTCCAGATGGGGAAGAGCGGCGGCCAGCTGCGCTACCACGGCCCCGACGCGCGCCTCGATCTCGGCGGGCGGCGCATCTTCGTCGTCCACTACCCCGAGTACGGCCACGCCATGGCCTGCACCGGAGACTGGGACCTGGTCTGCTGCGGGCATTCGCACGCCGCGGCCCTCGAGCAGGTCGCGAACGTCAAGGGCGGCCGCACCTGGCTGGTGAACCCGGGAACGGTGGCAGGCCTCGCCGCCCCCGCCACCTGGGTTCTGGGCGACCTGGCCGCGATGCGCTTCGAAGTTTTTTCTATGGCCGCATAGCCCTTTTTTGCGGCCGCGGGCGCCGTTGCCTCCTACAATCGCGGCCTAGAGGAGAGAAAAACCCGATGTTCTCGATCAATCCTTTCGCCGCCCTGTCGGCCGTCGTGCCGCCCGCCGTCATCCAGGGCTACCTCATCGCCATGGTGGTCCTGGTCGCGGCCGGGACGCTGTTCGACATCGTCCACAAGGGCAGCGCGAAGTACTTCTTCGACAACCTGCGCCGGCCGAAAGGCCGCGGCGCGAAGCCGGTCGGCGGCGGCGAACTGGCCGCGATCGCGGCGCGGACCGTGGTCGTGGACGTGCTGGCCTCGGGCGAGTTCTGCAATACCCGGCGGCGGATCGCGCACCTGCTCGGCATGTACGGCTTCGTGATGTACGTCGCCGCCACCGTGGTCATGGTGTTCAACCCTGCCGCGGGCGGGATCTGGGCGCAGCTGTGGTGGCTCGGAGGCCTGATGGTCTGCGTCGGCGGCTACTGGTTCTGGTTCTTCATCCGCGTCGATGTCGCCGCCGAGGGCCAGTCGCCGTTGCGCCTCATGCGCGCGGACCTGTTCGTGCTGTCGATGCTGGCGAGCACGACGCTGGGCCTCGCCTGGGCCGCGGCCGGCGGCGGCGCGGGCGTGCTGTTCGGCCTCTACGTCATCGCCACCACCGTGCTCTTCGGCAGCGTGCCGTGGTCCAAGTTCGCGCACATGTTCTTCAAGCCCGCGGCGGCATTCGAGAAGCGCCTCTCCGAGGCCGATGGCACGCATGCGAACCTGCCGACGCTGTCCAGGGACGATCCTGCGCAACAGGACAGGCACTCGATGGAGCTGCTGAAGAACGCCCCGATGGACATGGGGCTCGGCATCAAGCGCGAAGCACCGCGCCACTACTAAGAAACCAGGGAGCCAGACCATGCCTACCTTCGTCTACATGACGAGGTGCGACGGATGCGGACATTGCGTCGACATCTGTCCCTCCGACATCATGCACATCGACCCCACCTACCGGCGCGCCTACAACATCGAACCGAACATGTGCTGGGAGTGCTACTCCTGCGTGAAGGCCTGCCCGCAGGATGCGATCGACGTGCGCGGATATGCCGACTTCGCCCCGCTGGGCCACAGCGTGCGCGTGAAGCGCGACGAGCAAAAGGGCACGATCGCCTGGAAGATCAAGTTCCGCAACGGCACGGAGAAGAGCTTCCTGTCGCCCATCACCACCAAGCCCTGGGGGCAGGCGATCCCGAAGCTTGCGGAAGTTCCGGCCCCGACCAAGGACATGCGCGACGGCGAGCTGCTGTACAACGAGCCGAAATGGATCCGGATGGACGAAGGCGGCCTGCGCACGCTCAAGGACGCGGGCCTCACGCTGAAGCAGGGTGTCTACTACTGACATGGCCAACGACACGATCATCGAAGAGGGCATCGACATCCTGGTCGTCGGCGCGGGCCTGGGCGGCACCGGCGCCGCCTGGGAGGCACGATTCTGGGGACAGACGAAGAAAATCGTCATCGCCGAGAAGGCGAACATCGACCGCTCAGGCGCGGTCGCCCAGGGCCTGTACGCGATCAACTGCTACATGGGCACGCGCTGGGGCGAGAACAACCCCGAGGACCACGTCCGCTACGCCCGCATCGACCTGATGGGGATGGTGCGCGAGGACCTGCTGTTCGACATGGCGCGCCATGTCGACTCCACGGTGCACCAGTTCGAGGAGTGGGGCCTGCCGATCATGAAGGACCCCAAGACCGGGCGCTACCTGCGCGAGGGGCGCTGGCAGATCATGATCCACGGCGAGTCCTACAAGCCGATCGTGGCCGAGGCGGCGAAGAAGTCGGCCGACAAGGTCTTCAACCGCATCTGCGTGACGCACCTCTTGATGGACGAGGCGAAGGAGAACCGGGTGGCCGGCGCGGTCGGCTTCAACGTGCGCACCGGCAACTACCACGTCTTCAAGGCGAAGACGGTGATCTGCGGCGCGGGCGGCGCCTCCAACATCTTCAAGCCGCGCTCGGTGGGCGAGGGTTCGGGCCGCACCTGGTACGCGCCCTGGTCCTCGGCTTCCGCCTACGGCCTGATGATCGATGCCGGCGCCAAGATGACGCAGATGGAGAACCGCATCGTGCTGGCGCGCTTCAAGGACGGCTACGGCCCGGTCGGCGCCTACTTCCTGCACCTGAAGACCTATACGCAGAACTGCCTGGGCGAGGAGTACGAGTCGAAGTGGTTCCCCGAGCTGCAGAAGATGGTCGGCAAGGAATACCTGGACCCGGAAGCGTCGCACCTGACGCACCGGCCGATCCCGACCTGCCTGCGCAACCATTGCATCATCAGCGAGGTGAATGCCGGCCGCGGGCCCATTCACATGGTGACCATGCGCGCCTTCCAGGATCCCCACCTCGAGGAGGTGGGCTGGGAGAACTTCCTCGGCATGACCATCGGCCAGGCGGTGCTGTGGGCGGCCACCGACGTCGACCCCAAGAACGAGAACCCGGAGCTGACGACGTCGGAGCCCTACGTCATGGGCTCGCACGCGACCGGGTCGGGGGCCTGGTGCTCGGGTCCCGAGGACCTCTCCCCGCCCGAGTACTTCTGGGGCTACAACCGCATGACGACCATCGAAGGCCTGTTCGGTGCCGGCGACGCGGTCGGCGGCACGCCGCACGCCTTCTCCTCGGGTTCGTTCACCGAGGGGCGGCTGGCCGCGAAGGCCGCCTGCAAGTACATCGACGACGGCAAGGCCGAGGGCATCGTCGTGTCCGACGAGCAGATCAACCGCCGCAGGCAGGAGATCTTCAAGCCGCTGGAGCATTACCGGGTCTACCGCAATGCGATCGTGGCCGGCGACGTCAACCCGCACTACATCAACCCGAAGCAGGGCCTGGACCGCCTGCAGAAGCTGATGGACGAGTATTGCGGCGGCGTCACGGTCAACTACATGACCAACGAGAAGCTCCTGAATATCGGCCTGAAGAAGCTGAAGATCATGGAGGAAGACCTCGAGAACCTGGCCGCCAAGGACATCCATGAGCTGCTGCGCGCCTGGGAGCTGAAGCACCGCCATCGCGCCGCCGAGTGCGTGACGCAGCACACGCTGTTCCGCAAGGAGACGCGCTGGCCCGGCTACTACTACCGGGGCGACGCCATGAAGGTGGACGACGCCAACTGGCACGTGCTGACGGTGTCGCGCCGGGATCCCAGGACCGGCGAGTACACCATGGAGAAGGCGCCCCTGTATCACCTGGCCGGGGACGAGAAGTAGCCGATTGAACATCATCGAGAAGACCGATGAAGAGATTTTCGCGCTGGCCAAGCCCCTGTGGCGCGACCTCGTCAAGTCCTCGAACGAGGGCAAGTACGGCGAGTTCGTGCGCAATTTCTCCAGTTCCTTCGCGCTCGCCATGGACCAGGTCGCGGCCGGGCACCAGTTCGCCAACAGCGAGCTGGCGAGGAATCTGGCCGATGACGCCGACGCGCTCGGCATCATCCGCCGGGGCGAGCACGTGACGGTCCTGTATCGCCAGCGCAGCACGAAAAAGCCGGGCGAGTGGCTCGGCCGCCTCGTCCTCGGCTACGAGGATGGAAAGGTCAGGATCTTCGGTGCCTCCATCTTCTGAACATCGCGTCAGCGACGGAATGTTCGTCGAACTGACCTACAAAGTGACCGACCGGAAGACGGGGCACGTCCTCACCCGGGTCGAATTCCCGCTGGGCTACGTTCACGGCCACAACGAGATCCTCGCGCCGTCGGTCCACATGGCGCTCGCTGGCAGGTCCGCCGGCGAAGTCATCGAGGTCCCGATCGACGGCAACCGGATCTTCGGCCCCCGCGACGAGTCGCTGGTGTTCTCGGACCTGATCGAGAACGTCCCCGAGGAGTACCGGAAGGTCGGCACCTCCATCCTGATGGAGAACGACCGGGGCCAGACGCGCAGCTTCCTCGTCACGCACCTGGACGACGAGAAGCTCACGGTCGACGGCAACAATCCGCTTTGCGGCAGGGAGATCCTGTTTACACTGGAGATCCTGGCCGTGCGCGACGCGACCGAGGAAGAAACGCGGGTGGGCGGGGCGATACAAGCGGTCGCCGCGGTCGACCCTTCGCTGTTGAGACCTGTCTAGGAGAAAGGCCAGTTGCCATGAGCGATCACAAGCCGCCCCCCGCCAAGGTTCCCGACGGCGTCACGCCCTACTACACCACGCGCCAGATGCCGCCAAACGAGAAGGGCTTCGTCGGCTACGAGACCGTCTGGAAGCCGATGCAGAAGGAAGCGGAGTACCAGACGCCGAAGAAGCCGTAGG
>JALHLN010000005.1 GCA_022844545.1 Burkholderiales bacterium | reverse complement strand
CATCGTGCGATCCACCAGTTCCACCGCCGAGGGGCCCAGCTTCACGATGTGCCGGGTGAAGTCCATCGCGGTGTAGAACTTCGGGAAATGCACCACGCCCAGCGCGCGCGCCGCCGGCAGCGGCGAGAGCTTCAGGTGCAGGCGCTCGAACCAGGCCAGCGTCCCCTCCGAGCCGACCAGGAGGTGCGCCGAGTTCTCGTGCGGCGGCCCGAGGTGGTCGAGGTTGTAGCCGGCGACCTTGCGCAGGACCTTGGGAAAGCGCGCCTCGATCTCGTCCTTGTCGCGCTGGTACAGCGCCTTCAGCCTGCGCGTGAGTTCGGAATCGTCCGTCATCGGGCCGAACCGCCGCGCGACGCCGTCCACGGTCACCGCGTCGATGGCTAGCACGTTGTGCACCATGTTGCCGTACGCGATGGAGCGGGAACCACAGGAGTTGTTGCCGGCCATGCCGCCCAGCGTGGCCTGCGCGCTGGTCGAGACGTCCACCGGGAACCACAAGCCCTGCGCGCGCAACTGCGCGTTCAGCGCATCGAGCACCAGCCCGGGCTGTACCACTGCGGTCCGCTCCGCGGCATTCACCTCGAGGACGCGGTTGAGATGCTTCGAGGTGTCGATAACCAGGGCCTCGCCCACGGTCTGGCCGCACTGCGAACTGCCGGCGCCGCGCGGCAGCACCGGCACACCCTCGGATGCGGCCGCCGCGATCGCATTGCGCGCCGCTTCCTCGGTCCTCGGCACCACCACGCCCACCGGCATCACCTGGTAGATGGAGGCGTCGGTCGCATAGCGGCCGCGCGAGGCGGCGTCGAACAGGACCTCGCCTTCGACTTCCCTGCGCAGCCGCCGCTCCAGCTCGCTCACGCCGCCTGCTCTGCCACGGGTCGGCCCAGTTCCGCGAGCACGCTCGCCAGCTTGTGCGCGAGGTGGTCCGACAGCAACGCCTTGACGCGCTTGACGTCGCGCGCGCCCAGCGCGGCGAGGATTTCGTCATGCTCGCGCACGGCGGCGTCCCAGCGCTCGCGCGACAGGTTGGCCATGTAGCGCGCGCGGCGCACGTAGCCGTTCATCTGCCGGTAGGTGGTGTTGAGCACGGCGTTGCCCGAGTACTTCACGATCTTGAGGTGGATGGCCTGGTTGAACTTGAAGTAGCCGGCGAGGTCGCCGCGCGCGTGGTGCGCGCGCATCTCGTAGTGCAGGGCGCGGATCTCGTTCAGCTGCGCGTCGGTGGCGTTGCGGCAGGCGAGCTCGCCGGCGAGCGCCTCGAGTGCGCCCATCACCGCCAGCGTCTCGGCCAGGCGCACGGTGTCGATCTGCGACACGATGGCACCGCGGTTGGGCAGCAGTTCAACCAGTCCCTCGGTGGCGAGGACCTTGAACGCTTCGCGCAGCGGCGTTCGCGACAGGCCGAACTGGGCGGTCAGCAGGCGCTCGTTCAGCCGCGTCCCCGGGGCGAGCTGCCCCTGTACGATCAGGTCCCGGATGCGGTCGGCCGCCTCCTCGTGGAGTGGGCGGCGGACGATTGGGGTGGGTTCTTGCAGAGAGCTCATTTTGCATGCAGAATACAAAACTTCCGCGGGTTGTGCAACGGATAGCCCTTATGTTGCGCACAAAAGTTGGAATTGCATGCAAACGGAGGATTCACTCATGCCTCGAACTGCTGGTCGCCACTTCCTTCAGATCCCGGGTCCGACGAACGTGCCCGACCGGGTCCTGCGCGCCATCGACATGCCAACCATGGATCATCGCGGCCCGGACTTTGCGCCGCTGGGCAAGGCGGTGCTGGAGGGCATGAAGCGCGTGTTCAAGACCAGCAGTCACGTCGTCATCTACCCGGCTTCGGGCACGGGTGCCTGGGAAGCCGCGCTGGCCAACACGCTGTCGCCTGGTGACGCAGTGCTCATGTACGAGACCGGTCACTTCGCCACACTGTGGCAGAAGATGGCGCTGAAGCTGGGTCTCAGGCCCGAATTCATCTCCGGCGACTGGCGCACCGGTGCCGACCCGCAGGCAATCGAGTCCCGGCTGCGCGAGGACAGCGCCAAGACCATCAAGGCCGTCTGCGTAGTGCACAACGAGACTTCCACCGGCGTGGTGTCGCGCATCGCCGAGGTTCGCAAGGCCATGGACGCCGCGAAGCACCCGGCGCTGCTCATGGTGGACACGATCTCCTCGCTCGCCTCGCTCGACTACCGGCACGACGAGTGGGGCGTGGACGTCACCGTCGGCGGCTCGCAGAAGGGCCTGATGCTGCCCCCCGGGTTGTCGTTCAATGCCGTGTCGGCGAAAGCGCTCGCCGCCTCGAAGGACGCAAAGCTGCCGCGCAGTTTCTGGGACTGGCACGAGATGATCGCCTCGAACAAGGACGGCTACTTCCCCTACACGCCGGCCACCAACCTGCTCTACGGCCTGCGCGAGGCGCTGGCGATGCTGCTGGACGAGGAAGGGCTGGACAACGTGTTCGCCCGCCACCAGCGCCATGGCGAGGCGACGCGGCGCGCGGCGCGCGCCTGGGGCCTTGAAGTGCTGGCGAAGAACCCGGCGGAGTACTCCGGCTCGCTCACCGCGGTGCTCATGCCCGCGGGCCATGACGCCGACCGCCTGCGCAAGGTGATCCTGGAGAACTTCGACATGTCGCTCGGCACCGGGCTGTCGAAGCTCGCCGGCAAGGTGTTCCGCATCGGCCACCTGGGCGATTTCAACGACCTCACGCTGATGGGGACGCTCGCGGGCTGCGAGATGGGCCTGCAGCTGGCCGGGGTGCCGATGAAGAAGGAAGGCGTGCAGGCCGCGATGGACTACCTCGCTTCCTGCCATGCCAGTCCGGCGCGGGCAGCTGCCTGACCATCGCCTGGGGCACGGTACGCCTCGAACGCGAGGAGGACCGCTCCTTGCCGGATGATATGATTTTCCCAGAGGGACCGTTTCACCCATTTCCGGAGGAGGAATCATGCTTAGAAGCATTTTCACGGCCGGCCTCATGGCTGCCGCAGTCGTCGCCGCCCTGCCCGCCCAGGCCCAGAGCTGGCCCAGCAAGCCCATCACCTTCCTGAACCCGTTCCCCGCCGGTGGCGGCACCGACACTTTCGCGCGGCCGATCGCGGCCCGCATGTCGCAGACCCTGGGCCAGCAGGTCATCGTCGAGAACCAGGGCGGGGCCGGCGGCACAGTCGGCGCGGCCAATGTCGCCAAGCGGGCGCCCGACGGCTACAACTGGTTCTTCGGCGCCGTCCACCACACCATCGCCGAGAGCCTGTATACGCGGCTGCCCTACAGCCTGGAGCGCGATTTCGAGCCGATTACGGTGGCGGCCTTCATTCCGAACGTGGTCGTGGTCCATCCGAAGCATGCCGACAAGTTCAAGACGCTGAAGGACCTGATCGACTACACCCGCGCCAATCCCGGCAAGCTCAACTACGGTTCCGCGGGCAGCGGCACGACGCACCACCTCGCGGTGGAACTGTTCAAGACCATGACCAAGACCTTCATCGTCCACATTCCCTACCGCGGCGCCGGCCCGCTGATGCTGGACCTGCTCGCGGGGCAGGTGGATCTGGCTTTCGACGGCATGGGCACGTCCTCGGCGCAGATCAGGGGCGGCAAGCTGATCCCGCTTGCGGTCACCAGCACCACGCGCAACCCGGTGCTGCCCAACGTGCCGACGATGGCCGAGGCGGGCGTTGCGGGCTACGAAGTGCGGACCTGGTACGCGCTCTGGGCGTTGAAGGGCACGCCCCAGGCCGCCAAGGACCGCGTCTACAAGGAGATGGTCGCGGCGATGAACACCCCGGAGCTGAAGAAGATCTGGGCCGAGCAGGGCGCCACCCCGGGCGGCATGCCGCCCGCCGAGATGGCCGCGCTGGTGAAGTCCGAGATCGCGAAGTGGGCGAAGGTGGTGAAGGACGCCGGCGCCAAGGTCGACAACTAAGCCGGCCTAGACGACCCCATCGGCGCGGAGCTTCGCCAGCTCCGCGTCGCTTTTCCCCAGCAGTTCCCGCAGGATCTCCTCCGTGTGCTGCCCCAGCAGGGGCGGCGCGCGCTCGAACGTGAGCGGGGTGCCCGAGAAGCGCATCGGGCTGGCGACCGAATCGAGTTTTCCAGCCGCCGGGTGGTCCAGCTTGAGGCGTATCCCGCGCGCCTTCACCTGCGGCTCCTCGAACACCTGCGCCACGTTGTTGATCGGGCCGTTGGGCACGCCTGCCGCCTCCAGCAGCGCCACCCACTCCTTCGTGGTCTTCATCGCGAACACGCCCTGCAGCAGGCGGGTCAGTTCGGCCCGGTTCTCCACCCGCTTGCCGTTGGTCGCGAAGCGCGGGTCCGCGGCCAGCTCGGGGCACCCGGCCGCGTCGCAGAACTTGCGGTACAGGTTGTCGTTGCCGCAGGCGAGGATGACATCGCCGTCCGCGGTCTTGAACGGCTGGTAGGGAACGATGTTCGGGTGCAGGTTGCCGATGCGCCCGGGCGGCGTGCCGGTCGCAAAGTAATTGGTGTTCTGGTAGGCGAGCAGCGCGATCTGCGAATCCAGCAGCGCGAGGTCCAGGTGCTGCCCCTTTCCGGTTTCCGCTCGGCTGGCCAGCGCCGCGCAGACGGCGATGGAGGCGTACATGCCGGTGATGATGTCGGCCACGGGTACGCCGGCGCGCTGCGGCCCGCCGCCGGGCGCGCCATCGGGCTCGCCGGTGACGCTCATCATCCCGCCCATGCCCTGGATCATGAAGTCGTAGCCCGGATGCTCGCGCTGCGGTCCGGTCTGGCCGAAACCGGTCACCGAGCAATAGACGAGGCGCGGATTGAGCTTCGCCAAGTCCCCGTAGCCCAGGCCGTAGCGCGCGAGGTCGCCGAACTTGTAGTTCTCGATCAGGACGTCCGACTTCTGCGCCAGTTCCCGCACCAGCGCCTGGCCGGCGGGCGAGGCGAGGTTCACGGTGATCGACTTCTTGCCGCGGTTGGCCGAGGTGAAGTAGGCGGAGTCCTTGGTGTCGCGGCCCTCCCTGTCCTTCACCCACGGCGGACCGAACGCGCGCGAGTCGTCGCCCACCTTCGGGCGCTCGACCTTGATGACTTCGGCGCCAAGGTCGGCAAGGTTCTGGCCTGCCCAGGGACCGGCAAGGACCCGGGACAGGT
This sequence comes from Burkholderiales bacterium, assembly GCA_022844545.1. Lineage (GTDB taxonomy): Bacteria > Pseudomonadota > Gammaproteobacteria > Burkholderiales > SG8-39 > RBG-16-66-20. The sequence goes on along the minus strand of JALHLN010000005.1, from coordinate 31,572 downwards.
CGAGAACGCGAATATGGGAAAGCGGGCCGGGCATGGCCCGCGGATTCTACTTCACGACCAGGTTGTTCTGGACCAGTTTGACGCCCGAAATTCCCGCGACCAGCTTGCCCGCCTTCGCGGTGATTGCGGTATCGACCAGGATGCGGCCGTCGTTGTCCTGGTTCGCCTTCATGAACTCGCTTGCGTTCCAGCGCCCGTCCTTGTCGAGATCGAAGCGCGCGAAGCGCTTCTCGAGTTCCCTTTCGCCGGCGATCTCGCCGCGGCTGAGGAACCCGTCAGCGTTCCGGTCAAGATTGTCGAACGCCGTGTTGCCAGTGCCCTTCCCCTGCTGGGCGAGCGCGGCGCCTGCACAGGCGAGCGACAATGCGAATACGATAGGTCTCATGACGACTGCCTCCTTCCGGAAACTTGACCCATGGTAAAACACATCGTCCTGTGGAAGTTCGCGTCGCCGTCCAGCGACAATCTCGGAATCGTGAAGCACGCGCTGGAAGCGCAGAACGGCCGCATCCCCGGCCTCATCCGCCTGGAAGCCGGTGCCAGCTTCAACACCGGCCGGCGTAGCGTGCACTTCGCGCTGTACTCTGAGTTCGAGAGCCGCGAAGCGCTCGCCGCATACCACAAGCATCCAGTGCACGCACAGACGCGCGCCATCGTCGACCCGCTCGCCCAGGAGCACTGGATCGCGGACTATGAAACTTGACTACACCGTCCAGGCCATGCGCAAAGCGAGCGCAAGCAGCGTGAGCGCGAACAGGACGCGCAGCGGCTTCACCGGCAGGCGGTGCGCCAGGCGCGCGCCCAGCGGCGCGAGCGGCATGCTGGTGGCGACGATGAGCGCCATCGCCGGCAGGTAGACGTAGCCCAGCGACCACTCGGGCAGCCCGCTTGCGCGCGAGCCCTGGAGGACGTAGCCCAGGGTGCCCGCGACCGCGATCGGGAAGCCGTTGGCGGCGGCGGTGCCGATGGCGCGTTTGAGCGGCATGTTGCAGCGCGCGAGGAACGGAATGGAGAGGAACGCACCGCCCGCGGCAAGCACGCTGGAGAAGCCGCCGATGCCGGCGCCCGCGGCGAACAGCCCGCCCGGCCCCGGCAGTTGGCGCGACGGCTTGGGCTTGACCTCGAAGAACATCTGCAGCGCGGCGTAGAACATGAAGCAGGAGAAGAAGATCGCCAGCGGCCGGGTCGGCACGAAGCCCGCGCCGATGGAGCACAGCAGCGCGCCGGCCATGATGCCCGGCGCCATGGTCTTCGCCACTGCCCAGTCCACCGCGCCGTGGCGGTGGTGCGCGCCCACCGAGGCGACCGAGGTGAACAGGATGGTCGCCATCGAGGTCGCGAGCGACAGGTGCATCAGGTGCTCGGGCGGGAAGCCCTTGGCGGTGAACACGAACGCCAGCATGGGCACCATCACCATGCCGCCGCCGATGCCGAGCAGCCCGGCGAGAAAGCCCACCGCCGCCCCGATGGCGAGGTAGGCCGGCCACCAGTCCATCAGCCCTTGCCCTGGAGCAGGTGCTCGACCAGTTCGGCGAAGCCCGCGCCCGATTCGGCGCGAGTGACGTACTTCGGCGCGGCCTCCAGCTGCGGGCCGAAGCGATTCACATTGGCCACGCCCACCGAGTTGGCGAAGAATGCGAACATCGGCGCGTCATTGGGCGAATCGCCCGCGAAGGCGTAGTCGGCGTCGGCGACCGCAAGGTCTGCGCCGAAGCGCTCCGCGAACAGCAGCCGGGTCATCGCGAGCTTGTCGTAGTCGCCGAACCAGCCGTTGACGTGGATGGAGCTGATTTTCGCGGTCATTCCCTCGGCCTGCATGAGGCCGCGGATCCGCGCCGCGGCCTCGAGACCGAGCGGCGGCACGTCCTCGCAGAAGTCGATCGCGAGGTCGGTCTCGCGGTAGGCCTGGTCGGAGGCGATGGCGCAGCCGGGCACCTCCGCCAGGATCCGGCGCGCGATCGCATCCAGCCGCGCGCGCTTCTCCGCGCGCGTCGCGACGTCGTCCTGGAAGCGCTTCTCGAGCCTGCCGCCCGCCATCAGGAAATAGAACGCGCCGTTCTCCCCCACCACTGCGTCTACCGGCCACATGCGCGCGATGTGGTCGCACCAGCCGGCGGGGCGGCCGGTGATCGGCACCACGAGGCGCCCGGCGCGCTTCAGCCGCTCCATGGCGCCGTAGGCCTGCGCCGTCAGCGCGCCGCCCGTTGTGAGCGTGTCGTCGATGTCGAACAGCAGGCCCTTCAGGCGGCCGGCGTCGCGCAGTTCGGCGAGCGGCCGCATCAGGCGCCCATAACGGCCCGGACGCGGGCCTGCTGCGCCTCGGTCATGAGAAGGCCGGCCTTCGTGCGCCGCCACAGCACGTCCTCGGCGCTGCGCGCCCACTCGCGCTCCTTCAGCCAGAGCATTTCGCGCGCCGTGAGCCCGGCACCATACTCCTCGCCCAGGTCGCCGTCACCCACGACCGCCGGCGCCTGCGCGCCATGGCGGCGGAAGAGGCCGCGCAGGATGTACTCCGGAATGCGGGGATGGGTCTGGAAGAAGGCGTCGCGCGCCTCCATGCGCGAGACGCCGCCGAAATCGCTGCCCAGCAGCGGCGGGCCGCTGGTCCACGCCGGCTTCAGGCCGGGGAAGTACGGCGCCAGTTTCTCCAGCGCATGCTCGGCCAGGCGCCGGTAGGTCGTGATCTTGCCGCCGAAGACCGAGAGCACCGGCGCCGCACCCTGCTCGTCGTCGACGCGCAGGGTGTAGTCGCGAGTCACCGCGGAAGGATCATCGGAGCCGTCGTCGTACAACGGCCGCACGCCGGCGTAGCGCCACACCACGTCCTCGGGTCGCGCGGGCTGCTTCAGGTAGCGGTTCACGGCGCGGCACAGGTACTGTACTTCCTCGTCGGTGGCGTGGGGCTTCTCGTCCTCGTTCTCCTGCGGCACGTCGGTGGTGCCTACCAGGGTGTGCAGGTCGCCGTAGGGAATCATGAACACCACGCGGCGGTCGTCGTTCTGCAGGATGAAGGCGTGTTCGCCCTCGTACAGCCTGGGCAGCATGATGTGGCTGCCCTTCACCAGCCGCACCCGGTCGTCCGAGGCCTGGCCAAGGCTGCCGTTCAGCACGCGCTTCACCCAGGGGCCGGCGGCGTTGACCACGGCGCGCGCGCGCACGTTCTCACCGTTCGACAGCTTCGCGTGCCACAGCCCGCCTTCGCGCCTCGCCGACCGGCATTCGACGTGCGTCAGGATCTTCGCGCCGCGCGCCTGCGCATCCAGCGCGTTGGCGACCACCAGGCGCGCGTCGTCCACGCGGCAGTCGGAGTAGATGAAACCGTGCTTCATGCGCTCGTTGAGGCCCGCGTTGTACGGCGGGGCGTCGAGGCGCACCGCGCGCGAGCCCGGCAGGCTGGCGCGGCGCGAAAGGTGGTCATAGAGGAACAGGCCGGCGCGGATCATCCAGCGCGGCCGCAGCTCCGGCACGTGCGGCATGATGAAGCGCGCCGGCCAGACCAGGTGCGCCGCCACCCTCAGCAGCACTTCGCGCTCCGCGAGCGCCTCGGCGACCAGCCGGAACTCGTACTGCTCGAGATAGCGCAGGCCGCCGTGGATCAGCTTCGAGGACCAGGACGACGTAGCCGAAGCAAGGTCGTCCTTTTCCACCAGCACGACCGACAGGCCGCGGCCGGCGGCATCGCGCGCGATCCCGGCGCCGTTGATGCCGCCGCCGATGACGAGCAGATCGAGATCACCCATTCAAAGGCCAGCGCCAGCATCCATTCCCATGTGCGCAATGATACTAGCCGGGTATCCGGTGGCTATATACTGGCCATTGTCCCCATTCGTGAGAGTCGTCATGGCTGGAGCAACCGTCAACGTGAGGCCGGACCTCAAGGCCGAGCTCGAGAGCCTCGCGGCGCAGACGCGGCGGGACCAGACGGATCTCGCCAACGAAGCGCTGTCGTCCTACCTGGGGCGGGAAAAATTGAACATCGCCAGGATTCGGGCCGGATTGGAGCAGGCCCGCAGAGGCGAGTTCGTGTCCGAAAAGGAAATGCAGGACTTCTACGCGAAGCACCGGAACCCCGGTGCGTGAAGATCAGGTATACCAGGCAGACGCTTGGCGACCTGGTCGAAATCTACGATGCCATCGCCGCCGACAATCCGCCGGCGGCAGGACGGGTGATCGCGCAGATCGAGGCTGAGGCCGGCCGCCTGGCCGAGTTTCCCCTGCTTGGCCGGGCGGGGCGAGTAGAGGAAACCCGCGAACTCGTGATCGCGCGCTACCCGTACATTCTGGCTTACCGGGTCGAAGCTTCGGAGGTCCAGGTCCTCAGCATTCTTCACTCCGCGAGGGACTGGCCGGACGCATTCTGAGCCGCCGGCAGGTCAACCTCGATGCTGACGCCGGCTTCGAGGTTCTCGGCCCGGATGGTACCGCCGTGAAATTCCGCGATGAGTCGCGCGACATAGAGGCCCAGCCCGAGGTGTGGCTGGTCCCCGGCCCCGCCGGCACGCCCGGACACCATCGACCCGAACATCGCGCCCCGTACATCTTCCGGCACCGGAGGTCCGAAGTTCCGGACCATCAGTTGTACCCGCCTGCCTGCCGTTGAAAGTACAACCCGGACGCTTGTTCCCGCAATCGCAAAGTCCGCCGCGTTCTCCGCCAGCTTGTCCAGCATCTGCGCCAGCAGGTCGGGCGCGCCCTCCACCATCACCGGCCCCGCCGGCAGGTCCAGCTCGAATGCGCGGGGCGCATAGGCCATGCGGTAGCCCTCCACGCAACCGCGCACCACCGGCACGATGTCGAATCGCTCGCGCCCCGCGGCCGACAGGCCCTGCTCCAGGCGGCTGGCCTCGCCCATGCGCTCCAGGATCCGCGACAGCCGCGCCAGGCCTTCCTCGGCCCGCGCGATGTAGATGCGGCTCTCCTCCGGCGTCGGCGCCAGCTTGAGGTTCTCGAGCGAGGAGCGCACCACCGCGATCGGCGTGCGCAGTTCGTGCGACAGGCGCCCGGCCATGCTCTCCAGGTAGGCGTGGTGCTGCGCGAGCTTGCCCAGCACCGCGGAGAAGCTGCGCGACAGGTCGCCGATCTCGTCGCCGGCATCCGAGCCCGAGGCGAGCCGGTTGAAGCGGCCGCGGGCGTCGATCGCGGACTCGGCCTCGTCGCGCAGCCGCCGGATGCGCATGGACAGGCGGGTCGCCCAGGCGATGAGCACGGCCGCCGCGCCCGCGAACACCGTCAGCGTCAGCACCAGCAACCGCTCCAGCGCCTCGCTCCGCAGCGTCGCGATGGGGTTGGTGGTCTCCTCGACCACCACCGCGCCCACCACCTGGTCCCGGTTCCAGATCGGGCTGGCCGCGGACATCACGACCGCGCGCCCGTCCGGCGTGCGCCTCACCCGTGTCCCGGGCGCCCCTTGCAGCGCCGCGCCGATGTCGCGACCACTGGCGAGCGCGTCCTCGGGCACCGCCTCGGCGAACTCCCCGCTGGGCCGCTGGATAAGCAGGCTCACGATCCCCTGCCATACCCGCTGCACGCCGGAGGCCTCCTTCACCTGAAGCGGGCGCTTCAGGCTCCCGGCGAGCGCCAGCACCTGGTAGCGCCGGTTCACCACCCAGATGCGCGACTCGGTGCGCTCCACGCCCTTGAGGATCGCGGCTATATCCTCCTGCGCGGTACGCGCCGCCAACGCCTGCTGGCGTTCCTGCATGGCCTGCTCGCGCTCGAGGATCACCTGTTCGGCGGGCAGCTCCAGCGCGCGTTCCGCCAGCCGCTGCAGCTCGGCTTCCGCCTCGCGGCGCAGCGGATCGTCGCGCACCGGCGCGGCGTTGAGCAGTTGCGGGCGGTCGTGCAGCGCGGTGGCTACGGCGCGCGCCGTCGCGAGGAGGTTGCGCTCCTGGCCATCCAGCAGCACCCGCTCCATCTCGTTGACATACAGCACGCCTGCCCAAGGCAGAACGAGCAGCACCAGCGACACCAGCGCGAGCTTCGAGCGCAGGCCGAGCCGCCTCACGGCGATTTCCAGCGATAGCCCATGCCGTAGGCGGTCTCGATGTGGTCGAAGGCCGGGTCCACTGCCTGGAATTTGCGCCGGATCCGCTTCACGTGCGAGGTCACCGTCGCGTCGTCCACCACCAGCTGCGCCTCGCTCATCAGCTGCTCGCGGTTCTTGACGTGCCCGGGATGCCGCGCCAGCGCGTGCACCATCCAGAACTCGGTGAGCGTCAGTTCCACCGGCCTGCCGTTCCACGCCACCGTGAAGCGCTTGAGGTCCAGCGCCAGCGCGCCCCGCTCCAGCCTTTCCTCCGCCTGCTGGGGCTCGCGCGAGAGCTCGGCGCGACGGAACAGCGCGCCGATGCGCGCCAGCAGGTGGGGCAGGCTCGCATCCTTGGTGAGGTAGTCGTCCGCGCCCAGGCGCAGCCCCGAGACGACGTCGAAATCGCTGTCGCGCGCGGTGAGGAAAATGATGGGCAGCGTAGCCGACAGCGCGCGCAGCTCGCGGCACAGGGAAAAACCGCCGTCCACGTCGTCGCCCAATCCGATGTCGATGATCGCCAGCTCGGGCAGGCGCGAGCGCAGCGCCGCCAGCGCTTCCGCACGCCCGGCATAGGCGGCCACCTCGAAGCCGTGCTTGCGCAGCGCCTCCGCGGTGTTGGCGCGGATGGCCGGGTCATCCTCGACGATGGCGATGCGGCGCATGGGGATCGGTCGGCGGCGACTATAGCCCAAGGGGCGAGGCCAGGGCGGGCAAAAGTCCTCCTGCCCGCAGATTGTCAGAATTCTTCGCCGCCTTGCCTGCACCGGGCCGCCGCCGCGCCCTGCCCGGCGGGTGCAATGGCATCCCATGAAAACCCACGACACCCAGTTCCCGCCCTCCGCCCGGCTTGCGCTGGTCGACTTCCTCACCTTCGTTTCGCTGGCCGCGTGCATCGCGCTGTCGGTCGGACTGGTGCTCGCCGGCACCGTGCTGCTGCTCTCGGGCAGCGCGCAGGCCGCCCAGCCGGAACGCGAAGGCGGCCTGCTGCTCAGGCCGCGGGGCGGCGGCGCCCCGCTCGCCGCGCCGCTGCTCGCCACCGACGTCGAGATCCGCGTCGTCGGACACGTCGCGCGCGCCCGGGTGACGCAGCGCTTCCGCAACACCCAGCCGGACTGGTACGAGGGAACCTACGTGTTCCCGCTGCCGGAGAACGCGGCGGTGGACCGGCTGCGGTTGCGCATCGGCGAGCGACTCGTCGAAGGCGAGATCCGGGAGAAGGAAAAAGCCCGTGCCACCTACGCGCAGGCGAAGGCCGAAGGCCGGCGCGCGGCACTGCTGGAGCAGGAGCGGCCCAACGTCTTCACTTCCAGCGTTGCCAACATCGCTCCCGGTGAGGAAGTGCAAGTCGAGATCGAGTACCAGCAGGCGCTGCGCTATGACCAGGGGCGCTACGCCCTGCGCTTCCCGATGGTGCTCGGGCCGCGCTACTTCCCGGCCGCGCAGGCCAAAGGCGCGGATGCGGCGCGCATCACCACGGCGCTGTTCCGGCCGGCGGACGACGGCGTCGTCCGCAACCCGGTCACGCTGCGCGTGGATGTGCAGGCCGGCGTACCGGTCGCCGAGTTGAAGAGCCCGTCCCATCGTATCGAGACCGGGCCCTGCGGCGAAGCCGGCTGTCGCGCCGTCCTGCACGAGGCCGTGCCGGCGAACAAGGACTTCGTCCTCGACTGGGCGCTGGCGCCGGGGCGCGTCCCCGCCGCAGCCGCGATCACCGAACTGAAGGACGGCAGGCACTACGGCCTGGTGATGGTGGTGCCGGCGGCGCAGGAGCGCCGCCGCGACGCGCTGCCCCGCGAGGCCATCTTCGTCATCGACACTTCCGGCTCCATGCAGGGCGCTTCCATCGCGCAGGCGAAGGAAGCGCTGGCGCTCGCGGTGCGCCGTCTCTCGCCGGCGGACCGATTCAACGTCATCGAGTTCAACAGTCACGCGCGGCCGCTGTACCCGGAGGCGCGGCCCGCCTCTCCGGGCAACCTGGAGGCCGCGGTGCGCTGGGTGCGCGAACTGCGCGCCAGTGGCGGCACCGAGATGGCCAAGGCCCTGGACCTCGCGCTGGACGGATCGGAGACGCCGGGGCGGGTCCGCCAGATCGTGTTCCTCACCGACGGCGCGGTGGGCAACGAGGACCAGCTGTTTCGCATGATCGGAGCGCGCCTCGGCGACTCGCGCCTGTTCACCGTCGGCATCGGCTCGGCGCCCAACAGCCATTTCATGTCCAAGGCGGCGCAATTCGGCTCGGGCAGCTTCACCTACATCGGCCGCATCGAGGAGGTGAGGCAGAAGATGGACGCGCTGTTCGCGAAGCTCGAGTCCCCGGTGCTCAAGGGCGTGCGCATCGATTGGGGCGGCGCCGTCGGCGTGGAGGCCTCGCCGAAGCAGGTTCCGGATCTCTACGCCGGCGAACCGGTGATGGTGCTGTTCTCGGCCGAGAAGCTGGGCGGCCCGCTGACTGTGTCCGCGCAGGCCGGCGACGGGTCGTGGATGGCGCGCGTGCCGGTGGCGCCCGCTTCCGGCCAGAACGCATTGTCCGTGCTGTGGGCGCGCGAGCGCATCGGCGCCCTGATGGATCGGATGCGCGGCGGCGCGCCGGAGGACGAGATCCGTAACGCGGTGCTGAAGCTCGCCCTCGAGCACCAGCTCGTTTCCCGCTACACCAGCCTGGTCGCCGTGGACAGGACGCCGGCGCGCACCGCGGAGGCGTTGCTCAAGTCAGCGTCCCTGCCGACCAACCTGCCCGAGGGCTGGACCTACGAAGGCGCGGGAGCCGAAACGCACGGCGAGCTGCCGCGCGGCGCGACCAATGCGCGCTTCGACCTGCTCGTCGGCGCGCTCCTGCTGCTCCTCGCCGCGCTGGCATGGACCCGCTCGCGGAGGTGGGCGTGAGCAACTATGGTGAGGTCGCCCTGGGCGTGGAGTGCGCACTGCCCGATCTCTCGCTCAAGGCGCCGCGCAGGCGTCGCCTGCTGCCCTGGCTCGCCGGGCTGCTGTTCCTCGCGGGAGCGCTGCAGTTCGGCCAGGGCGCATGGATCCACGCCAAGGCTCGGCTCGCGCAGATCCTGATCGAGCGCGCCTGGGCGCGCACGCTGGCGGGCGAATCCGGGGTCAAGCCCTGGCCCTGGGCGGATACCTGGCCGGTGGCGAAGCTGGAGGCCCCCGCCCAGGGCGTCTCGCTGCTGGTCCTGTCCGGCGCGAGCGGCCGCACCATCGCCTTCGGCCCGGGCCATCAGCACGGGACCGCGCTGCCCGGCGCAAGGGGCAACAGCGTGATCGGCGGCCACCGCGACACCCACCTGTCCTTCCTGCGGCACGTGAGGAAAGGCGAAGTCCTCCGCGTCCAGCGCGCCGACGGCACGCGTGCGGAGTATCGCGTTGCGCAACTGGACGTGCTCGACAAGTCGGATACCTGGGTGATGCGGAACACGGCCGGCACCCGCCTCACGCTGGTCACCTGCTGGCCCTTCGACGCCCTGCGCGCCGGCGGACCCGAGCGCTACGTCGTGATCGCAGACCGGACCTAAGAACCGCGGCGCGGGGCGCGCCCTCCGGAAAGGAGGCCACTGGACGGGAGTGGCGCCGCCCCGCCGCTTCGGCAAGCAACTGGGCTCTTGCCACGCTCGCGCAGGCGCGGTCAAATCCCACCATGACCCTCACCCTCGTCGTCGGCAACAAGAACTACTCCTCGTGGTCCATGCGACCGTGGGTCGCGCTGCGCGGCTGCGGCGTGCCCTTCGTCGAGCGCGTGGTCAAGTTCGAATCGGAGGACTGGAAACAGAACATCGCCACCCTTTCGCCGTCGGGCCTTGTGCCGGTGCTCTGGGAAGGCGAGCCGGGCACGGGTTTCGCCACCTGGGACACGCTTGCCATCGTCGAACGGGCCAACGAACTCTTCCCGGACAAGGGTTTGTGGCCGGCGAACCCGCAGGCGCGCGCGCGCGCGCGCAGCCTGGCCGCGGAGATGCATTCCGGTTTCCGCGCCTTGCGCGGCGCCATGCCGATGAACCTGCGCGGCCGGCATCCGGGCAAGGGCATGAACCCGGAGGTGGCGAAGGACATCGCCCGCATCTCCACGATCTGGACCGAGGCGCGGGCCGGGTTCGGCAAGGGCGGCCCGTACCTGTTCGGCGCGTTCTGCGCCGCGGACGCGTTCTATGCGCCGGTGGCGACGCGATTTGCGACCTATGGCGTCGAGCTCGCCGGGGAAGCGAAGGCCTACCAGCTGGCGCTGCTGGCCAACGCCGCGGTGAAGGAATGGACGGCCGAGGGACTGAAGGAAACCGAGTTCTACAAGGACGACGAGCCCTACGCGGACCCGCCGGTCTGAGCCCGGCTGCGCGCGCTACTTCTTGCGCAGCTTCCGGATGGCGGCCAGCTGGGCGGCGAGCATGGACAGCTCGCCCTCGACGGTGGCGATCTCCTGCTTGTCCTTGGCGTTGCGGCGGGCCTCCTCGGCGCGCTTGAGCGCCTCGTTGGCCTTGGCCTCGTCCAGGTCATGACCCCGGATCGCGGTGTCCGCGAGCACGGTGATCACCCGGGGCTGGACTTCGAGGATGCCGCCGGCGACGAAGATCAACTGCTCCTCGCCCCCGCCCGGGGGCAGAATGCGCACGGCGCCGGGCCGGATGCGCGTGATGAGCGGGGTGTGGCGCGGGTAGATGCCCAGCTCGCCCGCTTCGCCCGGCAGGACGACGAACTCCGCCTCGCCGGAGAAGATCGCCTCCTCGGCGCTGACGACGTCGACTTGCATGGTGTTGGCGGCCATTGGGGTTTCCCGTGTGCTCCCGCTTACTGCAGGGTCTTCGCCTTCTCGAACGCCTCTTCGATGGCGCCGACCATGTAGAACGCCTGCTCGGGGAGCGCGTCGCACTCGCCGTTGACGATCATCTTGAAGCCCTTGATGGTGTCCTTTAGCGAGACGTACTTGCCCGGGGTGCCGGTGAAGTTCTGCGCCACGGTGAAGGGCTGGGACAGGAAGCGCTGGATCTTGCGCGCGCGGGACACCGCGAGCTTGTCCTCGGGCGCCAGCTCGTCCATGCCCAGGATGGCGATGATGTCGCGCAGTTCCTTGTAGCGCTGCAGCGTGGCCTGCACCGCGCGCGTCGTGTTGTAGTGGTCTTCACCAATGGTGTTCGGGTCGACCTGGCGCGAGGTGGAGTCGAGCGGGTCCACGGCCGGGTAGATGCCCAGCGAGGCGATGTCGCGCGACAGCACGACGGTGGCATCCAGGTGGCCGAAGGTGGTGGCGGGCGAGGGGTCGGTCAAGTCGTCCGCGGGCACGTACACCGCCTGAATCGAGGTGATCGAGCCCACCTTGGTCGAGGTGATGCGCTCCTGCAGGCGGCCCATCTCCTCGGCCAGCGTCGGCTGGTAGCCCACCGCGGAGGGCATCCGGCCCAGCAGCGCGGACACTTCGGTGCCCGCCAGCGTGAAACGATAGATGTTGTCGACGAAGAACAGGATGTCGCGGCCCTCGTCGCGAAAGCTCTCGGCCATGGTGAGGCCGGTGAGCGCCACGCGCAGGCGGTTGCCGGGGGGCTCGTTCATCTGGCCGAACACCATCGCCACCTTGGACTCGGGGAGATTGTCCGGCTTCACCACTTCGGCCTCGATCATCTCGTGGTAGAAGTCGTTGCCCTCGCGCGTGCGCTCGCCGACGCCGGCGAACACCGACAGGCCCGAGTGCTGGGTGGCGATGTTGTTGATCAGCTCCAGCATGTTCACGGTCTTGCCGACGCCGGCGCCGCCAAACAGGCCGATCTTGCCGCCCTTGGCGAACGGGCAGATGAGGTCGATCACCTTGATGCCGGTCTCGAGCAGTTCCACCGACGGCGAGAGCTCGTCGAACTTGGGCGCGGCCTGGTGGATGGAGCGCAGCTTGTCGGACTTGATCGGGCCGACCTCGTCGATCGGGCGGCCGAGCACGTCCATGATGCGACCCAGCGTGCCCACGCCCACCGGCACCGAGATCGGCGCGCCGGTCGACACCACCTTCATGCCGCGGCGCAGGCCGTCGGAGGACCCCAGCGCGATGCAGCGCACCACGCCGTCGCCCAGCTGCTGCTCGACCTCGAAGGTGAGGCCCTTCTCGGCGAGGCCGCCCTCGGCGCTGTCGACCAGCTTGAGCGCGTCATAGACCTTGGGCATGCCCTCGCGGGGGAACTCGATGTCGGTCACCGCGCCGACGCACTGGACGATGATGCCTTCTGCTTGTGCCATGGTGTTTTCCCGGATGTGCTCTGTGTTGGTGCTCGCTATACCGCCGCGGCGCCCGCGACGATCTCGGACAGTTCCTTGGTGATGCCGGCCTGGCGGTTCTTGTTGTAGATCAGCGTCAGCTCGTCGATCAGGTCGCGTGCGTTGTCGGAAGCCGCCTTCATCGCCACCATCCGCGCCGACTGTTCCGAGGCCATGTTCTCGGCCACCGCCTGGAAGATGATCGCCTCGATGTAGCGCGTCATCACCTGGTCGAGGACCGCTTTCGCCTCGGGCTCGTAGAGGTAGTCCCACACCGTCTCCGGCGCCCCCAGCCGCTCCCCCGACAGCGGCAGCAGCTGCTCCATCACCGGTTCCTGCTTCATGGTGTTGAGGAAGCGGGTATAGGCGATGACGACGCGGTCGAACTTGTCCTGGGTATAGCCATCGAGCATCACCTTGATGGTGCCGATCAGCTTGTCCATCTGCGGCCGGTCGCCGATCTGCACCGCGTGCGCAACGATGTTGGCGCCCAGGCGCTGCATGAAGCCGAAGCCCTTGTTGCCGATGGCGCAGACATCGATTCCCTCGCCCTCGGCCTGCCAGGCCTTGTACTGGTTGAGCGTCAGGCGCAGCAGGTTGGTGTTGAGCGCGCCGCACAGGCCCTTGTCGGTGGTGATCACGATCAGGCCGACGCGCTTGACCGAATCGCGCGACACCAGGAACGGGTGGCGGTACTCGGGGTTGGCGTGGCTGATGTGCGCGGCGACGTTGCGGATCTTCTCGCCGTAGGGCCGCGCGTGGCGCATGCGCTCCTGCGCCTTCCTCATCTTCGAGGCGGCGACCATCTCCATGGCCTTGGTGATCTTCCGAGTGTTCTGGACACTCTTGATCTTGACCCGGATTTCCTTTGTGCCCGGCATGGTGGCCTAGAAGGTGCCGTTCTTCTTCCAGTCGGCGATCGCGTCCTTGAGCGCCTTCTCGTCCTCCGCGGACAGGTCGGCCTTCTCCTCGATGCGCTTGATCAGGTCGGCGTACTTGCTCTTCACGTAGTCGCGCATCGAGCGCTCGGCGGCGATCGCCTTCTTGACGTCGATGTCGTTGAAGAAACCGTTGTTGACCGCGAACAGCGTCAGCGCCATCTCCCACACCTGCTGCGGGTGGTACTGGGCCTGCTTCATGAGCTCGGTCACCATCTTGCCGAGCTCCAGCTGCTTGCGGGTGGCCTCGTCCAGGTCGGAGGCGAACTGCGCGAAGGCCGCCAGCTCGCGGTACTGCGCCAGCGCGAGGCGCACCCCGCCGCCGGTGTCCTTGCGCTTCATGATCTTGGTCTGCGCGGCGCCGCCGACCCGGGACACCGAGACACCGGCGTTGATCGCCGGCCGGATGCCGGCGTTGAACAGGTCCGTCTCCAGGAAGATCTGGCCATCGGTGATCGAGATCACGTTGGTAGGCACGAAGGCGGTGACGTCGCCGGCCTGGGTCTCGATGATCGGCAACGCAGTGAGGGAGCCGGTTTTTCCTTTGACTTTCCCCCCCGTGAACTTCTCGACGTACTCGGGATTGACCCGGGCAGCCCGCTCCAGCAGGCGGCTGTGCAGGTAGAACACGTCGCCGGGGTAGGCTTCGCGGCCCGGCGGGCGGCGCAGCAGCAGCGACACCTGGCGGTAGGCCCAGGCCTGCTTGGTCAGGTCGTCGTAGATGATGAGCGCGTCCTGCCCGCGGTCGCGGAAGTACTCGCCCATGGTGCAGCCCGAGTACGGCGCGATGAACTGCATCGCCGCCGATTCCGACGCGGTGGCCGCCACCACGATGGTGTAGGCCATGGCGCCGTGCTCTTCGAGCTTCCTCACCACGTTGGCGACCGTAGAGGCCTTCTGGCCGATGGCGACGTAGACGCAGAAGAGATCCTTGCCCTTCTGGTTGATGATGGTGTCCACCGCCACCGCGGTCTTGCCGGTCTGCCGGTCTCCAATAATCAGCTCGCGCTGGCCGCGGCCGATGGGCACCATGGCGTCGATCGCCTTCAGGCCGGTCTGCACCGGCTGCGACACCGACTGGCGCGCGATCACGCCCGGAGCGACTTTCTCGATGACGTCGGTCAGCTTGGCGTTGATCGGGCCCTTGCCGTCGATCGGCGCGCCCAGCGAGTTGACCACGCGGCCGAGCAGCTCCGGACCGATGGGCACCGACAGGATCTTGCCGGTGCACTTGACCGTGTCGCCCTCGGTGATGTGCTCGTACTCGCCCAGGATCACCGCGCCGACCGAGTCGCGCTCCAGGTTCAGCGCCAGGCCGAAGGTGTTCTTCGGGAACTCGAGCATCTCGCCCTGCATCACGTCCGACAGGCCGTGGATGCGGCAGATGCCGTCGGTCACCGAGACCACGCTGCCCTGGGTGCGCATCTGCGCCCCGGCATCCATGTTCTGGATCCGGTTCTTGATCAGTTCCGAGATTTCGGAGGGGTTGAGTTGCATTCGATGCTCCTGATTGAACGGAAGACTTGTCTTCCGCTTTTACGCTTTCAGTGCGGTCTCGAGCGCGGCCAGCTGCGCGCGCGCGGAACCGTCGATGACCTTGTCGCCGATCACGATCTTGACCCCGCCGATGAGGGCCTTGTCGATACTGACGCGGGCCTTCACCTTGCGGCCGGTGCTCTTCTCCAGCCGCGCCACCAGGTCGGCGACCTGGGCAGGGTCCATCTCGAAGGCGGTCCAGACCTCGGCCTCCACCGTGCCCTCGCGGTCGTTCTTCAGCGCCTCGTACTGGGCGCGGATCTCGGGGAGCACGTCCAGGCGTCCGTTCTCGGCCAGGACGCGGACGAAATTCTCCGCTTCGCCGGAGAGCTTGCCGGCCAGCACGGCGATGAACAGCCCGGCCACCTTGGCGGAGGAAATCTCCGGATTGCCGATGGCGGCGCGCACGCGCGGGTCGGCGGCCACCGCGGCAAGGTTGGCCAGCGCGGCCGACCACTCCGCGAGCTTGCCTTGGGCGTCGGCCAGCCGGAAGGCGGCCTCCGCGTAGGGGCGTGCGATGGTGCTGGGCTCGGCCATCTACAGCTGCTTCTTGATCCCGTCGAGCAGCTCGGCGTGCGCCCTGGCGTCCACCTCGCGGCGCAGGATCTTCTCGGCGCCGGCCACCGCCAGCGCGGCCACCTGCTCGCGCAGCTGCTCGCGCGCGCGGGACAGCTCCTGCTGGATGTCTGCCTTGGCCGCGGCCTTCTCGCGCTCGCCCTCGGTCTTGGCCGCGATTTTCGCGGCTTCCACCATCTGCGCATCGCGCTTCTCGGCCTGGGCGATGATCTCGGTCGCGCGCGCGCGCGCCTCCGCGATCGCCAGCTCCGCCTGCTTGCTCGAGGACTCGAGCGACTTCTTGCCCTGCTCGGCGGCGGCGAGGCCGTCGGCGATCTGCTTCTGGCGCGCCTCGATGGCGCGCAGCAGCGGCGGCCAGACGAAGGCCTTGGTGAACCAGATGAAGGCGGCAAACACCGCCGCCTGTGCGATGAGCGTGAAAGTGATGTTCATGCTGCGTCCCCCGGCGGGAGGTGCGCTTTAGCCGAGCGCCGCGAGCAGGGGATTGCCGGTGGCAAACCAGAGCGCGAGACCGACGCCGATGATGAACGAGGCGTCGATCAGGCCCAGCAGCAGGAAGACCTTGACCTGCAGCGAATCGGTGAGCTCGGGCTGCCGCGCGGCGGCCTCCAGGAAGCGCGAGCACATGATGCCCACGCCGACACAGGCGCCGAGGGCCCCCAGCCCGATCATCAGGCCGATGCCGATCCCGGTGTAGGCCTGGACCATGGCGACGAGTTGAAGCTTTTCCATTGTGACTCCCTTTTGTGCGAAAGGACGGTGTGACAGTTAGTGGTGCTCGTGAGCCATCGAGAGATACACGATGGTCAGCATCATGAAGACGTAGGCCTGCAAGGTGACGATCAGGATGTGGAAGATGGCCCAGCCCAGCCCGAGAATGGACCCGAACACTGTCCCGGCCAGCCCGGTGGCGGCCCACATCCACAGCAGCAGGAAGATGATCTCGCCCGCGTACATGTTGCCGTAGAGCCGCAGCGAGTGCGACAGCGGCTTGGACAGGTATTCGATGGCGTTGAACAGCAGGTTCGCGGGGAACATCCACTTGCCGAACGGCGAACAGAACAGCTCGTGCATCCAGCCGCCGAAGCCCTTCGCCTTGACCGAGAAGTAGAGCATCAGGAACCAGACCGTGAGCGCGAGGGCGAACGTGGTGTTGATGTCCGCAGTGGGCACGATGCGGAAGCCGTCCGCGGCGACCAGCTTTGTTCCAGCCGCCACCCAGTCCACCGGCAGGAAATCCATTGAATTCATCAGCAGCACCCACACGAACACCGTGAGCGCCATCGGCGCGATGAACTGGTTCCGGTCGCCGTGGCGGAAGATCCCCTTGGCCTGGTCGTCGATGAATCCGAACAGCAGTTCGACGAACGCCTGGCGCCTGGTCGGGACACCCGAGCTTGCGCCACGCACCACCCACCAGAGAAAACCCAGGCCGACGAAACCGAGCAGGATCGACACCGAGACGGAATCGAAATTGATCGACCAGAAACTGCCCTCGCCGAACTGCACGGTGCCGTGCGTCAGGTGGTGGCTGATGTACTCGGTGGGGGTGAGTTCTTTGCCTGCGGCCATCAGGATCGGGGCTCGTTTTGGTCTTGCACGTGTTCGCGCACGAAAAACGCCATCGAAAAAATCAGGACCGTCGCCATGAAGGACCCGAGGAACGCCACCACCACGACACCCGAATAGAACGCGAGGACCAGCCACAGCAGGACCACGATCACACCGAGCTTGACGCCTTCGGCGGTGAGCGCGGTAACCAGAACCCCCCCTGCGGAGTCCGACCTTCTCCCTGATGCCACCCTCGCCGACGCCCACCCGGCGCCGACGCTGACCGCGCCACCAAGGGCCGCGGAAATCGCGCCGTGCGCGCCGGCCAGAACCCCGGCCAACAGCGTCAGGGCGGCGGTGGCGATCAATTGCCACCGGAGTACGGTGCGAAGCGGCGAAATTATATTTGCTTCACGCACTTCGGGTCAACGTGTTGCATTGCAAAACGTCCGCTCAACGCAGCTTCTTCAGCAGTTGGTCGAGGTGGTCCAGGCCCGAGTACTGGATCACCACCTTGCCGCTGCCCTTTCGGCCCGCACGGATTTCGACCGTCGTACCCAAGCGCCCGGACACCTCTTCCTCCAGGCGCTGCAGGTCGCGGTCGGCGCGCACCCCCTTGCCCTTGCGCCGGTCCGCAGCAGGTCCGCGTGCCATCTGTCCGGCCAGTGCTTCGGCCTCTCGCACCGACAGGCCACGGGCGGCAATGCGGTTCGCCGCCTCGATCTGTCGCGCCGGGTCGAGCGACAGCAGCGCACGCGCATGGCCCATTTCCAGCTGACCCTGCATCAGCATCGCCTGTACCGGCTTCGCGAGCCTGAGCAGGCGCAGCAGGTTGGTGGTGGCGCTGCGCGAGCGGCCAACCGCATCCGCGGCGCGCTCGTGGGTCATGTGGAACTCGTCCACGAGGCGCTGCAGGCCGGCCGCCTCTTCCATCGGATTGAGGTCTTCGCGCTGGATGTTCTCGATCAGAGACATCGCCAGCGCCGCTTCGTCGGGCACCTCGCGGATCAGCACCGGCACTTCGTCCAGGCCGGCCAGCTGCGCCGCGCGCCAGCGCCGCTCGCCGGCGATGATCTCGTGGCGACCGGCGCCCACGGGCCGCACCAGCAGCGGCTGCATCAGGCCCTGGGCGCGGATGGACGCTGCAAGCTCGGCCAGCGCCGCCTCCCCCATCTGCGTGCGCGGCTGGTACCTGCCGGGCTGGATCGCGCTGACCGGGAGAGTCGCCACGGCATCCTTGCGCGCGCCCGCCTCGGCTCCGGTGTCCGTGCCCAATAGCGCGTCCAGCCCCCGGCCCAGTCCCCGGGCCATGCCCTTGGGTTTTGTTGTGCTCATCCCGCCCTCCTGAGAACTTCCTCGGCCAGCGCCAGGTAGGCCTGCGCGCCCTTCGAGGCCTGGTCCCATGTCACCGCCGGCGCGCCGTAGCTGGGCGCCTCGGCCAGGCGCACATTGCGCGGCACCAGGGTGCGGTAGACCTTGTCGCCGAAGTGCTGCTCGAGTTGCTGCGACACCTGGTGCGCGAGGGTATTGCGCGGATCGAACATCGTGCGCAGCAGGCCGGCAATCTCCAGGCGAGGGTTGAGGTTGCCGCGCACGCGCTTGATGGTGCCGACCAGGTCCGACAGGCCTTCCAGCGCGTAGTACTCGCACTGCATCGGAATGAGCACTTCCTCTGCAGCGACGAGCGCATTCACCGTCAGCAGGCTCAGCGACGGCGGGCAGTCGATCAGGATGTAGTCATAGTCGCGTTCCACGGTCGCCAGCGCCGCGCGCAAGCGGCCTTCGCGGTTGGGCAGGTCCACCAGTTCCACTTCGGCGCCGGCCAGTTCGCGGTTGGCCGGAACGAGGTCGTAGCCCGCGGCGGCGGCCGTGACGCGGATGCTCGTGACCTCGCCCAGTCCCAGCAGCACGTGATAGACCGTGCGCGCGAGCTTGCGCTTGTCCACGCCGCTGCCCATCGTGGCGTTGGCCTGCGGATCGAGGTCCACCAGCAGGACCCGCTTGCCGGCCTTCGCCAGGCCGGCGGCCAGGTTCACGCTGGTCGTGGTCTTGCCCACGCCGCCTTTCTGGTTCGCCACTGCGAGGATCCGCGCCATGCTCAGGAGAGCGGCCGGCACAGCACGAGGTGGCGCTCTTCGTCCAGCAGCGGAACGTTCAGCCTGCGGACATCGCGGCAATCGCAGCCGCTGCCGATCGCGGCCAGTTCAGCGGCGGGAAACGTCCCCTTCATGCCCGCGAGCACGCCGCCCGGCGCTACCAGGTGGCGGCACGACGCGACGAACTGCGCCAGCTCGGAAAAGCCGCGCGAAACGACCACCGCGAAGCGCTCCAGCGGCTTCCAGTCCTCGACACGGCCGACCTGCACTTCGGCATTGCCGAGGCGCAGCTCGATCACCGCCTGGCGCAGGAACGCGCCTTTCTTCCGGTTGGCGTCGTTCAGGGCGACGCGGCGCGCGGGCTCGGCGATCGCGATCGGAATGCCGGGCAAGCCGCCGCCGGCGCCAACGTCGGCGAGCGCACCCGGCGGCAGTTCCGGAAGCACCGCGAGGCTGTCGAGCAGGTGGTGGCTGACCGAGCGCAGCGGGTCGCGGATCGCGCTCAGGTTGTGCGTGCGGTTCCATTTCGCCAGCAGGTCCAGGTAGGCCATCAGCTTCGCCGGCGCGCCCTCGGGAAGTGGCACCGGGAGGCGCGGCGCGAGCTCCGCCAGGCCACGGGACAGCGCGGCCTGCGGCGTCACGCGGCGGACTGTTCCGGGGAAGCGCGTCGCGGGCCGCTTCCACCAGTGCGCTTCAGGTGCACCAGAAGGAGCGCGATCGCAGCCGGCGTGATGCCGGAGATGCGTGCCGCATGGCCAATGGTTTCGGGCCGCAAGTGCGCCAGCTTCTGGCGCGCCTCGACCGACAGCCCGCGCACCAGGGCGTAGTCGATATCCGCCGGCAGGCGCAGCGAATCCTGCGCGGCGCGGCGTCCGACTTCATCGCGCTGGCGGGCGATGTAGCCTTCGTACTTGGCTTGGATCTCGACCTGCTCGGCCACCACGGGATCGTCCACGCCCTTTGAAGATGTGGCTATTTCCATAAGTGAGCGATAGCTTACATTTGGCCGGCGCAGCAAATCGGCGAGGCTGTACTCGCGCTCGATCCGCTGGCCCAGCAGGCGCTCCGCGGCCGCCGGCGGGAGACTCCTGGGATTGACCCAGATGCTGCGCAGGCGCTCGCGCTCCAGCGCGATCGCGTCCCGCTTGCGGTTGAATGCGTCCCAGCGCACATCGTCCACCAAGCCCAGCTTGCGTCCGGTTTCGGTCAGCCGCAGGTCGGCGTTGTCTTCGCGCAGCATGAGCCGGTACTCGGCCCGGCTGGTGAACATCCGATAGGGCTCGGACACGCCGCGAGTAACCAGGTCGCTGACCAGCACGCCGAGGTAGGCCTCGTCCCGGCCCGGGCACCAGGGATCCTCCCCCTTGGCCTGGAGGGCCGCGTTGATTCCGGCCAGCAGGCCCTGCGCGGCGGCTTCTTCGTAGCCCGTGGTGCCGTTGATCTGGCCCGCGAAGAACAGCCCGGGAATGGACTTGGTCTCCAGCGAGGACTTCAGCTCGCGGGGATCGAAATAGTCATACTCGATGGCGTAGCCCGGCCTAAGGATGTGCGCTTGCTCCAGGCCCCGGATGGAGCGCACCAGCGCCAGCTGGAGGTCAAAGGGCAGGCTGGTGGAAATGCCGTTGGGATAGATCTCGCTCGTCTCCAGGCCTTCGGGCTCGAGGAAGACCTGGTGGCTGTCCTTGCCCGCGAAACGATGGATCTTGTCCTCGATGGAAGGACAGTACCGCGGGCCTACCCCCTTGATGACCCCGGTGAACATCGGCGAGCGGTCCAGCCCGCCTCGGATGAGTTCATGGGTGCGGGTGTTGGTGTGAGTCACCCAGCACGGCAGCTGCCGAGGGTGCATGTCGCGCCGGCCAAGGAACGAGAACACTGGCTCGGGCGTATCCCCTGGCTGCTCCTCGAGCTGGCTGAAGTCGATGGTCTTGCCGTCCAGGCGCGGCGGGGTGCCGGTCTTCAGCCGTCCCACCGGCAGGTTCAACTCCCGCAGCCGTGCGGCGAGGGTCACGGACGCCGGGTCGCCCGCCCGCCCGGCAGTCGCGTTCTCCAGCCCGACGTGAACCTTCCCGGCCAGGAAGGTCCCCGCCGTCAGGACCACGGTCCGACCGCTGAAGCGAATCCCGAGCTGGGTCACTACCCCGGTGGCCCGCCCACCCTCTACCAGGATGTCGTCCACGGCCTGCTGGAACAGGGTGAGGTTGGGTTGGCTCTCCAGCCGTCGCCGGATCGCCTTGCGGTAAAGCACCCGGTCGGCTTGCGCCCGGGTGGCGCGGACCGCATGTCCCTTGGACGAATTCAGGGTCCGAAACTGGATACCGGCCTCGTCAGTCGCGAGCGCCATGGCGCCGCCCAGCGCGTCCACTTCCTTCACCAGGTGCCCCTTGCCGATCCCACCGATGGAGGGGTTGCAGGACATCTGGCCCAGCGTCTCGATGCTGTGCGTGAGCAGGAGCGTCTTCGAGCCGGCGCGCGCGGCCGCGAGCGCAGCCTCGGTGCCGGCATGGCCGCCGCCGATCACGATGACGTCGAAGGTGTCTGGGAAGCGCATGGGCAGTGTCCGGGGAGGCGCAATCATACGTGAGCGTTCCACGTGGAACCACCCCGAACGAGGCGGGATTTGCCAGCGCTTGATGTTCCACGTGAAACCTCATGGGTTGCAGTGGACTGTTGCGCTGCAGCAATAGTTATCCACAGGCATCGGCCATGAGACAATCGCTGCCCTTTCGCGCCGCAACCCCGCCATGGGGTTCGCACCCGATGATTTCGCTTTCCCGCTATGCAACGCTGCTCGAGCGCCCCCACTTGCGCGCGCTCTTCCTCGCCTCGATGCTCGGCCGCCTGCCGATCGGCATCCTGGGACTGGCGATCCTGCTGCTCGCGCAGTCAGTCACCGGATCGTTCGCCCAGGGCGGGATCGCCAGCGCGAGCTATGTCATAGGGCTCGCCGCCGTCGCGCCCCTGCTCGGGCGCGCGATAGACCGCTTCGGGCCACGGTGGACGCTGCTCGCCTGCGCCTTCGCCTTTCCTTCAGCCCTGGTCGGCCTCGTGCTCGCCTACTCGATGCAGGCGCCGCTCTGGGTCGCGCTCGGCTGCGCAGCCGCGTCCGGCGCGAGTTTCCCGCCGATCACCGCCTGCATGCGGACCTTTTTCAAGCAACAGTTGAAGGAGGACGTCCAGCTCACCACCGCCTATTCGCTGGAGTCGGTACTGATCGAACTCATCTTCATCACCGGCCCGATGCTGGTGGCGCTGTTCGTCGCCTTCGCCTCGCCCTCGATGGCCGTCCTCTTCGCAGCGGGCTGCGGCTTCCTCGGCCCGATCCTGTTCCTGCGTGCGCGCGCGATCACGCAGTGGCGCATCGAACCGCGCCGCGGCGCAAGCCTGTTCGGCCCGCTCACCGAGCCTGCCTTCTCGCGCCTGCTGGTCGTGATCCTCTGCTATGCGAGCGCCTTCGGCCTGATCGAGATCGGCGCCACGGCGCACGCGGCCGAGGCCGGAATGCCCGCTTACGCGGGTGTGCTGCTGGCGATCATGAGCGTGGGCAGCGCAGCGGGAGGCCTGTTCTACGGCAGCCGGACCTGGCGCATGCCGCTCAGCCGCCAGTTCCCGCTGACATTGGCCCTGATGGGATTCGGCGTCGCGCCGCTCGCGTTCGGGATGCCGGAGTGGCTGTTCGCGCTGTACTGCGTGGTCGCCGGCGTGGTGATGGCGCCTGCGCTGATCATGCAGGCGATGCTGGTGGCGAAGACTTCGCGGCCGGAGCACTCCGCGGAAGCCTTCACCTGGTCGGCGACGGGACTGCTGGCCGGCGTTGGCGTCGGGCTGACGCTGGGAGGTCTGCTGCTGGAGTTCACCGGCTCGCCGACGGTGTTCGCCGCGGCGGCGGCGATCGCGGTGCTCGCCGCCGCCCTGGCGCTGCCGATGATCCGGCCGAGAACCTGAGCTACGCGGCGAGTTTCTGGTGCATGGTGCCGCGGCGCTTCTCGAGCACCGTCGGCATGCGGCTGCCGAGCTTGCCGAACAACTCGTCGTGCGACTTCAGTTCCTCCGCCCAGGCCGGCTCATCGACCCGGGAAATGTCCTCGAAGTGCGCCCGCCCGAAACCCTCCAACCCTGACCACTGCAGGTCCTCGTAGCGCGGGATGACCCCCAGCGGCGTCTCCGCGCCCGAGGCGCGCGAGGCGCAGCGGTCCACGATCCACTTCAGCACCCGCATGTTCTCGGAAAAGCCCGGCCAGATGAACTTGCCGTTCGCGTCCTTGCGGAACCAGTTGACGCGGAAGATGCGCGGCGGCCTGGCCACCGCCTTGCCCATCTTGAGCCAGTGCGCGAAGTAGTCCGCCATGTGATAGCCGCAGAACGCGATCATGGCCATGGGGTCGCGCCGTACCACGCCCACCTTACCCGTGATCGCCGCCGTGGTTTCCGAACCCAGCGTCGCGCCCATGTACACGCCTTCTTCCCAGTTCGAGGCTTCCACCACCAGCGGCACCGTGGAGGAACGCCGGCCGCCGAAAATGAACGCCGAGACCGGCACGCCCTGCGGGTCTTCCCAGGCCGGGTCGATCGAGGGGCATTGCGAGGCGGCGACAGTGAAGCGCGAATTCGGGTGAGCCGCCGGCCGGCCGCAGCCCGGAGTCCAATCCTTGCCCTGCCAGTCGATGAGCTTCGCCGGCGGCTCCTTGGTCATCTCTTCCCACCAGACATCGCCTTCCGGTGTGAGCGCGACATTGGTGAAGATGACGTTCGCCCGCAGCATCTTCATCGCGTTGGCGTTGGTCTTCTCCGAAGTTCCCGGTGCGACGCCGAAGAATCCCGCTTCCGGATTGATGGCGTAGAAGCGGCCGTCCTTGCCCGGCTTGATCCAGGCGATGTCCTCGCCCACCGTGGTCACCTTCCAGCCGGCGAAGGACGCCGGCGGGATCACCATGGCGAAGTTGGTCTTGCCGCAGGCGCTCGGGAAAGCCGCGGTTACGTAGTGCTTCTCGCCCGCGGGCGACTCTACCCCGAGGATCAGCATGTGCTCGGCCAGCCAGCCCTCGTCGCGCGCCATCACCGAGGCGATGCGCAAAGCGAGGCACTTCTTGCCCAGCAGCGCGTTGCCGCCATAGCCCGAGCCGAAGGACCAGATCTCGCGCGTCTCGGGGAAGTGCACGATCCACTTCTCGGCATCGTTGCAGGGCCAGGGCACGTCCTTCGCCCCCGGCGCCAGCGGCGCGCCGACCGAGTGCACGCAGGGCACGAAGGCGCCGTCCTCGCCCAGGTGCTCCACCACCGCGCGGCCCATGCGCGTCATCAGCTTCATGTTCACCGCGACGTAGGCCGAATCGGTGAGCTCCACGCCCACCTGCGCGATGTGCGAGCCGATCGGGCCCATGGAAAACGGCACCACGTACAGGGTGCGGCCGCGCATGCAGCCGTCGAACAGGCGCTTGAGCGTGCCGCGCACCTCGCCGGGCTCGATCCAGTTGTTGGTCGGGCCGGCATCTTCCTTCTTCGCCGAACAGATGAAGGTGCGGTCCTCCATGCGCGCGACGTCGTTCGGGTGCGAGCGCGCGAGATAGCTTCCCGGACGCAGCTTCTCGTTCAGCTTGAGGAAAGTCCCCGCGCTCACCAGCTCCGCGCACAGCCGGTCGTACTCCGCCTGCGATCCGTCGCACCAGAGCACCCGCTCGGGCTTGACCAGCGCCGCCACCCCCGCGACCCACTCCACCAGCTTGCGGTGACGCACCCAGTCGGGTCGGGCGGGCTGTTCGGGCATCGCGGCGGCTCCTGAAAACAAAACGGCCCTGGGAAGTCCCGGGCCGATCGGGTTTGATGTGGGGGGGTGGATTTTACCGCGCTCGGACTGCGACCGGTGCGCAACGGTATTTCCCTTTTGCGACAACGGGATGCACTCTCACAGGAAGCGTCGCATGAGGCGGAATACCGGCGCGGTGGTGGTGATGAGCACGATCACCCGGGTGACGTGCGCGGCAGTCACCAAGGGCACCCCCAGTTGCAGCACCTTGGCCATGATGCACATCTCGGCGATGCCGCCGGGCGCCGTAGCGAGCACCAGCGTGGCCACCGGCAGGCCCGACAGCCACGCCAGCACGAAGGCGCTTGCCGCGGCCAGCGCGATGGCGAAGAGGATGCTCGCGAACACCGCGGCGACGTAGCGGGCCATGCTGGAGAGATAGGCGCGCTCAAAGCGCGAACCGAGCGCGCAGCCGAGCAACAGCTGCCCCAGCCCCGAGAGCCATCCCGGGACCGAGGACAGATTCAGCTCGGCGATCGTAAGGGCGATGGTGGCGAGGAGCGGCCCGAACATCATTGCGTTGGGCAGGCGTGCAAGCGCCAGCAGGCCGCCCGCGGCGGCCGCGATCGCGAGCAGCGCAGCGAGGCCGCCGCCGTCGAACGCTATGGCGGCTCCTGGCAGGTAGCTGTCCTCCCCACGCGCCCCCGACCAGACCAGCGCAAACGGGACCACCACCACCACAGTGAGGATGCGCAGGCTCTGCGCCAGGGCGACACGGTCCACGCGTGCGCCGTAGCGCTCGCTCAGCACGGCCATCTCGGTGGCACCCCCGGGCACGCTGGCGAAGAACGCAGTGACGCGATCCACCCCGCCCGCGGCCGCCAGCAGCCAGGCGCAGGCCCAGGCGAGCAGCATTGCAAGCAGCGCGGCCGCGATCAGCAACGGCCAGTACGACAGCACCTCGCGCGCCACCGGCGGCGTGAAGTACAGGCCGAGCGCGACCCCGATGATCACCTGCCCGACCGGCCGCGCCGGGCGCGGGGCGCGCAGGCGCGCGCCGCCGAAATTGCACAGCGCCATCACCAGCAGCGGGCCGATCATCCACGGCAGCGGGGCGCGGATCGCCTGCATCAGCGCGCCGGCCGCGGCGCACAGCACCAGCGCCAGCGCCGGGTTGAGCCAGCGGTCGCGGGCGGGTTTCACTTGCTGTTCATCGTGATTCGCTTCCTCGTTACCCGCGCCGGCATCCGCCGGTGGCACGATACAAGGCAAAATGTAACCGATCGGTTACATTTAACCGCTCCGGCGGCTCCGCCCGGCGCTACCGATGCAGAACCTAGCGAACACGCGCAACCATCTGACGCAGCAAGCGGTGGCGTTCGAGTTGATCGCGTGATGGACGCATTCTTGGACACTCGGCGGCCGGCGGCGCCGGGTCCGTGTCCTCGGCGCGCATGTCGCGTGTCTCCTGATTCTCGCTCAACAGTCGCCCTCAGAACTGCCTGACCCGCAGTGCAAGTGCAGCGTACTCGAACTTCGCCTAGCATTCTCGCGTGCGCGGGAAGCAACGATGACACGAAATGCACGAGTCGCGGCGATTGCCACTTTTGCCCTAGTCACGGGATTGCTCGCGTCGGTATCCGTTGCTCAGCTCGGTGGATGCCTTTTCGATTCAATTGGCCGGCCGGTCTGCGCGCCTCCGAACGGCGGCATCGCCAAGGACTCCATCGGCCGGGTGGTATGCGGCCTCGGGCAGTGCGTTGCAGATGGCATTGGTCGAGTGCTTTGTTCTTCGGTCCCAGGTGGGGGTGCGATCGTCGACGGAATTGGAATTCCGCGCTGCGTCGGTGGTTGCGAGGAAGCGAGGCAGGACCGTTGCGTGGCGCCGAGTCGATGATGCGCGGAAAGGATCATCGCTGCGGCGCGCGCACTCGCGCCGGCGGTTCCTGCGTATGTCATGCCCTCGCCAATGGTCGATGCCGGTTCCACGGCGGGCAGAGCACAGGACCCCGCACCGCCGAAGGACGAGAGCGATCCTTGAGCGCCCTCCAAGCAGGCTGGGCGAGGTGGCGCGAACGGTGCGCCGGCCGCCGAGCTGCGTAGCGCCGCGCGCGCCTGAGCACCCACCCCCACCACCCAGGGGGGACCCCCGCGCGCAACGTGTCGCGGCCTATATGAGGGGCCCCAACCGCAGTGCGTGGGTGGTCCTCACGCGACTTCTACCTCCCGGCGGTAAGATGCCCAGAGAGCAGCGCGAGCATTCGATGCCTTCAGACTCGATGCCGTACCGGGAAACTCCGCGGTCGCGGATTTGCGACCATGCGAGGAGCCTGCTGCGCCGCGACTATCCGGACCACGAGAGCCGGATGCGTGCGGTACGCTGGGCTGAGAATGAGTTCTACGACGCCGGTCTGTGGCCGATCGGGAACTTGACCACAGAAACCAGCCCGGAAAACGTCCTGTTCAACCTGATCGAGGAAAACGTGCTCTTGCCCGACTGGATGCGCGCGCGCCTGATCAGCGAGGAGAACGTGCTCGACGCCGAGGACTTCCGCGACTTGATTGACCGGCTGACTCCCGCTTACACCGATGACTGACCGAATCGGCTACGCCGCGATTGACGAACTGGCCGGCGGCGAATTGTTCGGCGCCTACTGTTCGCGGTTTCCGAACGACTCACTGGACGCTGGCCGCATGCTCCGCGTGGCTGTCCAGATAGGCCAGGTCGAGAGCTACCAAGCACTCCTTGAACTGGCGCTCCGAGAGCGCAAGCCAGTCGCCGACGAGCAGTGGCACGGCCTGTGTGCCTCGGTGTCCTGGCCGCGGCCCTTGGCCGCGTGGGACCGGGCGCCGATCGAGCAGTGGCGGCTGGACATGAACCCCGATGCGACGCCGGACTGGCCCGAGGCGTACGTCGGGGGCTGCCACATCGGCCCCAACAGCCCGCTTGCGTGGTCCGACGGCGACCTCCCCCGATTCCTTCGCCGCGACCGAGGACCGGGTCCAGCACCCCCACGTCGGTCGACGTTGGCGATCGCCCTCCGGGTCCTCGCCATCGTCATCTGCGCCACGCTCCTGGGGCTCGCCCTGCCCGGGTCTGGGACGTTGGACTTCTGGATCGGGACGTCGGCGTTCATCGTCGCCCTCGTCGTTGCCAGCACGTTCTAGGCATGGAGGCCACCCCCGGCGCCGACCGACGTTCCCGCTCCCTCACGTGAGAGAGTACGCGGTCACCTACTCGGCCTTCTCCCCGGTCATTGCATCGAACCCCATGGATGGCGTTTACTGAGACCACGGAACAGGGCCCGGAGGCCCTGTTCCAATGGCGTAACTCGAAAGTCAAATGCAACGGTCCTGATTGCACTGAACTCGTTGAAGAGGAAAGCGATGTTCCCGAACCGCCCCCGAGGTCCTGCGCGAACCACCCGCCGCCGTGGCCTGTACCGAACCCCGAAGGTGCTGGGCCGAGGATCTCCGACCGGAACTCGGGTCAGGGGCGTCATGAATCCCTGGATCGTTGAGCGGTTGCCCATGGTGCTCTGCCTGACGATTCACCTGACCTGTGATACGCCGCTGCCTTCGGCTTCAAAGTTGCGACCGCCAAGGCTCCGCTTCCGGCCCTGGCGACAGGGCGAGAGTGACCCCGCGCGCAGTAGGTACCGCAGCACTCGTTTCTAGCCGCCAAGACCGCCTGGGTCCTCGACCAACACAACAGCGACGCCTCGATCCGCCGTAGCCTCAGTTCGAAGGTACGGCTTGCCGTACTCGATCCACTTGCACCACCGGTCACCGCGTCGCGTATCCCCTTCGTAGATCACCCCGAGGTCCAGCTCGAACTTCTCGCTGAGGATGTACCTGGTGTTGGTGAGGAACTCTTCGAGCGAACCTTCAGGCGGTGGCGCTCTGTCCAAGCGAAGCACCGCGAGCAGGTCGATGTCCTTGGGTTCCAGCTTGCTCGACACGAAGGAACCGCCGACCCACAGCTCGCGGGCGATGTAGGAGAGATCCCGCCGCGCACGCTCGAATCGCTGCCAAAGTTCCGGCCGACTTGAGGAGCCAGGGAAGGCATCCACCGCGAGCGCATGCAGTTCGCCGACGCTCATCGGCCAGCGGCCAGGATGCAGGAGTGGAACGAGGCCCTGCTCGTCGGGGGCGACTCCGCCTTGCGTCGAGTTCATCACGGCAACCGCAAGGGGCGGCCGTCCATGACGACCGGTCGCCCGACGAGTTCTCGAACCCGCAGATAGATCCACTCCTTGGCGTCGAACGGCTTCCCGTTTCCGTTCACCGGTTTGCGGTCCAGGTACTCAGCGATCGCTACGAGAAGGTGGCCCTCGCTGCCGCCTGCAATCCGACGCATCTGACCGAAGAACGGCGCGGGCGCCCGCTCCCCGTACCCATGCTCGACGATAAGCGCCCTGCCAGTGCGAAGTAGTTCATCGCGCCGTTCGGCAAGGTCGCCAACCATTGGGGCCGAACCGGTGCACGGCGGAGCATCGGCGTCTTGGCCGTCGCCGCTGGCGTAACGAGATGCCGGAACTCGCGCTGAATTCTCCGGCCCCCCCACACCCGAGATCTCAGAGAAGTGACCCCGGGGATACCAGATTTCGGCGCTTCGTGAGTGACCCCGGGGATACCCATTGGCCGTTTCTCTTGTATCCACGGGGATACCGGTCTTTGTATCCCCAGGGAACACCGCCAAAGTGCTATCGACTGCCGAGCGGCGGTCATCGGTCGGCTTCTTGAACTGCGGGTGCACACGATCTTTTTCCTTGCTGCGATCACGGCGTGGCGTCGTCCAATGCGCGCCCTTCTGCTTTGCGACCCATCGCGCCCAGTCATTGGGCGCTTGGAGGGTTGGGGTCGCGTCGTGCGGATCCTCGGGGTCCGGTGGGTCAATTTTGCGCCAACCGAGCGTGAACATGGCTGAACGGGGTGGCTCGCTAGTTCCGGGGCGCGTCCTGAGAACTAACCCGCGCGCCTCCAGCTCCGCGAACGACTCAATGAGCATATACGGATTGGTCATTCCGTAGTCTCTCGCCGTCTCGCGGGTGAAGGTCAAACTACCGTTGTTGTAGCCCCTGTACTGTGCAGCGACTACGCAGAGCAGGCTTTGTACCTGGTAGGGCGCCGTTTTCCAGGCATCGGACCTCAGGACTTCGTCGGGGATCATCGCGAACACCTCGACGTCGCCGCCTGCCCGTCCCTTGTGACGCAGCAGTTTCTTGCGCGTGAACGTAGTCACGGTCACTCCGCGAGCAGCTTGAGAAGAGCCCGGAGATCAACCTGCGATCGGCCGTCGACTAGGGCGCTGGATAACCGTTGCCATGTCCGCGGCGCGGCAGTATTGTTCCCGGTGTTCCGTGAGTCCTTCCCCGAGCCCGCGGTGTCAGCCGCGGCCGGGCCTTTCGCTTCCGATGTCTCCATGATCGCGCCTCACGCGGCCTTCCTGGCTGCATTGCGCACGGCGATCTGTTGCTTCACCCACGCCTGGACTTCTCCGGACACCCAGCCGACCGCTCGCGCGCCAAGCGACACTGGTTTCGGAAAGTCGCCGATGGATACTCGACGGTAGATCTCACTTCGCGACAGGCCGACGATCTCGCGCACCTGCGGAAGTCTGAGGAACTGCTGGTTCATGCCGTAGCCTCCTTGGGGTTTCGCCGCAGAACCACTGCGGCCCAGGGAAGCCACTATGTGACCTGAGAAATTCTCCGAGACACCGAGTTGCGCGATTTATCCAGACCACGAGCCTTCAGGTAGCGACGGTGTTCGTAGATCGCCTGGCCGCACTTCTTGGCCGCAAGGTTGATCGCCCGCGCGCTCTCGCGTGGGAATCGCCAGCGCAGCATGAGCCGAAGAGCAGCGGCGATGGACCTCGCGACTCTCCGCTTCCTCAGCGCTTCCGCGATAGCCAGCATGTGCCCGATGGAGGCACGATCCTGGGCGGGCTTCTGCGGGCGACCTCTAGCCCCACGTACTTCCCTTGGTACGTCCCCTTTCTGAAGCCAGGCAGCGAGCCTCCCGCGATCCCTTGCCTTCCGACCGACAAGGCCGCGAAACAGATGCGGCTTTTCGCGCCGAAGCTCCTGAAGCGCTTCATAGCCAAACGGATCGGACAGAATCCTTCGAAGCGCGGACTTCGCCTCCTCCACGCGCGCAGCGTTGCTCTCGGCGCGCCATAGCGTGCCAATCCGAGGCTGAACGATCCGTGGACGCTTCATTGCGATGCGAGCATCGCCTGCCGCATGAAGCGTTGAAAGCCGGATTCCGTAGCCCGAGTCTGATGCCAGCGGTAGACATCGAACAGGTCGCGGCCCCGACTACGCACCTTCCACCGCTGCTCAGGGTTGCGCTTGTACCCGGCGTATCCCCCCGAGTTCGTCCCACCGAGGCGGGTAGGAAACTGGGCTTCGTCGGCAACGCCGGCGCGGATCAATGACGCCTTCGAGCCCGAGTAGACGGTGCAATACTCGCCATCGGCCGAGATCAGTTCTCTAGCGGCAACCTCGCCACCAGATTGGTCAGCCGCAGCAGCGCGCGATTCGTACCTCGCAGCAAACGCCTTAACCTTCGCCAGGTGCGCGGCCGGCATGCGCGCCAGCACGTCCGTCAGCGTCAGCAGCTTGTCGACGTGAATGCGGGCGGCGCGTCGGACGTCGGTGTCGGCAACCGTTACCGACACGATGCCGTTCTCGTCCTCGCATTGCAGCACCCAGAACGGGTGCTTGGGATGCTGGATGCTACCCTTCGACTTAGGGAAGCTCTGAATTTCCAGGTTTAGAGAGGAGCGTGATTGCACATTGCGGGATCGAGGTATCGAAACGGCGGCATGAAGGCAATTCGCAACCTGTTTGCTCCCCTTGTTCGGGT
>JALHLN010000004.1 GCA_022844545.1 Burkholderiales bacterium | reverse complement strand
GAGGACGAACTGATGTCCAGCCCGAACAAGGGCGGCGCCTTCGCCTTGAAGATGTCGAGATTCATCGGTTTTTCCTTTTCGTATCTGCCGCTTAGGTCAGATACGTAGAATTTGCGTGAAATGCTAACAACAACTCCTGCGGGTGTCTAGTGAATCTTCCCCCGGCTTGGAAGTCCTATAATGCGCCGTGTTCCCGCCCCGTTGCAACCACCCCCCAGTGTTGTCCTAACTCCCTTGAAATGGCTGCGTTTTCTGGTGTTTCCACTGGCCCTGGCGGGGGGCCTGGCGGTCTTGGGCGCGTTCATGGCCGGGCTGGTGGTGGTTTTGGCCTGGCCGCAGCTGCCTTCGCTCGAGGTTCTGACCGATTATCAACCCAAGATTCCGCTGCGGGTCTATACGGCTGACGGCGCCCTGATCGGCGAGTTCGGCGAGGAACGCCGCTCGCTGGTTTCGATCCGCGACGTACCAGAGCAGGTGAAGAAGGCGATCCTCGCCGCGGAAGACGAGCGCTTCTACCAGCACACGGGAATCGACTATCTGGGCGTGGCGCGCGCGGCCTACGCCAACCTCACGCAGGGCGGCCGCCGGCAGGGGGCGAGCACCATCACCATGCAGGTGGCGCGGAATTTCTTCCTGTCTTCGGAGAAGACGCTCACGCGCAAGCTCTATGAGGCGCTGCTCGCCTTCAAGATCGAGAACAGCCTCGGCAAGGACCAGATCCTCGAGCTCTACGTCAACCAGATCTACCTGGGGCAGCGCGCCTACGGCTTCGCCGCCGCTTCCCAGATCTACTTCGGCAAGTCCCTCGACCGGGTCACCCTTGCGGAGGCGGCGGTGCTGGCCGGGTTGCCGAAAGCCCCTTCCGCTTATAACCCTGTTGCGAATCCGCAACGGTCCAGGCAAAGGCAGCAGTACGTGCTGCGCCGCATGAAGGAACTGGGT
This sequence comes from Burkholderiales bacterium, assembly GCA_022844545.1. Lineage (GTDB taxonomy): Bacteria > Pseudomonadota > Gammaproteobacteria > Burkholderiales > SG8-39 > RBG-16-66-20. The sequence goes on along the minus strand of JALHLN010000004.1, from coordinate 36,059 downwards.
CACATCGGCGACGACCAGTATGCCGAGGCCCTCAAGGCACCGCTCCTCGTCCGGCGGGCGGTGGACGACTTCAGCGGCTTGCATGCCGAGTTCCTGGCCGAGATGGTGCGCCAGGCGGTCTTCGAGCAGTACCCGAACGAGGCCTACACCAGGGGTTTCCGCGTCTACACCACGATCCGGAAAGCGGATCAGGAGGCGGCGTACCAAGCGCTGCGCCGCGGCCTGCTCGACTATGACCGCCGCCAGGGCTACCGCGGCCCGGAGGCCTTCGCGACGCTGAAGGACGGCGCCGGCGAAGACGACTACGAGGAAGCTCTGCTCGAGCACGGTGATGTCGACGACCTGCGCGTCGCGCTGGTCCTGTCGGCGAACGCGAAGGAGGTGCGCGCGGTCCTGCGCAGCGGCGAAACGGTCGCGGTAGCCGGCGAAGGGCTGCGCTTCGCCGCCCGCGCGCTGGACGAGAAGGCGCCGCCGCACAAGCGCATCCGGCGCGGCGCCGTCATCCGGCTGCAGCGCGACGAGAAGGCGAACTGGCAGGTGGCGCAACTGCCCGAGGCCGAGGCCGCGTTCGTGTCGCTCGATCCGTCGGACGGCGCGATCCGCGCGCTGGTCGGGGGATTCGACTTCCACCGCAACAAGTTCAACCACGTCACCCAGGCCTGGCGCCAGCCGGGCTCGTCGTTCAAGCCGTTCATCTACTCCGCGTCGCTCGAGAAGGGCTATACCCCCGCCACCATCATCCCCGACGAGCCGGTGGTGGTCGAGGCCGAGGAGACCGGCAGCCAGCGCTGGGAGCCGAAGAACTACGACGGCAAGTTCGAGGGCCCGATGCGCCTGCGCGCCGCGCTGGCGAAATCGAAGAACATGGTATCGATCCGGATCCTGCAGGACATCTCGCCCAAGTACGCGCAGGACTACGTGCAGCGGTTCGGCTTCGACGCCGACAAGCACCCGCCCTACCTGACCCTGGCGCTGGGCGCGGGCGCGGTGACGCCGCTGCAGATGGCGCGCGCCTACGCCGTGTTCGCCAACGGCGGCTACCTGGTGCAGCCCTACTTCATCCAGAAGATCGTGGACGACCGCGGCAACCCTCTGGGCGCGGCGCAGCCGGCGCGCGCCGGCGAGGAGGCGCTGCGCGTGATCGACTCGCGCAACGCCTTCATCATGGATTCGATGCTGCAGGACGTGATGCGCTACGGCACCGCAGCGAGCGCCGCCAAGCTCGGGCGCCGCGACCTTGCCGGCAAGACCGGTACCACCAACGACTTCGTCGACGCGTGGTTCTGCGGCTACCAGCCGGGCCTGGTCGGGGTCTCCTGGGTCGGCTACGACCAGCCCCGGACGCTCGGGAAGAACCAGACCGGGGGGCGCATCTCGCTGCCGATCTGGATCGACTACATGGGCAAGTCGCTCAAGGGCGTCGCAGAGGCGCCGCGCGCGGCCCCCGAAGGCGTCGTCAGCGCCCCCATCACCCATGATTCGACCGCGCCACCCGGCGCGAGATCCGGCGCGCAGGAGTACTTCTACCGCGAATTCCTGCCCAAGGAGCCCGTCGCTCCGTTCGATTCGCCGATGTTCGGGGAACCGCCGCCGGTGCCCGCGCCAACCAGCTAGCGCGGCGCCAGCACCACCGCTTCGCCGCCCTGCGCGGAGGCCAGTCGCGATACCACGGAGAACAGTTCGCCGCCGTCCCGGGTGTCGCGCCAATGCTGGCCATCGTGGCGGAAGTGGAATCCGCCCGAGCGGGCAGCAACCCAGATTTCCCGCGCCGGGCCATGCCGGTTGATCACCATCTTTGTGCCATTGTCGAACTCGATCTCGAGCAGGCCGGGGCCCTTCGCCTGCAGGTCGGCGTCGGGAAGGCTGGCCTCGAAGGCCCGCTCCAGCGCATGCAGCGCGGCGTCGGCCAGGGTTTCGAATTCGCTGTCGGTCACTTGCGCCCGGGGATAGGCTGATAACATGGCCATTCTAGCCGTCGCCCGGTAACCACCCGTTGAACGCCCCGTGATCCGCCGCCTGCGTCCCTCGCGTTTCGCCTCAGCCGTCCTGCTGCTTGCGCTGCTCGCCGGCTGCGGGCAGCGCGGCGACCTGTACCTGCGCGAAAGCCCCCCGCCCGGACTGAAGCCGGAGAGGCCTGCGGCCTACAAGCCGGTGCCCTATCCCAAGGCGTCCGAAGAGGGCAAGGGCGCGGGCGAGTCCAGGAAGTAGCCCCCCGCTTCATGGCCTTTGCCTACCGCGACGGCGCGCTCTGCGCAGAGCAGGTGCCGCTCGAGGACATCGCGCGCCGCTTCGGCACGCCCTGCTACGTCTATTCGCGCGCCGCGATCGAGGGCGCCTATCGCGAGTTCACCGACGAGCTCGCCGGGCGCGCGTCGCTGGTGTGTTATTCGGTCAAGGCCAACTCCAACCTCGCCGTGCTGTCGGTGCTGGCCCGGCTGGGAGCCGGATTCGACATCGTTTCCGGAGGCGAGCTGGCGCGCGTGATCGCCGCCGGCGGCAACCCGGCGAAGATCGTGTTCTCCGGCGTCGGCAAGACCGAGGAGGAGATCCGGGGCGCCCTGCAAGCCGGCATCCTCTCGATCAACCTGGAATCGGAACAGGAACTGGAGCGGGTCAATGCCGTTGCGGGCGCCCTGGGCAAGCGCGCGCCGGTCGCCTTCCGGGTCAACCCGGACGTGGACGCGAAGACCCACCCCTACATTTCCACCGGCCTGAAGCAGAACAAGTTCGGCGTCGCCTGGTCCGATGCGGAGCGGCTGTACCGGAAAGCGGCGGCGCTGCCGCATGTCCGCATCGCGGGCGTCGGCTGCCACATCGGCTCGCTCATGCTCGACAGCGCCCCCTTCGTCGCCGCGACCACGCGCATCGTCGACCTGGTGGAGCGTCTCGGACAGGCGGGCATCGGGCTGGAGCACATCGATCTCGGCGGCGGCATGGGCATCCGCTACCATGACGAGACAGCGGCGCCGGTCGCCGCGTTCGTGCACGGCGCGCTGGACGCGCTCGGCCGGCGCCGGGAAACGGTATTGCTCGACCCGGGCCGCGCCATCGTCGGCAACGCCGGGGTGCTGCTGACCCGGGTGGAGTACGTGAAGCCGGGCGAGGCGAAGAACTTCGTGGTGGTCGACGCGGCGATGAACGACCTCATCCGACCCGCACTGTACGGCGCCTGGCACGACGTCAAGAACCTGCGCGAGGCGGAATCCGGGGCCGCGGCGGGTGTTTATGACATCGTCGGGCCGGTGTGCGAGAGCGCCGACTGGCTGGCGAAGGACCGCACGCTCGCGGTCCGCCAGGGCGACGTCCTGGCCATCCTGTCTGCGGGCGCCTACGCCATGGCCATGAGCTCGAACTACAACACCCGGCCACGCGCGGCAGAGGTGATGGTTTCCGGCGCCGACGCGCAGCTGGTGCGCAGGCGCGAATCCGTCGCGCAGCTTTTCGAAGGGGAACTGGTACCCGCATGGAAATGAGGTCCCCGCGCTGCCTGCTCGCGCCCCTCGTGCTTGTCGCGCTCCTCGCCGTCGGTTGCGGGAACGACGCCGAAACGACAAAGCGCCCGGCCGGGCCGCCGCCTGCGCTGGTAAGCGCGCTGGTGGTACAGGCTCGCGACCTTGAAGTCATCGAGAGCGTGGTTGGCTCGCTCGAGAACGTGATCGATCCCAGCCTGGGGGCGGAAGTGGCCGGGCGCGTGGTCCGCGTGCTTGCCTTCACCGGCAAGAAGGTAAAGCGAGGCGAACTGCTGGCCGAGATCGACCCGCAGGATTTCGAGATCCAGTCGCGGGCCGACAGCGCGGAGGTCGCGCGCCTGCAGTCGCTGCTGGCGCAGGCCGAGAGGCTGGTCGAGCGCCAGCAAAAGCTCGTGGCCCAGGGCTTCATTTCGCAGAACGCGGTCGACGACGCCATCGCGCAGCGCAACGCCCTGCGCGAAAGCATCGCCGGCGCGGGTGCGCGCGCCGAGCAGACCCGCCGCAGCATGGGCAAGACGCGCGTGGTGGCGCCGATCGACGGCGAAGTCGAGGTGCAGATCGTCGCCGCGGGCGATTACGTCAAGGTCGGCGATCCCCTGTTCAAGCTGGTCGGCACGCAGCGGCTTCACGCCCACCTGCCCATGCCCGAGAGCGCCGGCCGCAGCATCCGCCCCGGCCTCAAGGTGCGGCTGTCGTCGCCCGCGGCACCCACCCGGGTGATCGAGGCGAAGATCGACGAGATCCGTCCCACCATCGGGGCGCAGAACCGCGCGCTGAACGCGATCGTCAAGTTCGACAACGACGGCGCCTACCGCGGCGGCGGCAGCGTGAACGCGAAGATCGTGCTCGCCGTACGCGAGAAGGCGCTCATGGTGCCGGAACAGAGCGTGGTGCTGCGGCCCGCGGGCAAGGTGGTGTACGTGCTGCAGGAGAAGGACGGCCGGCTGGTGGCGCGGCAGCGCGCGGTGGAAACCGGGGTGCGGCAGGACGGCCACTACGAGATCGTCAAGGGCCTTGCGCCCGGCGAGCAGGTCGCGGTGGACGGCGCCGGCTTCCTCACCGACAACGCGGTGGTGGCGCTGCCCAAGCCCAGGCCCGATGGCGGCAAGGGCGCGAAGAAGAAGGGCTGAGGCGTGACGCTGCCCGAGCTTTCGATCAAGCGCCATGTCTTCGCCTTCATGGTGAACGCGGTGCTGATCCTGTTCGGGCTGATCGCCTATACCCGCATCGGCGTCGACAAGCTGCCCTACGTCGAGTACCCCGTGGTGTCGGTGACCACCAACCAGCGCGGCGCCAACCCGGAGGTCATCGACGCCTCGATCACCAACCTGATCGAGACCGCGGTCAACAGCGTGCCCGGCATCGAGCACATCCAGTCCACCTCCTCCCCGGGGGTGTCGGTCGTCGCGATCACCTTCAACCTGGACAAGCGCATCGACGTCGCCTTCAACGAGGTGCAGGCGAAGGTGAACCAGGTGCTGCGCCGCCTGCCGCGGGACGCCGACCCGCCGGTGGTGGCCAAGGTCGAGACCAACACGCAGCCCATCATGTGGACCGCGCTGCAGGGCGACCGCACCCAGCAGCAGTTGAACCAGTACGCGATCAACATCATCAAGAAGCGGCTGGAGACGATCGACGGCGTCGGCGAGATCCGCATCGGCGGCCGGCGCGACCGCACCATCCGCGTCAACCTGCTCCCCGGACGCATGGCCGCCTACGGCATCGCCGCGCAGGACATCAGCGCCGCCTTCGCCAACGAGCACCTGCAGGTTGCGGGCGGCTTCCTGACCGGCCGCGCGACCGAACACCTGCTGAAGCTCGACCTGGAGTTCCACCGCCTCGACGACCTGGAGAGAATGGTCATTGCCTACCGCGAAGGCTCGCCGGTGCGGCTGCGGGACGTCGCCGAGATCGAGGACGGCCTGTCCGACTTCCGGCAGCTGGCGCGCTTCAACGGCAAGCCCACCGTCGGCGTCGGCGTGGTGAAGGTGCCCAACACCAACACCGTCGAGATCATCCGCAACGTGCGGGAGCGCATCGAAACCGAGATCCGGCCCCAGCTGCCGCCGGGCCTGGAGCTGCACTACGTGCAGAACGACGCCATTTTCATCGGCGAGATGGTGGACTCCCTCAAGAATCACCTGGTCGAGGGCACCCTGCTGGCGGCGCTGGTCGTCTGGCTGTTCCTGAAGAGTTTTCGCGCCACCGTCATCGTCGCCACCGCGATTCCGGTTTCGCTCCTGGGCTCCATTGCGGTGATGTACTTCTTCGGCTACACCTTCAACTCGGTGACGCTGCTCGCGCTGCTGCTGCTGGTGGGCGTGGTGGTGGACGACGCCATCGTGGTGCTTGAGAACATCTACCGGCACCGGGAACACCTGGTGCAGGACACCACGCAGGCCGCGGTCCAAGGCAGCCGCGAAGTGACCTTCGCGGTGATCGCGGCCTCGGTCTCCCTTGCCGCGATCTTTGCGCCTGTGATCTTCCTCTCTGGCATCACCGGCCAGTTCCTGCGCTCCTTCGCCGTGGTGGTCACCTTCGGCGTCCTGGTGTCGCTGTTCGTATCGCTGACGCTGACGCCGATGCTGTGCGCGCGCTACATGCACGTGGAGAGGAAACACGGGCGCGTGTACTGGGCGCTGGAGCGCGCGTTCGAGCGGCTGGAGTCGTTCTACCGGCGCGCGCTCCGCTGGTCGCTGGAGCACCGGTGGGCGGTGCTCCTCGGCGCGGCGCTGGTCAGCGCCGTCTCGGTGCCGCTGTTCAGGGCGCTGCCCACGGAACTCGCGCCCCAGGCCGACGAAGGGCGATTCCTGGTCGCGATCCGCGCGCCCCTGGGCTCCTCGATCAACTACACCGAGACCAAGCTGCGCGAGGTGGAAGCGATCGTGGACCGGTACCCGGACGTGGTCACCGAGTTCGGCGTCATCGGCCTGGGTTCGGCCGGCCAGGTGAACCAGGCGACCCTGGTCGGCCGGATGCGGCCCAAGTCCGAACGCCGCAAGGACGGCGGGCTCAGCCAGCAGGAGATCCTGCGCCTGCTGCGCCAGGACCTTTCCCAGATCACGGGTGCACGCGCCTTCCCGCGCGCCTTCGGCATCGTCCAGGGGCAGCGCTCCGAGCCGCTGCAGTTCGTGGTCAAGGGCCCCAACCTGCAGGAGATGGGCCGCCTCGCGGGCGAGCTGCAGCGCACGCTGCAGGCCGACCCGCAGATCGGTCGCATGGACACGGACCTGCAGCTCGACCTGCCGCAGCTGGTGCTGGAACCGGACCGCACGCGGGCCGCCGCGGTCGGGCTCAGTTCCCAGGACCTCGCCCTTGCCATCGGCATGCTGACCGGGGGCGTCGACATCGCCAAGTACAACGACCAGCCCGGCGACGGCGAGCGCTACGACATCCGCGTCAAGGCAAAGGATGGCGAATTCGCCAGCGAGGCCGACTTGTCCAAGATCTACCTGCGCAACCGCCAGGGCCAGCTGGTGCGGCTGGACACGGTGGCCGCGTTCCGGGAACGGGTCGGGCCGGCTGTGGTCGCGCGCTTCGACCTGCAGTACTCGGCGACGTTCTATGCCTCGCCCGGCATCCCGCTGGCCGACGCGATCGAGAAAGTGAAGGAAGCCGGACGCCAGCTGCCGCTCGGCTACCAGGTGGTGTTCATCGGCGAGGCCGAGCAGCTGGAGAAGACCCGGACCTCGATCGCGTTCACCTTCGGCCTGGCGCTGGTGCTGCTGTTCATGGTGCTGGCGAGCCAGTTCAACTCCTTCCTGCAGCCGCTGTTCATCATGCTCGCGGTGCCGCTGGCGATCATCGGCGGCGTGCTCGCGCTCTGGCTGTTCGTGCCGCTGTCGCAGCTTGGCCAGGCGTTCGGCCTGCGCATCCCGGTGCATACGCTGAACATCTACTCCATGATCGGGCTCATCCTCCTGATCGGCCTGGTGGCGAAGAATTCGATCCTGCTGGTGGACCTGACCAATCAGCGCCGGGGGCAGGGCATGGGCGTGGACGCCGCCCTGATGGATGCCTGCCCGATCCGCATGCGGCCGGTGCTGATGACCTCGCTCACCATCGTGCTCGCCCTCGCCCCGGCGGCGCTCGGACTGGGCGCCGGGGCCGAGACCAACGCCCCGCTCGCGGTGGCGGTGATCGGCGGCATGGTCACGGCCACCCTGCTGACCCTCGTGGTGGTACCCGCGGCCTACTCGCTGGTGGAGAACTGGCGCGTGCGCCGCGGCCTGGTCGCGGCCGCCGGCGGCGGCGCGGTGAGCGAGGCGCCCAGCGCTCCGCGCCGCGACGGCGACTAGATCGAGAACTCGATCAGGAACGGCCCGCGCCGGGCGCGGGCGGAAGTGAAGGCGTCCGTAAAGCCCTCCAACGTATCGACCCGGACCGCCTCGACACCCATGCCTTCGGCCAGCCTGGTCCAGCGGATCTCGGGCCGAGCGAGGTCGAACAGTTCCCTCGAGGCGGGGCCGGGCTGCGCGCCCACTGCGGCCAGCTCGCCCTGCAGGATCGCGTAGCGCCGGTTGGCGAACACCACGTTCACGACGTCGAGCTTCTCGCGGGCCTGGGTCCAGAGCGCCTGCAGCGAATACATCCCGGCGCCGTCCGCCTGCAGGCAGACCACCTTGCGGCCCGGGCAAGCCACCGCGGCCCCGGTGGCCGCCGGAAACGCGTGCCCGATCGCGCCGCCGGTGATCTGGATCCAATCGTGCGGCGCCGCGCCCCAGGTGAGCGGAAACAGCGCCCGGCCGGAAGTCACCGCGTCCTCGGCGACGATCGCGTTCTCGGGCAGCAGCGCGGCGAGCGTCAGCCCGAACGCTTCGGGCTTGAACGGCCCGCCGTGCAGTTCCGGCTTGGCGATATCGCTGCGCACCGGGGCGTCTTTCACCGCCCCCAATTCGTCCGCAAGCGCCTGCAGCGCACCGACGATGTCTTCGCCCGTCTCGGCCAGGCGGTGCACCGCGCAATCCTCCGGCCAGAGCGTGGAGGGCTTGCCCGGATAGGCGAAGAAGCCAACCGGGGCCTTCGCCCCCGCAAGCACCAGATGCTTCGTCCCGCCAAGGACCTTCAACGCCGCATCGACCACGTAGGGGATGCGGTCAACCGGGACGCGGCCCTGGCCCCGCGCCATGAACGGCACCTGCGTGGGAGTGCGCAGCTGGGCGCCGGTCGCGTGCGCGATCCGGTTCGCGGCCTTCAGGCCGGCCTCGCTGAGCGCGGTACCCGAGAGCACCAGCATGGACGGCTGGCGGGAGCGCAGCACCCTGGCGATATCGCCGATCACTTCGGGCGCCACGCTGGCGCGCGTCGCGGGCGCGCGCGGCCGGGCCGGAACTCCGCCGTCGTTCCACGCGCAGTCGGCAGGCAGGATCAGCGTGGCGGTACCGCCGGGCGGCCCGCATGCGGCCTGCACCGCATCTGCCGCATCGGCGCCCACGCTCGCCGCGCTGGCGCTGGTGCGCACCCAGCACGACACGGTGCGCGCAAGCCCCTCCACGTCGGCGGCGAGCGGCGCGTCGTACTGCTGGTGATAGGTCGCGTGATCGCCGACGATGTTCACGATCGGTGAATGCGCCCGCTTCGCGTTGTGCAGGTTGGCGATCGCGTTGCCCAGTCCAGGGCCACAATGGAACAGCGTCGCCGCCGGCTTGCCCGCCATGCGCGCGTAGCCGTCGGCGAAACCGGCCACCGCGGTCTCGGCCAGCCCAAGGATGCAGCGCAGGCCCTCGACGCGGTCCAGGGCAGACACGAAGTGCATCTCCGAGGTGCCAGGATTGGCGAAGCAGGTGTCCACGCCGGAGGCAAGCAGCGTGCGCGCGAGGCTTTCGGCTCCGTTCATGGATTGGATGCTAGCATCGGCGCCCCGGGCAAACCGGCGGAGATTCGAAACATGGCCAGCATCCAGGAAACGCGCAACATGGCGCTATTCTGCGACTTCGAGAACGTCGCGCTCGGCGTGCAGGACGCGAAGTACGAGAAGTTCGACATCAACCGGGTGCTCGAGCGCCTGCTGCTGAAGGGCTCGATCGTGGTCAAGAAGGCCTACTGCGACTGGCAGCGCTACAAGGACTTCAAGGCCGGCATGCACGGCGCCTCGTTCGAGCTGATCGAGATCCCGCACCTGCGCCAGTCGGGCAAGAACTCGGCCGACATACGCATGGTGGTGGACGCGCTGGACCTTTGCTACACCAAGGGACACGTCGACACCTTCGTCATCATCAGCGGCGACTCGGACTTCTCGCCGCTGGTGTCCAAGCTGCGCGAGAACGCCAAAGTGGTGATCGGGGTCGGCGTGAAGAACTCCACCAGCGACCTGCTGATCGCCAACTGCGACGAGTTCATCTTCTACGACGACCTGGTGCGCGAAGACGAGGTCAAGCGCCGGGCGCAGAAGAAGCGCCGCGAGACCCAGAAGCCCGCCGCCGCCTCCACACGCGACAAGGACGCACCAGCCGGCGACGACAAGGTGCAGGAGGTGTTCGACCTGGTGCTGGAGACGCTGGACGCCCTGGTTGCCGAGCGCAGCGAGGGCGAGAAGATCTGGGGTTCGATGGTGAAGCAGGCGCTCAAGCGCAGGAAGCCCGGCTTCAACGAGTCCTACTATGGCTTCCGCGCCTTCTCCGACCTGCTCGAGGAGGCCGAGAAGCGCGGTTTCATCAAGCTGGAGCCCGATGAGAAGTCGGGCGGCTACGTCCTCAGCCGGGCCTGAGCGCGCGGGCTCACTCCGGATTGAGCTGCCGATAGACCGAGTCCGCGACCTTCAGCAGGTACTCCTTGGAGATGTCCGCCGAGGACAGCGCGTAGCCGAACTTGCGGTCGATCCAGTAGAACACCTTGACGTTGCCCTCGGTCTGGTAGCGGAAGGCGGTCTCGCGGTTGTTGGTGGCGTCGGTGCGCACGTACAGCGTGACGCGCGTGCCCTGCTTGCATTGGTACATGAAATGCGCAACCGGGCCGTTGTCGCCCGGCAGCAGGCGCCCTCCCATCAGGCTGTAGCCGACCCCCTCCAGCTTGGGCGCCTTTACCGGCGCGCCCAGGCGCTTGGAGAGCCAGGCCACCAGGTGCGCTTCCTGGTCGGCGCCGACTTCGACCGGGTGGCGCACCTCGGGCGAGTAAGTCGCGTGCGCAACCGCCGCGCGCTTCACGAATGGCGGCGTGTCGGACTGCGCCACGGCGGGAGGTTGCGCGGGATGCAGGAACCAGCCCGACAGCGCGCCCACGACCAGGCCGACCGCCACCAGGCCGGCGGCGCGTGCGTACGCGCGCCATGGCGCGACGCCGGTCATCCCGCGCGCGCGCAGGCTCTGCGGCACCGGCTCGTCGAGCACCGGGTCGTAGAGCTGGTGCAGCGCTTCGGACAGCGCCTTCAGCTCCGGATCGTCCTTGGCTTCGGTTCCCATCGCTCCGTCAGTTGTCGTGGCTCTATGCCTACTTGATCACATGCAGCTTGCCCCCGGGCGGCAGCCCGGAGAGCATCGACCGCAACTTCTCGCGCGCCCGCGCCAGCCGCGACATCACCGTGCCGATGGGGATGCCGAGCGTGCGCGCCGCCTCGTCATAGCTCATGTCCTCCAGCACCACCAGCAACAACACCTCGCGCTGCTCCGGCGGCAGGCGGCGGATGGCGCGGTCCAGGTCGCGCAGTTCCAGCGACTCCGTCTCCCGCGCCGGCCGCGACAGCTCCGGCAGGTCGTCCTCCAGCTGAACGCCTGGGCGCGAAGCGCGCAACTGGTTGACGAACACGTTGTGCATCACCGTGAACATCCAGGCGCGCAAGTCGGTCCCGCGCCGGTACAGGTGCAGCTTGGCCCAGGCGCGCTCCAGGGTGTCCTGCACCAGGTCGTCGGCGGCAGCCTTGTCCCCCGCCAGCGCGCGCGCATAGCGGCGCAACCTGGGAATCAGTCCGACGATGCTATCGGCGTCGCTCATGGGAATAACAGTCTACCCGCCCCGGTATTCCGCCGTCCCGCCACCCGGCGACGGCAAAGGAGGCCAGGTTCTGTCAGCTAGGGCTCGTCGGCGATCGCCGGCAGCGCCCGCAGGTACGCGATCATCGAGGAAAGGTCCTGCGCGGTGAGCCGGCTGGTGGTATTGCGGACCACTTCGCCCATCCTTTCGCCGGTGACGTCGCCCTCCGAGGTCATGCCCGATTGCAGGAAGCCGGCAAGCTCGGCGTCATCCCACTTCTTCAGGTTGGACGGGGTCAGGTTCGAGGTTCCGCCGTCGTCGGCGCCCTTGGGCGTGCCCGCCAGGTGGCGCGCGCGCTTCGGGCCGCCGAGGAAATTCCTCGGCGTGTGGCACTCGCCGCAGTGGCCCAGCACGTTGACGAGGTAATTGCCCCGGTTGACGGCGGCGCTGCGCTTCGGATCCGGCGTGAACCTGCCCGGCGTGAAGTAGAGCCACTTCCAGAACCGCACCAGGAAGCGCCAGTTGAACGGAAAGCCGAGGTCGTGGGCCTGGTTCGGGCGCGCGCTGGGCGGCAGCGTGCGCAGGTAGGTCCACAGATCCTTCAGGTCGGCATCCGTGATGCGCGCGAACGACGGATAGGGGAACGCGGGGAAGTAGTGCGCCCCGTCCGGCCTCAGGCCCTCGCGAATCGCGCGCGCGAAATCCGCCTCCGACCACTTGCCGATTCCCGCGACCGGATGAGGCGTGATGTTGGGGCCATAGAAGGTGCCGAAGGGCGTCTTCAGCGCTCGGCCGCCCGCGTAGGCAGCCGCTTTGTCCTTCGCCTCGGTATGGCAGCCCAGGCAGCCGGCGGCGCTGGCGACATACTCTCCGCGCCGCGCAGCCGGATCCGCCGGCGGCGCGCTCGCCTGCGGAACCTGCGGCATTTCGGCGGCGGGCTTGGCGCCGGCCGGAGCGCCGGACTGCACCGGCGGCGGTGGCGGCGGCGGGACCTGCGCCAGGACATTCGGCGCCAGCACGCCGATAAAAAGCAGAAGCCCCGCCGCGGCGGGGCTTCCGAGAACAAACATCCGGAACGACAGGCTCGCTACTTCGCGCGGAACCCGTCGTGGCAGGCGCCGCAGGTCTTGCCGACTGCGCCGAACTGCTGCTTGACGCCGGCTTCGTTCTTCGCGCGCGCAACCACGCCCAGCTTGGCGATCTCGGCCTGCATCCGCTCGGCAATCTCGTCGAACTTCGCCTTCTGGGAGTAGGCCTCGGGCAACGTGCGGCTCTTCTCGCCCTTGGTGCTCTCGTGGAAGCCGTCCCAGGGCATCTGCGACAGGTTTTCGAGGTACGTCGCGTTGCGCGCCACGATGTCGGCGTTGTACGGCACCTTGCCCGAGGCCATGCCGGCGACGGGGCCCCAGTACTTGCCGATCAGCGTCATCGCGGCCTGCCGCTGCTTGACCAGGACATCGGGCTTGGCCTGCGCCATCGCCTCGGTTGCCACACCCAATGCAAGGGCCGCGCCGGCGACCGCCACAGTCATGAACCTGTTCATGCCTTCCTCCTTGATTGTTCGGGATTACCGCCGACTAACACGGCCCCGGCCCGGTTTATTCCCCCGGCCCGGAATGCTCAGCGCAGCCCGGCAGCGTACTCCGCCACCGCCTGGATCTCCCGGTCGCTCATCTTCGCAGCCACGCCCCGCATCATGCCGTTGGGATCGTTGGCCCGGGCGCCGCTGCGGAAGGCCTTCAGCTGCGCATCGATGTACTCGGGGAACTGGCCGGCGAGGCGCGGATACTGCGCGGGCATGCCCGCACCGGCGGGTCCATGGCAGCCGGCGCAGGCGGGCAGCCCGGCGGCGGGATTGCCGCCGCGGAAGAGCTTCTGGCCCAGCGCCGCCAGTTCCTTGTCTTTCGCCGCCGCGGGCTTCAGCTTCTGCGATGCGTAGTAGGCTGCGACATTCCTCATGTCCTCAGCAGACAGGGCCGCGACCATGCCGGCCATCACCGCGTTCTCGCGCTCGGCCTTCTTGCCGCCCTGCGGCTTGAAGTGCATCAGCTGGCGATGAAGGTATTCGGGAATCTGGCCCGCGAGCTTCGGATTGGCGGCGGCCGGGCTGTTGCCGTCGGCGGCATGGCAAGCGGCGCAGGTTTGGCTCGCGATCTGCTGGCCTTTGGCGAGGTCGGGTTTCGCCGGTCCCTGGGCCCACGCGCTGCCGGCGACCGAGATCAGGGACACTGCCAAAGTACCGACGATGCTGCGAACCATGCCGAAGCTCCCCGCCCAAAGCGCACGAAAGCCGCGATTTTAATAGGATTTCCGCGTTCCGGCACGACGAAACCCCGATGACCGACTTCTCCCAGACGCGATTCCTCACCTCCGCCGTCGGAGCGGCGGGCTTTCCGCCCGAGGATCGGCCGGAAATCGCCTTCGCCGGGCGCTCCAATGTGGGCAAGTCGAGCGCCATCAACGCCCTGGCCAACCGCAAGCGTCTTGCCTTTGCGAGCAAGACGCCCGGGCGCACCCAGACGATCAATTTCTTCGACCTCGGTCCCGCAGCCAGGCTGGTGGACCTGCCCGGCTACGGCTACGCGGCGGTTCCCCAGGCAATGCGGGAAGAATGGGACGCGCTGGTCGGCGGCTACCTCGGCAACCGCAGCTGCCTCGCCGCCGTGGTGGTGCTCATGGACATCCGCCATCCGCTGAAGGACCACGACCTGCACCTGTTCGAGTGGCTCCGGCCGCTGGGCGCGAAGCTGCTGGTGCTGCTGACGAAAGCGGACAAGCTGTCGCGAAGCGCGGCCGTGGCGACGCAGACGAAAGTCCAGGCGGCGCTGCGCGCGAGGGCGATCCACGCCGAGGTCATGCTGTTCTCGGCGCCGAAAAAACTGGGCGTGGAAGAGACCAAAGGCCTGCTCCAGCATTGGCTGGAGCAGGCGGCGGCGAATAAAAGGCCCCCGGCAAAGGGGAATGCAACCGGGGGCGAAGAGCCTTGATTGGATCAAGGCAACCCGCTCAGGGAGGAGAAGCGGGAGACGGCTCGCGCCATCTGCAGGTAAGATGCCTTGCGCGGCAAAAAGTTCCGGCACGCGAAAGCTCCCGAAAACTTCCTGAAAAATCAGCGCCATGAAAATCCTCGGTGCCTTCCCAGCCGTCCGCATGCGCCGCATGCGGCGCCACGAATTCTCCCGCCGCCTGATGCGCGAGAACCTCCTCACGGCGGATGACCTCATCTACCCGGTGTTCATCATCGAGGGGAAAAACCGCGCCGAGAAAGTGGCTTCCATGCCCGGCGTGGAGCGCATGACGGTGGACCGCTTGCTCGCGCACGCCGAGCAATGCGTGAAGTTCCGGATCCCGGCGCTGGCGCTGTTCCCCTCCATCGACCAGATGCTGAAGACCCCGGACGGGCGCGAAGCCTTCAATCCGAAGGGCCTGATCCCGCGCGCGGTGGCGGCGCTCAAACAGCGCTTCCCCGAACTGGGCGTCATGACCGACGTCGCGCTCGATCCCTACACTTCGCACGGGCAGGACGGTGTCATCGACGGCGAGGGCTACATCCTCAACGACGTGACATTGCAGGTGCTGGAGAAGCAGGCCTTGGCGCAGGCCGCAGCCGGCGTGGACATCGTCGCGCCCTCGGACATGATGGACGGGCGCATCGGCCGCATCCGCCAGGCGCTGGAAGCGAAGGGGCACATCCACACGAAGATCATGGCCTACTCCGCGAAGTACGCCTCGGGCTTCTACGGCCCGTTCCGCGACGCGGTGCGCTCGGCGAAGAACCTCGGCAAGTCCGACAAGAAGACCTACCAGATGGACCCGGCCAATTCGGACGAGGCGCTGTGGGAAGTGGGCCTGGACCTGGCCGAGGGCGCCGACATGGTGATGGTGAAGCCCGGCATGCCGTACCTGGACATCGTGCGGCGCGTGAAGGACGAGTTCCGCGCGCCGACCTACGCCTACCAGGTCTCCGGCGAGTACGCGATGCTGCGCGCGGCGATCGCCAACGGCTGGCTGCCGGAATCCTGCGTCATGGAATCGCTGCTCGCCTTCAAGCGCGCTGGCGCCGACGGCATCCTCACCTACTTCGCGCTCGACGCGGCGAAGGCGCTCAAGGGCGCCTGAGCAGCGCTCAGGCGCCGGGGCCCGAAAGCAGCTCGAGCGACTTCAGGAACCGCTCGGCATTCTGGTAGCCGATCACCCGCAGGCCGCGAATTTCCCTGCCGTTCTCGTCGAAGAAGATGATCCCGGGCGGTCCGAACAGGCGGAAGCGCTTGAGCAGCGCCTTGTGCTCGTCGCTGTTGGCGGTGACATCGGCCTTCAGGAGCAGCATGCGCTCCAGCTTCGCCTTGACGCGGGGGTCGCTGAAGGTGAACGCCTCCATTTCCTTGCAGGAAACGCACCAGTCGGCATAGAAGTCGAGCATGACGGGGCGTCCGGGCGCGCGCAGTTTCTCCTCCAGCTGCGCGACGGAGTCGACGCGCACGAAAGGCGTCGCCTCCTTCGCCGGGCTGATCGCCGGGCCGATCACCGGCCAGGCCACCCACACCGCGACCCCCAGCAGGAGCACGCCGAAGAAGCGCAGCACATGGCGCATCCACGGCCCGGATTTCGGCAGCAGCGCGCCCTCGGACACGCCGACCGCGATCAGCGGCACGCCCATGCCCAGCGCCATCACGAACAGCGCCGCGCCGCCCAGGGCGACATCGCGCGTCTGGCCGATGTAGAGCAGCGCGCCCGCCAGCGGCGCGGCGACGCAGGGACTGACGATGACCGCCGAGAACGCCCCCATCGCCGCCACCGAGCCGACGCGGCCGCCCGTGAGCCGGCCCTGCGCGGACTGCAGGCGGTGGCGCAGGAAACCCGGCATCTGCAGTTCGTAGAGGCCGAACATGGAAAGCGCGAGCACCACGAAGACGAGTGCGAAGGCGAGCAGCACCCAGGCGTTTTGCAGCGCCGCGGCGATGTAGGTGCCCGACCAGCCCGCGGCGACGCCGGCGGCGGCATAGGTCGCCGCCATGCCGAGCACGTAGGTGGCCGACAGCAGGAACGCGCGCCGCTTGCCGATGCGCGCGCCTTCGCCGACGATGATCCCGGACAGGATCGGAATCATCGGCAGCACGCAGGGCGTGAAGGCGAGCAGCAGCCCCAGGCCGAGGAAGCTCGCCAGCACCAGCGCGAGATTGCCGGACTCGAACAGCCGCGCCATCTCGAGGTCGCTGGCGCGGCCGGCGAGCTCGACGAGGCCGCTGAACGGGCCGCTGTCCGACGCCCCCGTCCCGCCGGCGAACGCGGCCAAGCGCAACGACACCTGCGAATCCATGGGCACGTAGCACACGCCGACGTCGGCGCAGCCCTGCGAGGTGACGGTGAGCCGCAGCGTGCCGTCCGTGCTCTCCACCGGAATGCGGATGGCGACGCGCTTGCGATAGGTCTCCACATCGCCGAAGAACTCGTCCTTCGTGCGCAGGCCGGCCGGATACTCCGCGGCGCCCAGCTTCGCCCCGGGCTGGGCCGCGAAGCGGAACCTGTCGCGGTACATGTAGTAGCCCTCGGCGATGACGAAGCTCACCTCCGCGGTACGCGCATCCAGCGCCCGCGCCGAGATGCGGAACGCCTTTTCGGGCTCGAGCAGGTCCTCCGGGTTCACCGCCTGCGCGGATCCGGCGGCAAGCGCCAGGAGCAGAAGAAGAAGGCGGATCATGGGGGCGTGGGTGAGTCGGTCTCGGACGCGATCCATTTCAGGTACGCGGGCAGGCCGCGCTCGATTGGGACCGCGATGATCTCCGGAAGTTCGTAGGGATGGGCGGCGCGGATCGCGGCTTCCAGCGCGGCGTAGCGCTCCGCGGTCGTCTTCGCCAGCAGCGGATGCTCCTCGTCGCGCTGCAGTTCGCCCTTCCAGCGGTACACCGAGCGGCAGGGCGCGAGCAGATTGACGCAGGCGGCGAGGCGCTGCTCCACCAGCGCCTCGGCGAGGCGCTCCGCCACGGCACGGTCAGGCAGGTTGGTCAGCACCAGCAATGCGGGCATGTTTCAATCCTTCGAGCACCGTCGGATAGGCGAGCCGCAGGCCGAGCACGCGCTTCAGGCGCGTGTTGTCCAGCCGCCGCGACTCGCCCATGAAGGACAGCAGCTCCGGGCGGATCCGCGATGCCGCATCGGCGCGCGCGATACGCGGCGGCCTTGGCACTGCTGCATGGTCCGCAACCAGGTCCATCCACTCACCCATTTTCAGGCGGCTGTCGTCGCTCGCATTGTATGTCCCGGCAGGCGCATCAGGCTCCAGCGCCCGCGCGCAGGCCGCGGCGAGATCCTCGGCGTGGATATGGTTGGTGAACACGTCGTCCTCGTCCCGCAGCACCGGGGTTCCGGCGCGCACGCGGTCCACCGGCAGCCGGTCGGCGGCGTAGATGCCCGGCGCACGCAGCACGACCAGGTGAACGCCGCGCGCCGTGCACCATAGTGCAAGCTGGCGCTCCGCATCGACGCGCCGGTTGGCCCGCGCCGTCTGCGGATTCACCGGGCGCGATTCGTCCACCGTGGTGCCGGCGCAATCGCCGTAGACGCCGCTCGTGCTGACGTAGACCATGCGGGTGGGTAGAATGCGGGCCTTTTCCAGCGCCGCGAGCAAATGCGCGGTGCGCGGGTCGGATTCTCCAGTCGGCGGAGGCGGCGCGCAATGGAGCACGGCGTCCGCTTCGATCCCCGTGAGGGTTTCAGGCCGGTCGAGGTCGAAGCCCGCGGCGCGCGAGCCGCGCCGGCAATCGAACGCCGGCTCCAGGCGCGGCAAGGCGCGGCGCGCGACGTCCCCGAAACCGGCGATCAGCAGGCGCTTTTTTGCCGTAATCAGGTTCACAACGGACATTGTATGCACACAGTCACGGTTCAGCCCGCAGGTCTCGCCTTCCAGGTCGAGGAAGGCGAGGCCGTTCTGCTCGCGGCGCTGCGCCAGGACATCGTGCTGCCCTATGGCTGCAAGAACGGCGCCTGCGGCAGCTGCAAGGGAAAGATCCTCTCCGGCAGCGTGGACTACGGCACATACCAGAAAAAGGCGCTCACAGACGAGGAGAAGGCGCAGGGCAAGGCGCTCTTTTGCCAGGCCAAGCCGCTGTCGGACCTGGTGATCGAGGCGCGCACCGTAGGCGCCGCCAAGGACATCCAGGTGAAGACGCTGCCCTGCCGGGTGCAGAAGATGGAGCGGCTCGCCGATGACGTGATGGCGCTGCACCTCAAGCTGCCGGCGAACGAGAAGCTCGTGTTCCTTGCCGGCCAGTACATCGAGTTCCTGCTCAAGGAAGGCGCGCGGCGCAGCTTCTCCATGGCGAACGCGCCGCACGACGCCGAGCTGCTGCAGCTGCATGTGCGCCACGTCGCCGGCGGCCAGTTCACCGACCACGTCTTCGGCAAGATGAAGGAGCGCGACATCCTGCGCTTCGAGGGACCGCTGGGCACCTTCTTCCTGCGCGAGGACTCCGACAAGCCCATCGTGTTCGTCGCCTCCGGCACCGGCTTCGCGCCCATCAAGGCGGTGATCGAGCACATGATCCACAAGGGCATTGCGCGTCCCATGACGCTGTACTGGGGCGGGCGACGGCCGAAGGACCTGTACATGAATGCGCTGGCCGAAGGCTGGGCGGCGCAGGGATATCTCAAGTACGTGCCGGTGATTTCGGACGCGCTGCCCGAGGACGGCTGGACCGGGCGCACCGGCTTCGTCCACCGCGCGGTGATGCAGGATTTCCCGGACCTCTCCGGCCACCAGGTCTACGCCTGCGGCGTGCCCATCATGGTGGATTCGGCGAAGAAGGACTTCATCGGGCAGTGCCGGCTGCCGGAGGAGGAGTTCTACGCCGACACCTTCACCACCCAGGCGGACCTGGCGCCCCGCTAGGCTCGCTCAAATGTGCACGATCGTGCACATTTGGTCGCCGGCCCCGGGCTGAATGCTCGCCGTGATCGAGCTCTACCACAGCACCCACTCGACCTGCAGCCAGAAGGTCCGCATCTGCCTTGCCGAGAAAGGGCTGGCGTGGACCGGCCATCACCTCAACCTGCGGCGCTTCGATCAGTTGCAGCCCGAGTTTCTCGCGCTCAATCCCGCGGGGCTGGTCCCGGTGCTGGTCGACAGCGGCCACGTACTCACCGAGTCGCGCATCATCAACGAGTACCTGGAGGACGCCTATCCGCGGCCGCGCCTCTGCCCGGAGGGCGCCTATGCCCGCGCGCGCATGCGCCTGTGGACCAGGTACGCGGACGAAGTGGCGACCGAAGCGGTGAAGCTGCCGTCTTTCGTCAGGAACATCCAGCCGGAATTGCAGCGCATGCCGCGCGCGGAAGCGCTCGCCGCGATCGAGCGCATGCCCGAGGCAGGCGTGCGCGCGCGCTGGCGCAAGGCGGCGACCGAAGGCATCTCGGCGGAGGACCTGAAGCCGTCCATCGCGCGCCTGGTCGAGATGGTCGAGCGCATGGATCGCGCGCTGCGGGATGCGCCGTGGCTCGCCGGCGACGAGTACAGCCTCGCCGATATCGACATCGCCCCCTTCGCGCAACGCCTCGTGCGCATCGACCTGTTCGGCCTGGTCGCGGAGCGCCCCCGGGTCAACGACTGGTACGCGCGCATGACTTCGCGCCCCGCCTATGCCAGTGCGATGCCGCCTGCGGGCTCCGAAGGCGGCCAACCCGCGCCGGTTTGAGATCCGGGCGGACCTGGCGCACCGCCAGACTCGCCCAAATGTGCACGATCGTGCACATTTGGCCGCCTGCCACGGGCTAAGCGCCCGCTTCCTCCCCAAGGTAAGCCTCGCGCACCTTCGGATCGGCGAGCAGCTTCTTCGCTTCGTCGGCGAGCGTCACCGCGCCCGACTCCATGACGTAGCCCCGGCTGGCGATCTCCAGCGCCATGCGCGCGTTCTGCTCCACCAGCAGGATGGTGACCCCCTGCTTTGCGATGTCGCGCACGATGTCGAAGATCTTCGCCACCAGCATGGGCGCGAGGCCCATCGAGGGCTCGTCCAGCAGCAGGAGCCTCGGCCGCGCCATCAGCGCCCGGCCCATCGCGAGCATCTGCTGCTCGCCGCCGGAGAGCGTGCCCGCGGTCTGCGCGCGGCGCTCCTTCAGGCGCGGAAACATGTCGTACTGCCGCCCGATGTCCTCGTTCACCGAAGCGTCATTGCGCGCGTAGGCGCCCATGGCGAGGTTCTCGGCCACGGTGAGTTGCGGGAAGATGCCGCGGCCCTCGGGCACCATCACCAGGCCCTTGCGCGGCAGTTCATGCACCGGCGCGCCGGCGGTGTCCGTGCCGGCGTAGGATACCGATCCGGACCGGGACACCAGCCCGCAGATGGCCTTCAGCGTGGAGCTCTTGCCCGCGCCATTGGCGCCGATCAGGCACACCAGCTCGCCCTCCTCGACCTCGAGGTCGATGCCCTTCACCGCGCGAATGCCGCCGTAGTGGACTTCCAGCCGTTTGACCTCGAGCAGGCTCATGCCGCGACCGGCGTTGCGGCGGGTGTTCCAAGATAAGCCTCGATCACCTTCGGGTCGCGCTGCACCTCGGCCGGCGGCCCTTCGGCGATGCGCTCGCCGTAATCCAGCACCAGCACGCGGTCGCAGACGTTCATCACCAGGCGCACGTCATGCTCGATCAGGAGCACCGTGACGCCGTCGGCGCGGATGCGCTGGATCAGCTTCGCCAGCGCCAGGCGCTCCGAGGGGTTCATGCCGGCCGCGGGTTCATCCAGCGCGAGCAGCTTGGGCTCGGTGGCGAGCGCGCGCGCGATCTCCAGGCGCCGCTGGTCGCCGTAAGGCAGGCCGCCCGCGGCCTCGTTGGCGCGGGCGCGGATGCCTACGTAATCGAGCAACTCAAATGCGCGGCGCTCGATCCCGGCCTCCTCCCGCAGTGTGGCGGGGTTGCGCAGCACCGCCCCCAGCACGCCGGCGCGCGTGCGCACGTGGCGGCCGATCATCACGTTCTCCAGCGCCGAGAGGTTGGCAAACAGGCGGATGTTCTGGAAGGTGCGGGCGATGCCGGCGGCGGCGACGCGATCCGGCCGCAGCCCGGCGAGCGGGCGGCCGGAGAAGGTGAAGGCGCCCGCATCGGGCGCGTAGATCCCGGTGAGCACATTGAACAGCGTCGTCTTGCCGGCGCCGTTGGGGCCGATCAGTCCGTAGATTTCCCGTTCGGCGATCGCGAACGACACCTCCGCGAGCGCCTGGATGCCGCCGAAGCGCTTGCCGATGCCCCGCGCCTGGAGCAGCACGCTCATCTCGCCTCCTCGCCCGCCAGTTCGCGTTGGCGCACCGAGGAGGGCAGCAGCCCCGCCGGGCGGAACAGCATTACCAGCACCAGGGCGAGGCCGAACAGCAGCATGCGGATCACCTCGGGCTCGACCAGCTGCTTGCCAAACAGCGCGTTCTGGAACGGCGCCACCGTCCAGCGCAGGATCTCGGGCACAAACGACAGCAGCACCGCGCCGAGGATCACGCCCCAGATGTTGCCCATGCCGCCCAGTACCACCATGGCCACCACCATGATCGACTCCACCAGCACGAAGCTCTCTGGCGAGATGAAGCCCTGGATCGAGGCGAACATGCCGCCGGCGATGCCGCCGAAGGACGCGCCCATGGCGAAGGCGAGCAGCTTGACCGCGGTGGTGTCGATGCCCATGGCGCGCGCGGCGGTCTCGTCCTCGCGCACCGCTTCCCAGGCCCGCCCGATGCGCGAGTTCTGCAGCCGCACGTTGATCAGGATCACCACCACCATCACCGCGAGCAGCAGCCAGTAGTACTTCATGGGCCCGCTGATGACGACCCCGAGCACCCTGTCGGTAGTCGAGAGGTCCAGTGGCCCGATGCGGAACGGATCGATCTGCGCGATGCCCTGGGGCCCGCGGGTGATGTTGACCGGCTGCGACAGGTTGTTCAGGAAAATGCGCACGATCTCGCCGAACCCGAGCGTGACGATGGCGAGGTAGTCGCCGCGCAGCTTGAGCGTGGGCGCGCCCAGCAGCACGCCGAACAGCGCGGCCACCGCGGCGCCGATGGGCAGGATGATCCAGAACGGCAGGTGCAGGCCGAAATGCGGCGAGGCCAGCAGCGCGTAGACGTAGGCGCCCACGGCGTAGAACGCGATGTAGCCCAGGTCCAGCAGCCCGGCGAAGCCGACCACGATGTTCAGGCCCAGCGCCAGCAGGACGTAGAGGACGGCGAGGTTGGCGATCCGCACCCAGGTGGTGCCCACCATGCTGAGCACGAAGGGCAGCGCGATCAGCGCCACCGCGATCGCGGCGATGCCGATCCAGAGCAGCAACGGCCTGCCCCGGACGTCGATCAGGGGCTTCATGCGCGGTCGCCCACGCGTTCCCCGAGCAGGCCCGAGGGGCGGAACACCAGCACCAGGATCAGCACCACGAACGCGAACACGTCCTGGTAGTTGGAGCCGAACAGCACGAAGTGGCCGCCATCGGCGCAGCGCTCGCCGATGGCGCGCGCGAGCGGCCCGTAGCGGCACAGGTCGGTGATGTCGCCGATGTAGCCCGCGCCGAGCGCCTCGACCACGCCGAGCAGCAGGCCGCCGACCATGGCCCCCGGCACGTTGCCGATGCCGCCCAGCACCGCGGCGGCGAAGGCTTTCAGCCCGAGGATCGAGCCCATGGTGTACTGCGCCACGCCGTAGTAGGTGCCGACCATCACGCCCGCCACCGCGGCGAGGGCCGCGCCGATGACGAAGGTCGAGGCGATGACGCGGTTGATGTCCACGCCCATCAGCCCGGCGACCTGCGGATTCTGCGCGGTGGCGCGCATCGCACGGCCCAGGCGCGTGCGGTAGACCAGCGCGGCCAGCCCGCACATGATCGCCGCGCAAATGCCCAGGATCGTGAGCTGCACGCCGGTCACGGTGGCGCCGAGGAAGTGGAACGTCTTGAGCGGAATGATCTGCGGGAAGGCGAGGACGTTGCGGCTCCAGACCAGCATCGCCAGGTGCTGCAGGATGATGGACACGCCGATGGCGGTGATCAGGGGCGCGAGGCGCGGCGCGCGCCGCAGCGGCCGGTAGGCGAGCCGCTCCACCGTGTAGCTGACCAGCATGCACACCGGGATGGCGCAGGCGGCGCCGATCAGCACCACGGCCAGCGGCGGCAGGCCGCCGGCGGCGAGCAGGTTGATGACGGTGAAGGCGACCATGGCGCCGATCATCACCACCTCGCCATGGGCGAAGTTGATCAGCTGGATGATGCCGTAGACCATGGTATAGCCGAGCGCGACCACGGCGTACACCGCGCCCAGGGTCAATCCGTTGATCAGCTGCTGGACGAAGATGTCCACGGCGGGGAAAGCCTAGCAAGAAAAACGGCACCCGAAGGTGCCGTTTTTCGTCTCAAAGGCCGCTTACTTCTTGGCTTCGTCCTTCGCCGGGGCGGCTGCGGGCGCGCCGCCGCCGACGAATTCGGCGTAGGAAACGCTCTTGCCGTCCTTGACGATCGCGGTCGGCTCCAGCTTGCCGCCCTTCATGGTGAAGATCGTGATCTCGGCGCCCTTGCGGTCGCCTTTCTCATCGAACGCGATCTTGCCGGAGGCCCCGCTATGCTCGATCTTGGCCAGTTCCGGCAGGTACTTCGCCGGATCGGCCGAGTTCGCCTTCTTCATCGCCTCGATCAGCAGGTTCGCGGCGTCATAGGTGAACGGCGCGTAGAGGATCGGATCGACGTTGAACGCCTTCTTGTACGCCTCGAGGAACTTCTTGTCCGCCGCCTGCGGCGGCAGGCCCGCCTGCGAGCACAGCAGCCCGTCGGCCGCGGCGCCGGCGAGCTTGGCCATCTCGTCGGTGCAGGCGCCGTCGCCGAAGGAGAACACCGCCTTGACGCCCAGCTCGCGCGCCTGCTTCAGCATCGGCCCGCCGGTGGCGTCCATGCCGCCGTAGAAGATCGCGTCCGGGTTGCGGCCCTTCAACTTGGTCAGCACCGCCTTCCAGTCGGTGGTCTTGTCGGTGCCCTTCTCGCGCGGCAGCACCTTGATGTTGGCGCCTTTGAGGGACTTCTCCACCTCGTTGGCGAGGCCTTCGCCGTACGCGGTGGCGTCATCGATCACCGCCACCAGCTTGGGCTTGGCGGCGCTGGCGAGGTAGTTCGCCACCGCCGGGCCCTGCTGGTCGTCGCGCGCGACGACGCGGAACTGCACCTTGAAGCCCTGTTCGGTCAGCTTCGGGTTGGTGGCCGAGCCGGAGATCACCGGGATGCCCGCCTTGTTGTAGATGTCGGAGGCGGGAATGGAGGTGCCGGAGTTGAGGTGGCCGACGACGCCGGCGACCTTGGCGTCCACAACCTTCTGCGCCACCGTGGTGCCGACCTTCGGGTCGGCCTGGTCATCCTCGGGAACGAGGATGAATTTCGCGTCCTTGCCGTCGATCTTGATCTTGGCCGCGTTGGCCTCGTCGATCGCCAGGCGCGCGCCGTTCTCGTTGTCCTTGCCCAGGTGCGCGATGCCGCCGGTGAGCGGGCCGACGTGGGCGATCTTGATTTCGATGGAGGGCGGCGGCGGGGGCGGTGCGTCTTTCTTCACTTCCGCTGTCTTCTTCGTGTCGGCAGGCTTGTCGCCGCAGCCGATCACGGCAAGCGAGGCGGCAAGGACGGTCAGTCCAAGCTTCAGCTTCATGGTTTCTCCGAATTCGGGGTTGGTTGGGAATCAAGGTAATCGGGCACGTGCCCGATGCGCGCGCGCATATTACAGCCGAAGCGGAGAAACGAAAAGGCCGGGTGAGCCCGGCCTTTTCCCTTCCGCGTGTCAGATCCAGGCGTCTACTTGACCGCCAGCAGCCACTTCACCAGCGCCTGGATGTCGGCATCCGGCACGGCGGGGTTCGGCGGCATGGGGATCTGGCCCCAGACCCCGGTGCCGCCTTTCTTGACCTTTTCGGCCAGCTTGGCGGCCGCATCCTTCTGGCCGGCGTACTTCTTGGCGATGTCCACGTAGGTCGGGCCCACGGTCTTGGCGCCCTTCACGTTGTGGCAGGCGACGCAGGCGTGCTTCTTGGCAAGGTCCTCGCTGGCCTGGGCCGGAATCGCCGCAACCGCGGCCAAGGCCGCGAAAACAAACAGCTTATTCTTCATGGGGTTCCTTTTCTCGAATCGGCCGCCATGCTACCGGAACGGGCCGGTTTTGCAAGCTGGCGAGGCGGTCCTGATCCGTCATTAACGCACAGCAGCATCCTGCCGTTGACGGTCAGGGCCTGTGCTCACGGCAGTTTTACCCGGAACAGGATGTCGAACACTCCCCCTTCGTCGAGCGGGAACGCCCTGTCCCGGAGCGCGCGCCACGTGACCGGCAGGACGGCGTGCCGGAACAGCGCCCCGACGGGCTCATAGCCGTGCCTCTGGAGCAGCGCGACCATCTCCGTGCGCGCCTCGGGCAGCTCGTTGCCGATCTCGATCGCCAGGGCCGGCCGATGCCGGCGCAGGGTCTCCTCCGCGCCGCGCAGCACCGGCAACTCGTGCCCCTCCACGTCGACCTTGACCAGGCTGACCCTGCGCTCACCGATGCGCGAGCGCCGGACCATGTCGTCCAGCCGTTCGGTCGCGACCTGGACGGTGCCCGCCGCAGCCGATTCGACCAGCCGGGAGCCGCCCGAATCGAGCAGCTTGCCGTCGCTGTAGCGCAGTTCCAGGTTCGCGCTTCCAGCATCGGCCGAGGCCGCGCACTGGAACACGTCGATCCAGTCCAAGCCATTCGCGAACGCGGTCCTGCGCACCGCGTCGGCGAGGAACGCGATCGGCTCGACGGCGAGGCAGGCGCCTTCGGCGCCGACTGCGCGCGCAAGGGGCACGGTCAGCTCGCCGATGTTCGCGCCGACATCGATCACCGCGGTACCGGGCGCGCAGAAGCGCGCCAGGATCGGCGCGTTGACCTGGTCCGCATCGCCCTTGGTGAGCACGGTGTAGCCGTGCAGGTCGAGCTCGCGCGGGACGAAGCAAAGCGTCCCGTCCCGCAACGGCACATACGCGCCTTCGAACTGGTGCCAGCCCCGAATCAGCCTGCGGCGGGCGGTGGCGCGAACCAGACCGACCAGCCGGTAGAGCCAGTTTCCCCGTCGCGCCGCGCCGGCGTGATCGCGCAATCGCGCAGCCGCGGCCGCCAGTTCCAGGATTTCACGGCGTCGTCCCAAGTCAAGTCCTCCAGCAGCCGGCGACCGCATAATGGCGGCACCGAATCGACAGGCCCGGAGAACCGCCAAATGTCCCAAGTGTCTGGAGAAACCGGAACGGGCGCCCAGTTCGTCGCCAGGGATTCGCGCGCGGCCGAAGTGCTGTCATTCTGGTTCCGCGGGCCGGAGAAGCGCAAGGCGTGGTTTGAGAAAGACCCCGCTTTCGATGCCTCGATCCGTGACCGGTTCCTGCCGCTGCACGAAACGGCGGCCGGCGGCGGGCTCGCACCGTGGCGCCGCTCGCCGGGGGATTGCCTGGCGCTGGTCGTCGTGCTGGACCAGTTCCCGCGCAACATGTTCCGGGGCAGCGCGCGTGCCTTCGCCACCGATCCGCTTGCCCGGGAGTCCGCCAACCACGCCATCGCACTGGGATTCGACAAGGCGATGCTGCCAGTGGAACGGCAGTTCCTGTACCTGCCGCTGGAGCATTCCGAGTCGCTTGCCGACCAGGAACGCTGCCTGGAACTGATGCGCGAGATCGCCGCGTTTCCGGAGACGGCCGACCTGCCGAAATGGGCGCAGGCGCACCTGGACATCATCCGGCGCTTCGGCCGCTTTCCCCACCGCAATGCGGCGCTCGGCCGCGAAAGCACGGCGGCCGAGCTCGCGTTTCTCAGGGAACCCGGATCAGGTTTCTGAGTCGGTGATCGCGCCCTTCGAGGCGCTGGACACCAGGCGCATGTACTTCGCCAGCAGGCCGCGGGTGTAGCGCGGCTTGGGCGCGCTCCACTTCTTCCGGCGCGCGGCGATTTCCCTCGCTGGAACGTTGAGCTGGATGAGCTGCTTCTTCGCGTCGATGGTGACCGAGTCGCCGTTCTTCACCAGCGCGATGACGCCGCCGGCGTAGGCCTCGGGCGCGACATGTCCCACCACCATGCCCCAGGTTCCGCCGGAGAATCGGCCGTCGGTCAGCAGGCCGACAGACTCGCCAAGCCCTTGGCCGATGAGCGCCGAAGTGGGCGCTAACATTTCCTGCATGCCCGGCCCGCCTTTAGGCCCCTCGTAGCGGATCACGATGACATCGCCAGCCTTGATTTTCCGCGCCATGATCGCCTGCATGCACGCGTTCTCGGAGTCGAAGCACTTCGCCGGCCCGGTGATCACCGGGTTCTTCAGTCCGGTGATCTTGGCCACGCAGCCTTCCGGCGCGAGATTGCCCTTCAGGATCGCGAGGTGGCCCTGCCGGTAAATGGGCTTGGACCAGGGGCGGATGACGTCCTGGTCCTTGCGCGGCTCGGCTGGCACGTCCCTGAGCATCTCGGCCATCGTCCTGCCGTGGATGGTCATGCAATCGCCGTGCAGCGCGCCGTTCTCGAGCAGGATCTTCAGCACCTGCGGCACGCCTCCGGCGCGGTGGAAGTCCACCGCGACATACTTGCCCGAGGGCTTGAGGTCGCAGAGCACCGGGACCTTGCGCCGCACGCGCTCGAAATCGTCGATGGTCCACTTCACGCCCGCGGCCGAGGCGATGGCGAGGTAATGCAGCACGCCGTTGGTGGAGCCGCCGGTGGCCATGATGAGCGCCACCGCGTTCTCGATGGACTTGCGGGTGATGATGTCGCGTGGCCGCAGGTTGCTCCGCACCGCCGCCACCAGTACCTTGGCCGATTCGGCGGCGGAATCCGCCTTCTCCGCGTCGGGCGAAGCCATCTGCGAGGACCCCAGCAGGCTCATGCCCAGCGCCTCGAATGAGGAGGACATGGTGTTCGCGGTGTACATGCCGCCGCAGGCGCCGACGGACGGACAGGCGTTCTTCTCGATGCCGATGAAGTCTTCCTCGCTCATCTTCCCGGCGCTGTAGGCGCCCACGGCTTCGAATGCCGACACGATGGTGAGGTCCACGCCCTTCCACTTGCCCGGCTTGATGGTGCCGGCGTAGACGTAGATCGCCGGCACGTTCATGCGCGCGATGGCCATCATGCCGCCGGGCATGTTCTTGTCGCAGCCGCCCACCACCAGCGCGCCGTCCATGGCCTGGCCGTTGACCGAGGTCTCGATCGCGTCCGCAATGACTTCACGCGACACCAGCGAATACTTCATCGCCTCGGTGCCCATGCCGATGCCGTCGGTGACGGTCGGCACGCCGAAGACCTGCGGCTTGCCGCCGGCAGCCTCCAGCGCCGCCATGGCGCGGTCCACCAGCGGCTGGATGCCCGCGTTGCAGGGATTCATCGTGGAATGGCCGTTGGCCACGCCGATGATCGGCTTGTCGAAGTCGCCGTCCCTGAAGCCGACCGCGCGCAACATGGCGCGGTTGGGCGCGCGCGCCGGGCCCTTGGTGATGAGCTGGGAACGCCGGTTCGGCGCCGATGCGCCGCCGGCCGCCTTTTTCGCTGCCATGGTGCTCTCCTCTGGTGGAAACCCGAGTTTAATACGCTAACCTGCGCCCGGCGCCATGCTCATCCACCCGAACTTCGATCCGATCGCAATCTCCCTGGGGCCGATCGCCGTGCGCTGGTACGGCCTGATGTACCTCGCCGCCTTCGCCTCCGGCTGGTGGCTCGGGCGCCGGCGCATCGCGCAGGGTCTGGCCCCGGTCAGCCGCGAGCAGTTCGACGACCTGCTGTTCGCCGCGGTGCTGGGCATCATCCTCGGCGGCCGCCTGGGCTACGTGCTGTTCTACAAGCCGGGCTACTACCTGTCGCATCCGCTGGAAGTCCTCTACATCTGGCAGGGCGGGATGGCGTTCCACGGCGGCTTCCTCGGCGTGCTGGTCGCGATGGCCTGGTTCGCGCGCCGCAACCGCTTGGACTGGTGGCGCATCATGGATTTCGTCGCGCCCCTGGTGCCGCTGGGGCTCGCCGCCGGCCGCCTGGGCAACTTCATCAATGGGGAGCTCTGGGGGCGCACCACGGACCTTGCCTGGGGAATGGTGTTCCGCGGCGCTGGCGCCGAGCCGCGCCATCCGTCGCAGCTCTACCAGTTCGCCCTCGAGGGCTTGGCGCTGTTCGCCCTGCTGTGGTGGTTCTCCTCGAAACCGCGGCCGCGCGCGCAGGTGTCGGCGGTGTTCCTGCTGGGATATGGCGCGTTCCGGTTCCTGGCCGAGTTCGCACGAGAGCCGGATTCGTTCCTCGGCCTGCTGGCCCTTGGATTCTCCATGGGCCAGTGGCTCAGCCTGCCGATGATCGCGGCCGGCGCGGCGCTGTTCGCCTGGAGCGCGAAGCAGCGGTGAAGCTTATTGCGTTGCTGCTGCTGTGGCTGGCGGTTCCCGGCTTCGCGCAAGCCGATGAAGCGCTGTGGAAGCTGCTGGCGAAGGGCGGGCAGGTGCTCATGATCCGCCATGGCCTGACCACGCCCGGCGTCGGCGACCCGCCCGGATTCAGGCTCGAGGACTGCGCCACGCAGCGCAACCTGTCGGAGGAAGGCCGCGCCGAGGCGCGCAAGCTGGGCGCGGCACTCAAGACGCGCGGCATTCCAGTCGGCGAAGTGCTCGCGAGCCCGTGGTGCCGCTGCGTCGAAACCGCGCAGCTCGCCTTCGGCCGCAGCACGCGCTGGGACGCGCTGTCGAACGTGTTCGGGCGGCCGGAGAACGTCGAGGCGCAGTTGAAGGCGCTGCGTCCGCGCGTTGCGGCGTATCGCGGCAGCGCGAACCTGGTGCTGGTGACACACGGCTCGACCACGGTCGCGCTGACTGGCGTCAGCCCCGCGATGGGCGAGATCGTCGTCCTCTCTCCTGGCGGCAAGGACGGGTTCCGCGTCGCCGGCAGGTTGATCGCCTGGAACTGATCCTTTCCTCGGTGATCCCGGTGTTCGGCCTGGTCCTGTGCGGCTGGGGCGCCGGGCGCGCGCGCCTGGTCGGCGCCGAGTCAAGCGACGCGCTGAACCAGTTCGTCTACTACTTCGCGCTGCCTGCGATGCTGTTCGCCGCCGTGTCGCGCGGATCGCTCG
This sequence comes from Burkholderiales bacterium, assembly GCA_022844545.1. Classification (GTDB taxonomy): domain Bacteria; phylum Pseudomonadota; class Gammaproteobacteria; order Burkholderiales; family SG8-39; genus RBG-16-66-20. Next base: position 5,606 of record JALHLN010000004.1, on the reverse strand, counting down.
ACCAGATCCTCGACTGGCCGTTCCTCGGCGGGGTGGTGGTGGCGACGCTTGCCTGTGCCGCCGTCGCCTTCGGCGTTTCGGCCTGGCTGCAGGGCGGCACGCCGCAGGAGCACAGCCTGCGCGCGCTCAACGCCTCGTTCAGCAACACCGGCTACCTCGGCATCCCGCTGGTGACGGTCGCCTACGGCCCGGAGGCCGCGCTGCCCGCGGCGATGGCGACCGTGGCCACCAACGTCATGCTGTTCGCCACCGGCCTGACGCTGCTCGAGCTGTTCGACCGCCGGCACGCGGAACACGGCAGGGGCATCGCGCTTGCGCTGCTGGGCACCGCGCGCAGCCCGCTCATCTGGCCGATCGCGCTCGCCATCGCACTGGTGGCCGCCGGCTTGACACTGCCGATGCCGGTGATGCGCCTGGCCGACCTGCTGGCCGCCGCCGCCGGCCCGGGCGCGTTGTTCGCGCTGGGATTGTTCGTCTCGCGCCAGTCGATGGGCGAGGGCATGGCGGCGGCCTGGCCGGGAGTGGCGCTCAAGCTCGTGCTGCACCCGCTGATCGCCGCGGCGGTGTTCTACGGCATGGTCTCGGTGGACCCCCTCTGGGCCAAGGTCGCGGTCGTGGGCGCGAGCCTGCCGCTGGGCGCGACCGCGTTCGTGCTGGCGCAGCGCTACAAGCTGCTGGAGGTCGAGACATCGTGCAGCGCGGTGCTGTCCACGGCGCTGTCGGTGTTCACCGTTTCGGTGGTGATGTCGGCTCTCGGGTGACGAGGCCCGGCCCCGTGCCCTAGCCGTTGGTCTTGCGCAGCAGGGCCTCGAATTCCGCCGGCGGCAGCGGCTTGCTGAACAGGTAGCCCTGCATCTCGTTGCAGCGCATGGACCGAAGCATTCCGGCCTGCGCTTCGGTTTCCACGCCTTCGGCGACGCTGCGGAAGCCGAGGGAGTGCGACAGCCCGACGATCGTGGAAACGATCGCCAGCCCCTCCGGGCCCTGCGTCATGCTGACGATGAAGGAGCGGTCGACCTTCAGCGCGGTGACCGGCAGCTTGGCGAGGTAGTTGAGCGAGGAGTAGCCGGTGCCGAAATCGTCCACCGCCACCTCGACATCCATCTCGCGCAACTCGCGCAGCTTGGCGATGTTGGTCTCCAGTTCCCGCATCACCTGGCTCTCCGTGATCTCCAGCTCCAGTACCGAGCCGCCGCCGCCCGAGGCCTCGATCGCCGCGCGCACCTCGCGGACGAAATCGCGCCGCTGCAGCTGGACGGCGGACACGTTCACCGCCACGCGCGGCACCGCGAGGCCCTTCCCCTCCCAGGCACGCCGCTCCGCCAGGGCGCGCGCCAGCGCCTGGCGCCCGGCCTCGAGGATCAGCCCGGTCTCCTCCAGCACCGGGATGAAACGGCCCGGCGGCACCAGGCCGTTGTCGGGGTCCTGCCAGCGCATCAACGCCTCCACCCCCGTGATGCGGCCGGTCTCCAGGCTGACCTTCGGCTGGTAGTGCAGGATGAATTCGCCGCGATCGAGGGCCCGCCGCAGCCGGGTTTCCAGCACCATTGCCTCCGCGACCCGGGCGTTGAACTCCGGGGCGTAGAACTCGACCCGCTCGCCGCCCGCCTTGGCCTTGGCGAGCGCCGCCTCGGCGTTGCGGAACAGGCGTTCGGCATCGCGTCCATCCGACGGGTACAGGGCGATGCCGACGCGCACCGAGACTCGCAGTTCCTGGTCGTTGATCTCGAACGGAAGGTCGAAGCAGGTGCGCACGATGCCCTCGACCGCGCGCGCCAGGTCACCCGCCTGCGACACGCCGCGCAGGATGAGCGCGAAAGCATCCGCGCCGACCCGTGCCGGCATCTCGCGCCCCTCCATCGCCGCCTTCAATCGCGCGGCGACCTTCTTCAGCAGCTTGTCTCCCGCCTTTCGACCCAGGGTCTCGTTGACGTTGCGGAAGCGGTCGAGGTTGAACAGCAGCACCGCCACCATGGCGTGCTCGGCGCCGCGGGTGCGCAGGTGCTGTCCGAGGTGGTCGTGGAACAGGGTGCGGTTGGGCAGCCCGGTGAGCGGATCGTAGTACGCGAGGTAATCCGCGCGCGCCGACTTCTCCAGGTAGTCGAGCGCGAAAGAGACGTCGGTGGCGAGCTCCTCGAGCAGCTTCACCTCCTCCTCGGTGAAAAAGCCCGGCGCCTCCCCGTACAGGATGAACACGCCCACGACCTCGTCCTGGACCATCAGCGGCAGCGCCACCGCGGAGCGGTAGCCGTGCTCGAGGGCTTGCGCGCGGAAGTAGCCCACGCCCGGGTTCGCCAGCAGGTCGTTGTCCACCACGGTGCGCTTCTCGCGAATCGCCGTGCCGCCGACGCCGCGCGCCTCCGCGGCCTCGGGCGCGGTGCGCAGCGGCAGGCTCGCCAGTTGGCCGCCCTCGAACCCGGCGCTCGCCACCGGACGAAAGTCGCCGCCGGGCTGCTCGCTCGCCGCGATCCACGCCATCGGCAGCCCGCCATGCTCCACCGCGATGCGGCAGGCCTCCTGGAACAGCTCGCCGCGGTCGCGGATGCGCACGATGGCCGAGTTGATCGCCGAGAGCATCACCTGGATGCGATGCAGCCGCGCGATGCGCTCTTCCTGGGCCTTCCGCTCGCTGATGTCGCGCACCACGATCAACGCGTGCACTTCCCCGCCCAGTTCGACGGAGGCGCTGCGCACCTCCACCTGCAGGCGCGAGCCGTCCAGCCGCCGGTGCACCTGCTCGGACGGCGGCAAGGCCGGCCCGGGCCGGGACAGCAGCGCCCTGCGCTCGCGCGCCAGGTCGTGGAAAGCGGGATCGATGAAATCCAGCGGCGAGCGCCCGAGGATCTCGAATTCGCTTCGCGCGCCGTACAAAGTCAGGGCGGCGGAATTGGCCATTACGATGCGGCCGCCCCTGTCCACCCGGATCGCGTCCGGCGACATCTCGATCAGCTTGCGGTAGCGCTCCTCGGTCTCCCGCAGGCTGCGATTGGCTTCGACCAGCGCCGCGGTGCGCTCGCGCACCCGCTCCTCCAGTTCGCCGCGGGCGCGGTCCAGTTCCACCAGCAGGCGCTTGCGCTCGATGGCATGGCGCAGCGTACGCGCAAGCAGCGACGGTTCCACCTGCCCCTTGAGCAGGTAGTCCTGCGCGCCGCGGCGCAGCGCCGCCACGCCCAACGCCTCGTCGGGCTGGCCGGTGAGCACCACGATCGGCATTTCCGGCGCGGCGCGATGCAGCGCCGTGACCGTGTCGACCCCGCCGCTGTCGGGCACGTCAAGGTCGGTGAGCACGACGTCGAACGCGCGGCCCTGGTTCCTCGCCAGCGCCGCCACGGCGGCGGCTACGCGCTGCGCGGTTTCCATCAGCTCGAATCCCCGCAGCCGCGGCGAGCCGAACGCGCGCTGGATCAGGAATGCGTCGTCGGGATTGTCCTCGAGCAGCAGGACCCGGACCGGCGCCGATTCTGTCTCGGCCGCGGCCGGATGCTGCGCAGAAATCATGGGTGCAATGCTAACGCGGGAACGCCGGTTATCTCTTTATCCTGCCAGCGCCTCCTCAAGGACGCGCACGACGTGCCGCGCTTCGCGCCCGGCACCGTCCTCGATCTGGTGCCGGCAGCTGGTGCCGTCCGCCACCACGATCGCGTTCCGAGATGCCTTGCGCACCGCGGGCAGCAGGTCCGCCTCCGCCATCCGCATGGACACATCGAAATGCTCCGCCTCGTAGCCGAAGCTTCCGGCCATGCCGCAGCAGCTCGACTCGACGGTGGCGGCCTTCAGGCCCGGCACCAGCGCGAGCGCCTTCTGCACCGTGCCCATGGCGCCGAACGCCTTCTGGTGGCAATGCCCGTGCAGCAGCACTTCGGCGGCGACCGGCTTCAAGGCGAGCTGCAGGCGACCGGCCTCGCTTTCGCGCACCAGGAACTCCTCGATCGGCATCGCCTGCGCCGCGAGCGCGCGCGATGCCTCGCCCGGGACCAGCACCGTGAACTCGTCCTTGAGCGTATAGAGGCACGAGGGCTCCAGGCCGAGGACCGGCACGCCGTTCGCAACCCATGGCGACAGCGCATCAAGCGTTCGGCTCGCCTCGGCCTTCGCAGCGTCCACCATGCCCACCGACAGGTAGGTGCGCCCGCAGCACAGCGGGCGTCCGCCGCCGGAGCTCTCGGCGATGTGGACGCGGTAGCCGCCGGCTTCCAGCACGCGCACCGCGGCGCGCATATTGTCCGGTTCGAAGTAGCGGTTGAACGTGTCGGCCCACAGCAACACCTCGCGCTCGCCGCGCTTGGGCCAGGCGCGATCCACGAAGCGGTCGCGGCGCCAGTGCGGGAGCGCGCGCCGGTCCGTGAATCCGGCCAGTCGCGCCCCCAGCGGCTGCAGCAGGTTGGCGAGCGGCGCCAGGCGCGAAGCCCAGGGTGCGTAGCGCGGCAGGTACGCGACGACGCGGTCGCGCAGGGTGTGGCCGTGGCGCGCCTTGTAGTGGGCCAGGAACTCGATCTTCATCCGCGCCATGTCGACGCCGGTCGGGCACTCGCGCTTGCAGCCCTTGCAGGACACGCACAGGTCGAGCGCGTCCTTCACCTGCGCGTCGGATTGCGGGCCCAGCTGGCCGGACAGCGCGAGGCGCAGCGTGTTGGCGCGGCCTCGGGTCAGGTGCGCCTCGTCCCCGGTGGCGCGGAACGACGGGCACATGGTGCCGGCGTCGCGCTTGCGGCAATGGCCGTTGTTGTTGCACATCTCCACGGCCTTGTCGAACCCGCCCCACTCCGACCAATCGAGCGCCGCGGGGGGCGGCTGCGTGGCGTAGCCCGGGGGGAAGCGGAACAGGGTCTTCTGGTCCATCTTCGGCGGATTCACGATCTTGCCGGGGTTCATCAGCCCCTTCGGATCGAGCAGGCCCTTGATCTCGGCGAGCGTCGCCGTGAGGCGCGGACCGAAAAACGGCGCGATCCACTCCGAGCGCACCAGGCCGTCGCCGTGCTCGCCGGAGTACGCGCCCTTGTACTGCTTCACCATCTCCGAAGCCTCCTCGGCGATGGCGCGCATTTTTGCCGCGCCGTCCCGACGCATGTCCAGCACCGGCCGCACGTGCAGCGTGCCCACCGAGGCATGCGCGTACCAGGTGCCGCGGGTGCCGTGCTTCTCGAACACCTGCGTCAGCCGGTCGGTGTACTCGGCCAGGTGCTCCAGCGGCACCGCGCAGTCCTCGATGAAGGACACCGGCTTGCCGTCGCCCTTCATGGACATCATGATGTTGAGGCCGGCTTTCCTCACCTCCCACAGGTCCTTCTGCCGCTTCTGGTCGGTGATCTCCACCACGCTGCCCGGCAGGCCGAGGTCGCCCATCAACTGCACCAGCTGCGCGAGCTTCGCGTTCTGCACCGATTGGTCGGCGCCGGAGAACTCCACCAGCAGGATGGCGTCGGGTTCGCCCCGGATGAAGGCGTCCACCGTGGCGCGGAAGGTCGCGATCTCGCGCGCCAGGCCGATCATCGTGCGATCCACCAGTTCCACCGCCGAGGGGCCCAGCTTCACGATGTGCCGGGTGAAGTCCATCGCGGTGTAGAACTTCGGGAAATGCACCACGCCCAGCGCGCGCGCCGCCGGCA
>JALHLN010000003.1 GCA_022844545.1 Burkholderiales bacterium | reverse complement strand
CGGGCGCGAGGCGCGCCACCAGCGCGCGCTCCAGGTCCGCGGCGAGCGCCTCCTCGTCGAGGGCGGAGGCGGCACCGGGACGCGGCGCCGAAGGATCCGCGATCTCGGTGAGCAGCGGCACTTCGTCCTGCCCGGCCTCCCGGTTCTGCCGCGCCAGCTCGTCCACGCGCCGGAACAGCGCGTTGGGCTCGCGCCCCGGCTTGCGGGCGGGCTCTTCCGCGCTCATGCCGCGATCTTCGCCAGGTCGTGGTGCCGGATTTCGTAGCCGCGGTCGCGGTACCAGGCGAAGCGCGCGCGCGCGTTGAGGCGATCCTGCTCCTCCGAGGTCACCACTTCCAGCAGGCGCTCATAGCGCTCGAACAGGGGCGGGCATTCGGCCCCGAGGTTGAGCAGGATCTCGCAGCTGGGTGTCGCCTCGGGTCCGGCGGCAATGAGCACCGGCGTCTCGGCGGCGAGCGGGTCGTCGGCCGCGCAATGCGGCACGAAGCCGGTGGCCGGCCAGGTCCACAGCAGGCGGTCCAGGCGCTGCGCCAGCTCGGGGTCGGGCGCGAACAGCAGCGTGCGCTTGCCCTGCGCGAGCGCCTTGCCGGCGAGCCGGCAGGCGACCTGCAGGCGGTCCGGGGCGTTGAAGTAGAAGTCGATGCTGGTCAAGCGCGACCTGCCTATGCCTTGCCCGCCTGCCTGTTGGCGAAACCGAGTGCCAGGCGCACCAGCAGCGGCACTGGCCGGCCGGTGGAGCCCTTTTCGCGCCCGCTCTTCCACGCGGTGCCCGCGATGTCGAGGTGCGCCCAGCGCAGCTTGCGCGCAAAGCGCGCGAGGAAGCAGGCCGCGGTGATGCTGCCGCCGGGGCGGCCGCCGATGTTCGCCATGTCGGCGAAGTTCGAGCGCAGCTGCTCCTGGTAGTCCTCCCAGACCGGCATCGGCCAGACCCGGTCCCAGGCCTCGTCGCCCGCGGCGCGCACCTGCGCCGAGAGCCGCTCGTCGTTCGAGAACAGGCCCGAGGCGACGTGGCCCAGCGCGATCACGCAGGCGCCGGTGAGGGTGGCGATGTCCACCACCGCCGCCGGCTCGAAGCGCTCGCTGTAGGTGAGGGCGTCGCACAGGATCAGGCGGCCCTCGGCGTCGGTGTTCAGGATCTCGACGGTCTGGCCCGACATCGTGGTGACGATGTCGCCCGGCCGCGTCGCCTGCCCGTCGGGCATGTTCTCGCAGGCGGCGACGATGCCGACCACGTTGACCGGCGCCTTCATGCCGGCGAGGGCGCGCACCGCGCCCAGCACGCTGCCGGCGCCGGACATGTCGAACTTCATCTCGTCCATCTCGGCGCCGGGCTTGAGCGAGATGCCGCCGGTGTCGAAGGTGATGCCCTTGCCAACGAGGACGAGCGGTTTTTCCGCCTTTCGTCCACCCCGGTAGCGCAGCACCACCAGCTTCGGGGCCTGGCGCGAGCCCTGCGCCACCGCGAGCAGCGAGCCCATGCCGAGCTTCTCCATGTCCCTGCGCTCGAGCACCTCGATGCCGAGCTTGAACTGGCGGGCGAGCTTGCGCGCCTCGTCGGCGAGGTAGGCGGGGGTGCAGATGTTGGGCGGCAGGTTGCCCAGCGTGCGCGCGAGGTCGACGCCGTCGGCGGTGGCCGAGGCTTCCTTCAGCGCCGCCTGCGCCTGCACCGTCACCGGTCCGGAAGCGAGTGCCAGCGTCATCGCGGCGAGCGCGGGGGCGGGTGCCTTCTTCTGCGTCTTCAGCTGGTCGAAGCGGTAGAAGGCGTCGCGCACGCCGAGGACCGCATGGCGCACCGTCGCCGGCAGGCCGTGGCCGGCAGGGACCATGTCGCCAAGGTACAGGGTGGCGTCGCGGGCGCCGAGGTCCCTGAGCGCCTGCGCGGCGCCGCGCACCGCGTCGCGCAGCTGTGCGACGCCGAACTCCTTGCGCTCGCCCAGGCCCACCAGCAGCACGCGCTCGGCGGCGAGGCCGGGCAGCCGCTGCAGCAGCAGGGTGGCGCCGGCCTTGGCGGCGAGGTCGCCCTGCGCGAGCACCCGGCGCAAGGCGCCCTGCGCGGCCTTGTCGGCCTGAAGGCCCGCCTTGGCGAGCGTGGATCCATGGACGCCGAGCACCAGGCAACCGCTCTTCGCCCGCTCCGGCGCGAGGCTCCGTATGCTAAATTCCACGACGCTTCTCCAGACGATTTTTCAACAGGGCGAATGATCGCATGATCTTCCAGCGCGCGCTGCTGCGCGAGTTCGCCAACCTCGCCGTGGCGGTGTTCCTCGCGCTGTTCCTGATCGCCCTCACCACGCGCCTGGTGCGGCTGCTCGGGCAGGCCGCCGGCGGCAAGATCCCGTCGGACGCGGTGGTGGCGTTCCTCGGCTTCTTCGCGCTGCACGTGCTGCCGATCCTGCTGTCGCTGACCCTGTTCGCCGCGGTGCTGCTGACGCTGAACCGGGCCTACCGCGATTCGGAGATGGTGATCTGGTTCAACTGCGGCCTGGCGCCGAGCGCCTGGATCCGGCCGGTGCTGACTTTCGCGGTGCCGCTGGTGGTGGTGATCGCCGCGCTGTCGTTCTTCATCTCGCCCTGGGCGGCGATGAAGAGCGAGCAGTACCGCAACCGGATCGACTCCCGCGACGACATCGCGCGCGTCGATCCCGGCACCTTCGGCGAATCCCGCGGCAGCCGGCGCGTGTTCTTCGTCGAGTCCATCGCGGGGGACAAGAGCTCGGTGCAGAACGTGTTCATCAACTCGACGCAGCACAAGAGGAGCGGGGTGATGATGAGCGCGCGCGGCTACACCGAGACCGCGCCCAACGGCGACCGCTTCCTCGTCCTGGTGGAGGGGCGGCGCTACGAGGGCACGCCGGGGGCCGCGGACTTCCGCGTCATGGAGTTCGAGCGCTACGCCACCCGGGTCGAGACCAAGGAGGGCGAGGAGCCGGAGGCGACCAGCAAGAGCCTGTCGACGCTGGCGCTGATCGAGTCCCCGGTGGCGCAGAACCTGGGCGAGCTGGTGTGGCGGATCGGCATCCCGGTGTCGGCGCTGGTGCTCTCGCTGCTGGCGATTCCCCTGAGCTTCGTCAACCCGCGTGCCGGCCGCTCGGTGAACATGCTGTTCGCGCTGCTCGCCTACATGATCTACTCGAACCTGATCTCGGTCAGCCAGGCGCGCGTGGCGCAGGGCAAGCTCGACTTCGGCATCGGGCTGTGGCTGGTGCACGCGGTGATGCTGCTGGTGCTGCTGGCCCTCTTCGCGCACCGCCAGTCGCTCATCCGGCTGCCCTGGCGCCGCTGAGCCGTGGCGGATCCCTCGTGACGCGCATCGGCACCCTCGAGCGCTACCTCGCGCGCCAGATCTACGGCGCGGTCGGCTTCGTGCTCGCCGGGTTCCTCGCCCTGTTCGCCTTCTTCGACCTGATCGGCGAGCTGAAGGACCTGGGCATGGGCGCCTACCAGCTGCAGCAGATCTTCACCGTGGTCGCGCTGTGGATGCCGGCGCACGCCTACGAGCTGTTCCCGGTGGCGGTGCTGATCGGGACGCTGTACGTGCTCGCGCACCTGTCGAGCAACTCGGAGTACACGGTGATGCGCGCCTCGGGGCTGTCGCCGGCGCGCGCCGGGCTGGTGCTGGCCAAGGTCGGCGTCGCCTTCGTCGCCCTCACCTTCGCCATCGGCGAGTGGATCGCGCCGAACACCGAGGAGATGGCGCAGCAGACGCGGATGCGCGCCATGAGCTCGCTCATCGGCCAGGACCTGCAGTCGGGCCTGTGGTTCAAGGACGAGCGCACCTTCATCAACGTGGCGCAGGCGCGCGAGGCGAACCTGCTGCAGGGGGTGCGGATCTACGAGTTCGATTCCGCCTACCGGCTGCGCATCGTCAGCGAGGCGCGCGAGGCCGAGTACGCGGGGGGCGGGCTCTGGCGCCTGCGCGAGGTCGCGCAGACGCGCTTCGAGGGCCCGGTGGCGGGCGCCGGGGCGGGGCACGCCGGGCCGGTCACATCGCGCTTTGCCGAGGCCGATTGGCGCTCGGCGGTGAACCCGGACCTGCTGAGCGTGCTGATCGTGGCGCCGGAGCGGATGTCGGCCTGGAAGCTGTACCACTACACCCGGCACCTGGCGGGCAACAAGCAGAAGACCGAGCGTTACGAGATCGCGCTGTGGAAGAAGCTGTTCTACCCGCTCGCCACGCTGGTGATGATGGCGCTGGCGCTGCCCTTCGCCTACCTGCAGTCGCGCTCCGGGATGGTCGGGGTCAAGGTGTTCTTCGGCATCATGCTGGGGATCGTGTTCCACATGCTCAACAGCCTGTTCTCGCACGTCGGCCTGCTGCAGCAGTGGCCGCCGGTGGCCGCCGCCGCGGTTCCCAGCGTGCTGTTCTTCGCCACCGCGCTGCTGATGATGTTCTGGATCGAGCGCCTGCGGCCGGCGTGGGTCCGCTTCAGGGGCTAGGCCTGCCGGGCGCGACCAGCTCCAGTCGCGTGCCGGCAAGGCGGTCGTGCAGGAACTGGCGATCCCGGTCCACCAGCGCCCAGCCCAGGCCGATTCCCGAGGCCGCGAAGGTGGCGAACGCGAGCCAAGGGTCGCGATGCTTGAGCGCCGCGGCGATCGCGGCCAGGAACGCGCCCACCAGCAGCGCGGCGTAGACGAAGCGCAGCAGCGCGAGCCGCGCGGGAACGCGGGCATGCCCGGGCGCCGCGAGGCGGATGCGCCACGCCTTCATGGCGAGGGTCTGGCCGCCACGCAGCCAGCACCAGAGGAAGTACACGGCGAATACGGCGAGGAGGAAGGCCTGCAGCAGGGCGCGGCGCCAGCCTTCGACCTGGACGGTGCCGGCGGCGAACTGGAACAGCCAGGTTGCCATGAAGGCGACGGCGAACAGCAGCAGGCACTCGTACAGCATGCTCGCAAGACGCCGGCCCAAGCCTGGAACGGGCGCCGCGGCGCCCGGCTCGGTCGGTCTCGCCACGGCTCAGGGATAGATCAGGGACGGCGAGGGCTGCAGCGCCGGGGCCTGCGGCTTGCGGGGCGCCGATCGGCGCTTGCGCTCGGTGGCCGGCGCGTCCACCGGCGGCACGTCGAACATGCGCTTCTCGTGCGGCGCGAGCGACTGGTACTCTGCCCAGTAGCGGCGCAATTCCTCGCGCCGCTCGGGCGACATCTTGCCGAGGTTGCGGTACTGCTGCCGCGCCTGCCAGCGCTGCGCCGGCGTCAGCTTTGCCCAGGCCTCCATGCGCCGCTGCACGCGCACCTGCCCGGCGGGTTTCATCTTCGGATAGCGCTTGGCGATGCCGACCCACTTGCGCTTCTGCTCCGGGAGGAGCTCGTTCCAGTAGGCCGCCAGCGGCGCGAGGACCTGCTGCTGGTCGGCCGTGAGCGAGGCCCAGGCCGGATCCTTGGGTCCCGGCGCCGCGAGCGCGCCCGCGGCGAACGCCGCCAGCAGGAGACCGAAGGCTAGTCTGCGGAGCGCTTCTTGAGCCACGCTTCGAATCCCTTGTCGAGGTAGGCGTCGAGGGGCAACTCGTCGGTGAGCAGCCTGGCGTCGATTTCCTCGACATCGGCGGCGCGCTGCTCCTTCTGCCAGGCGTAGATGCCGAACAGGCCCGCCATCACCACCGCCACGGGCAGGAGCACGCGCAGCGACAGCCCGCCCAGTCCTCCGAGCCGGCCGAGGGCGTCGGTGAGCGAAACTGCCGCGACCTCGAGCGCCGGCTGCGCCTGCAGTTCCGGCCTGCGCGCCTCGAGGGCGCGTTCGCGCGCCGCGCGCAGGCGCTCCACGACGCGCGGGGAGATCCCGGCGCCATCGCGCAGGCCCTCGTTGAGAGCCTGCCTGACCTTCATGCCGAAATTCAGTTCGTTCATTGCTTGGCCCCTACAGCGTGATGCCCCGCGCCCTCAGCGCGGCCGCCAAAGCATGCGCGGCCCGGGAGCAGTGCGTTTTTACGCTGCCCTCCGAGCATCCCATTGCCTTGGCGGTCTCCGCAACGTCCAGTTCATCCCAGTAACGCATCAGGAAGGCTTCGCGTTGACGGGCCGGCAGGTTGGAAACCTCTTCGTTAATGATTTCAATCACTTGCTTTCGCTCCAACTGTTCCTGCGGTTGGTCAGGGGCGTCGCTTCCGTCGGCCGACCGAAGGCTCTCGAGCGGGTCGTCCCGATCCTCCTCCCGCCCCGGAGACAGCGACGAGAGCAGCGTGACCCAGAGCGAGCGCACCTTCTGGCGCCGGTACCAGTCGCGGATCGCGTTCTGCAGGATGCGCTGGAACAACGGCGGCAGCTCCGCGCCGGGCCGGTCGCCGTAGCGTTCGGCGAGGCGCAGCATCGCGTCCTGCACGATGTCCAGCGCGGCTTCCTCGTCGCGCACCGCGTATACCGCCTGCTTGAAGGCGCGCCGCTCGGCGCCCTCCAGAAACGCCGCAAGCTCGCTGCGCGATGCCAGATCGTCTCCCCGCGCCGATCGATTCGGCTTGTGCGCAAATGGTACCAAACCGGCCTTCCACGGCGCCCTCGCCGGCTTGACCGCATCGCAGCAAGCCGTTAATCTTCAATGCTTTTCCCCGACTCGCGTCGGGTCAACCCGGGAAAGCGTCATGGATCGCATCAAGACCGAGGAACTGAGCGGCGCCGAGATCGTCGTGCGCTGCCTCCAGGCCGAAGGCGTCGAGTACGTGTTCGGCTATCCCGGGGGCGCCGTCCTCTGGATCTACGACGAGCTCTTCAAGCAGGACAAGGTGCGCCACGTGTTGGTGCGCCACGAGCAGGGCGCGGCGCACGCGGCGGACGCCTACTCGCGTTCGTCGGAAAAGGTCGGCGTCTGCCTGGTCACCTCGGGGCCCGGCCTGACCAACGCGGTCACCGGAATCGCCACCGCGTACATGGACTCGATCCCGATGGTGATCATCAGCGGCCAGGTGCCGACGCACGCCATCGGCGAGGATGCGTTCCAGGAGTGCGACGCGGTCGGCATCACCCGTCCCTGCGTGAAGCACAACTTCCTGGTCAAGGACATCCGCGACCTCGCGGTAACCATGAAGAAGGCGTTCCATATCGCCACCACCGGCCGCCCCGGCCCGGTGCTGGTGGACATTCCGAAGGACATCACGGCGCAGCGCCACGAGTTCCTCTACCCGGACTCGGTCACGATGCGCTCCTACAACCCGGTCACCAAGGGCCACGCCGGACAGATCAAGAAGGCGGTTGCCCTGCTGCAGGAGGCGAAGCGGCCCATGGTCTACGCCGGCGGCGGGGTGATCCTGTCCAACGCCTCGGCGCAGCTGCGGGAACTGGTGAAGGCCATGGGTTTCCCCTGCACCAACACGCTGATGGGCCTGGGCGGATATCCGGGCACCGATGCGCAGTTCCTGGGCATGCTGGGGATGCACGGCACCTACGAGGCCAACATGGCCATGCAGCACTGCGACGTGCTCATCGCCATCGGCGCGCGCTTCGATGACCGCGTCATCGGCGACCCGAAGCACTTCGCGCAGAACCTGCGCAAGATCATCCACATCGACATTGATCCGTCCTCGATCTCCAAGCGCGTCAAGGTGGACGTCCCCATCGTCGGCAACATCCCCGACGTGCTGAAGGAGATCCTCAAGCAGGTGGACGTGCAAAAGGCGGACCAGCCGGCGCTGAAGGCGTGGTGGAAGCAGATCGACGAATGGCGCGGCAAGGATTGCCTGAAGTACGACCGCAAGTCCAAGATCATCAAGCCGCAGTACGTGCTGGAGAAGCTCTACGAGATCACCGGCGGCGACGCCATCATCACCTCGGACGTCGGCCAGCACCAGATGTGGGCGGCGCAGTTCTACAAGTTCGACCAGCCGCGGCGCTGGATCAACTCCGGGGGCCTCGGCACCATGGGCTTCGGCCTGCCGGCGGCGATGGGCGCGCAGCTCGCCAACCCGGGCGCCACCGTGGCCTGCGTCACCGGCGAATCCTCGATCCAGATGTGCCTGCAGGAGCTGTCCACCTGCAAGCAGTACCGGATCCCGGTGAAGATCATCAACCTGAACAACCGCTACATGGGCATGGTCCGCCAGTGGCAGCAGTTCTTCCACGGCAACCGGTATTCAGAGTCCTACATGGACGCGCTGCCCGACTTCGTCAAGCTGGCCGAAGGCTATGGCCACTCCGGGCTCCTGATCGACAAGCCGGAGGACGTCGAGCCGGCGCTGCGCGAGACCTTCAAGCGCAAGAAGGACCTGGTGTTCCTCGATTTCCTCACCGACCAGACCGAGAACGTCTATCCGATGATCCCCGGCGGCAAGGGGATCACGGAAATGATCCTGTCCGAGGAACTCTGATGCGGCACGTGGTCTCCATCCTGGTCGAGAACGAGGCCGGGGCGCTGTCGCGCATCTCCGGCCTGTTCTCGGCGCGCGGCTACAACATCGAGTCGCTCACCGTGGCGCCGACCGAGGATGCCTCGATGTCGCGCATGACCGTGGTCACCTCCGGCTCGGACGAGGTCATCGAGCAGATCACCAAGCAGCTGAACAAGCTGGTCGAGGTGGTGAAGGTGGTGGACCTGTCCGAGGCCGAGCACATCGAGCGGGAACTCATGCTCATCAAGGTTCGCGCCGGCACCAAGGAGCGCGAGGACATGAAGCGCATGGCCGATATCTTCCGCGGCCGCGTCGTCGACGTTTCCGACAACACCTACACCATCGAGCTCACCGGCCACGGCGCCAAGCTGGACGCCTTCATCCAGGCGCTGGACCAGAGCGCGATCCTGGAGACCGTCCGCACCGGCGCCAGCGGCATCGGCCGCGGCAACCGAATTCTTAAAGTTTAGAGACGTGCGGAGCATGTCTCCGCCTTTTAACCAGGGGTTCCAATGAAAGTCTATTACGACAAAGACGCCGACCTCTCCCTCATCAAGGGCAAGAAGGTCACCATTCTCGGCTACGGCTCGCAGGGCCACGCGCACGCGCTCAACCTGCACGAGTCCGGCATGAAGGTCACCGTCGGCCTGAGGAAGGGCGGGGCGAGCTGGGACAAGGCGAAGAAGGCCGGCCTCAAGGTGGCCGAGGTGGTCGACGCGGTGAAGAGCGCCGACATCGTCATGATGCTGCTGCCCGACGAGCATATCGCCGCGGTCTACAACGAGTCGGTGGCGCCGCACCTGAAGAAAGGCGGCGCGCTCGCCTTTGCGCACGGCTTCAACGTGCACTACGGCCAGGTGGCGCCGCGCAAGGACATCGACGTCTGGATGGTCGCGCCCAAGGCGCCGGGCCACACCGTGCGCTCGACCTACGTCGCCGGCGGCGGCACGCCCTGCCTGGTGGCGGTGTACCAGAACCCGTCGAAGAAGGCGCGCGACATGGCGATCAGCTACGCCTCCGCGATCGGCGGCGGCAAGGCCGGCATCATCGAGACCAACTTCAAGGAAGAGACCGAGACCGACCTCTTCGGCGAGCAGACCGTGCTTTGCGGCGGTTGCGTCGAGCTGGTCAAGGCGGGCTTCGACACCCTGGTGGAAGCGGGCTACGCGCCGGAGATGGCGTACTTCGAGTGCCTGCACGAGTTGAAACTCATCGTCGACCTGATGTACGAGGGCGGCATCGGCACCATGAACTACTCGATCTCGAACAACGCCGAGTACGGCGAGTACGTCAGCGGGCCGAAGATCATCGACGAGGGCGTGCGCCAGCGCATGCGGGAAGTCCTCGGCCGCATCCAGTCCGGCGAGTACGCCAGGGAGTTCGTGCTGGAGAACAAGGCCGGCGCGCCGACCCTGCTGTCGCGCCGCCGCCAGACCGCGGAGCACCCGATCGAGAAGGTGGGCGGGCGGCTGCGTGAGATGATGCCCTGGATCCGCAAGAACCGGCTGGTCGACCAAAGCAAGAACTAGTGCCGTACCCGCATCCGATCATCGCGCGCGAGGGCTGGCCTTTCCTGGCGGCCGCGGTGGCGGCGGCGTTGGCGATCGGCTGGCTCGCCGGATGGTGGTGGTCGGTGCCGCTCTGGCTGGCCGCGCTGTTCGTGCTGCAGTTCTTCCGCGATCCGGCGCGCGAGGTTCCCACGGACCCGCAGGCGGTCCTGTCGCCCGCAGACGGCCGCATCGTTGTCGTAGGGAAGGCGCGCGATCCATACCTGGATCGCGACGCACTCAAGATTTCAGTGTTCATGAACGTGTTCAACGTCCATTCCAACCGCTCGCCGGTGGACGGCGTCGTGAAGCAGCGCTGGTACCACGCCGGCTCCTTCCTCAACGCGGCGCTGGACAAGGCCTCCCTCGAGAACGAGCGCAACGCGCTCTGGCTGCAGACCCGCGGTGGGGTCGACGTCATTTGCGTGCAGGTCGCGGGCCTGGTGGCGCGGCGGATCCTCTGCTACGTGGACCAGGGCGCGCAACTCTCCCGGGGCCAGCGCTATGGCTTCATCCGCTTCGGTTCGCGGGTGGACGTCTACCTGCCGCCGGACGCCGAGCCGGTGGCGGCGCTGGGCGACAAGGTCAGCGCCACCGAGACCATCCTCGCCCGGCTGAAGTAGCATGGGCGACATGGAGGAATTCGACGGCGCGCAGGCGAAGGCGACCGCGGGGCGCTCGCCCGAGGAACTGCGCAAGCAAGGCCTCGGCGCCTTGCGCCGCCGTGGGATATACCTGCTGCCCAACCTGTTCACCACCGGGGTCCTGTTCTGCGGCTTCTTCGCCATCGTGCAGGCGATGAACGGGCGCTTCGAGATCGCCGCCATCGCCATCTACGTCGCGCTGGTGCTCGACGGCATGGACGGCCGCGTCGCGCGCTGGACCAACACCCAGAGCGAGTTCGGCGCCCAGTACGACAGCATCGCCGACATGGTGGCCTTCGGCGCCGCGCCGGCGCTGGTGGCCTACACCTGGGTGCTCAAGGACCTGGGCACCGCGGGCTGGATCGGCGCCTTCATCTTCTGCGCCGCCACGGCCATCCGCCTGGCGCGCTTCAACACGAACATCGGTATCGTCGACAAGCGCTTCTTCCAGGGTCTGCCCTGTCCCGCAGGCGCCGCCGTCATGGCAGGCCTGATCTGGGTCCTGGTCGACTTCGGCCTCAAGCCCGACCAGTGGTACGTTATCGCCGGGGTTACCTGGGTTACAGCGGTGTTCGTCGGCGCCACCATGGTCTCGAACATCCCCTTCTACAGCTTCAAGGAAGTGAACTGGAAGCAGCGCGTGCCGCTGTGGGTGATCCTGGTGGCGGTGCTGGTGCTGTCCGTGGTCGCCTCGCGGCCCTCGCTGGTGCTGTTCGCGTTGTTCCTCGCCTATTCCCTGTCCGGGTACGTGATGTGGGCGATGGGGCGCCGGCCGAAGACCGTTTTGCCCGAGGAGTGATCCGGCGGCCGGGGCGGAACGGTTCCGCAATGCGGGACGGGGTGGAATTGGCGCTTCCATGCGGCCGCGTAAACCGGTAGATTCGGGCTCAGGAGGAGACCAACCATGAAACTCACGACCCTTGCCGCCGCGGCCACCGCCGCCTTCGTTCTCACCGCCTGCGAGACCACGCCGCCCGAGCCGCTGCGGGCCAACGCCGGCATCCAGCCCACGAAGGGCAACAAGACCTTCGGCGAAGCCACCTTCGAGCAGATGGGCGACAAGGTCAAGGTCGTGATCTTCGTCCAGGGTCTCAAGCCCGGCCAGGAGCACGGCCTGCACATCCACGAGGGTGGCGCCTGCGGTGACGATGGCATGGCGGCCGGCGGCCATTTCAATCCGCACGGCAAGGCGCACGGCCGCCACACGGACGCCAACCGCCACGCCGGCGACCTGCCCTCGCTCCGCGCCAACAAGGCCGGGCGCGCCAGGATCGATGTCGAGCTGGACGGCCTGTCCATCGGGACGGGCGCGGGGAACGTCATCGGCCGGACCGTCGTCGTCCACGCGGATCCGGACGACTTCAGGACGCAGCCCACCGGGAACTCCGGCGCCCGCATCGCCTGCGGCGTGATCAAGGCCGGCTGACCATCGCCGCGCAGCTGAACAGGGCCCGGTTCGACCCGGGCCAGGAAGCGCAGCTCCTCGAGGCCATCGAGCGCTGGGTGGAGCGCGAGGTGCGGCCGCGCGTGAAGGAATACGACCACGCCGACCGCTACCCGCACGAGCTGGTCGAGCAGATGAAGGAAATGGGCCTGTTCGGCGCCACGGTGTCGCCGGAGTACGGCGGCCTCGGGCTGCCGGCCTCGCTCTATGCCCGCATCGTGATGCACATCTCCTCGGTGTGGATGGCGCTCACCGGGATCTTCAATTCGCACCTGATATTGGCGCTTGCGGTGGAGAAGTTCGGCACCGAGGCGCAGAAGCGGCAGTGGCTGCCGCGCTTCGCGAGCGGCGAGGTGCGCGGCGGCCTTGCGCTCACGGAGCCCGATGCCGGCACCGACCTGCAGGGCATCCGCATGACCGCGCGCCGCGAGGGCGACACGTACGTCATCAACGGCACCAAGACCTGGATCTCCAACAGCATCGAGGGCTCCTGCGTCGCGCTGCTGGTGAAGACCGATCCCAACGCGCAGCCGCGCCACAAGGGCATGAGCCTGTTCATCGCGCCCAAGGGCCCCGGATTCACCGTTGGCAGGAAGCTGGAGAAGCTGGGCTACAAGTGCATCGACTCGGGCGAGATCGTGTTCAACGACTACCGCGTGCCCGCCGACCACCTGATCGGGGGGGAGGAAGGGCAGGGCTTCCGTCAGGTCACCGGCGGGCTGGAACTGGGCCGCATCAACGTCGCCGCCCGCGGCGTGGGCATCGCCGAAGGCGCGCTGAAGCTCGCCTCGGACTACGCGCAGATCCGCAGGACCTTCGGCAAGCCGATCGCCGAGCACCAGGCGATCCAGTTGAAGCTGGGCGAGATGGCCACGCGCGCCCGCGCCGCGCGCCTGCTGACGCTGGACGCGGCGATGTCCTTCGACCGTGGCGAGCGCTGCGACATGGAGGCGGGGATGGCGAAGTTTTTTGCCTCCGAGGCCGCGCTGGAGAACAGCATCGAATCCATGCGCATCCACGGCGCCTACGGCTACTCGAAGGAGTTCGACATCGAGCGCCTGTACCGAGACGCGCCGCTCACCTGCATCGGCGAGGGCACCAACGAGATGCAGCGCATCATCATCTCGAAGCAATGGCTGAAGCGAAATCCGGTGGGATGAGCGGCGGCGCGGCCGCCGCGCCAAAACCACTGCAGGGGATCCGGGTGCTGACCCTGGAGCATTTCGGCGCCGGTCCCTACGGCTCGGCGATGCTCGCCGAGCTGGGCGCGGAGGTGATCAAGGTCGAGCCCGGACCCGACGGCGAGCCGTCGCGCCGCGTCGGGCCCTACTTCGCCGCGCCAGGCGACAGCCTGTACTACCAGACCTGGCATGCCAACAAGAAGAGCGTCCTGCTCGACCTGAAGAGCGCCGGCGGGCGGGCGGACTTCGAGCGCCTGGTGCGTTCGGCCGACGCCGTCATGAACAACCTGCGCGGCGACCAGCCGGCCAAGCTGGGCCTGGACTATGCCGCGCTGTCGCGCCACAACCCGAAGATCGTCTGCCTGCATATCTCGGCATTCGGCCGCGACAATGAGCGCACCGCGCGGCCGGGGTTCGACTACCTGATGCAGGCCGAAGCCGGTGTGATGAGCCTCACCGGGGAGCCGGATGGCGCGCCCGCCCGCGCGGGCGTCGCGTTCATCGACTACATGACCGGCACCACCGGCGCCGTCGGCCTGCTCGCCTGCCTGCTGCGCGCACAGAAGACCGGCAAGGGCTGCGACGTGGACGTGAGCCTCTACGACGTGGCGCTGCACCAGCTGGGCTACTCGGCCACCTGGTACCTCAACGAAGGCTACGAGTCCACGCGCCAGCCGCGCGGGGCGCATCTGTCGCTTACCCCGGTGCAGACCTTTCCGACCGCGGACGGCTGGGTGTTCGTGGCCTGCATGACGCAGCCATTCTGGGAAGCGCTGGCGGCCGGCCTGGGCCGGCCGGAACTCGCCCGGGACGCCCGCTTCGCCACCATGGCCGCGCGGCTGGAAAACCGGGCTGCGCTCACTGAAGCCGTGGACGCCGAATTCCGGCGCCAGCCGACGGCGCATTGGCTGGCGAAGCTATCGGGCATGCTGCCCATCGGCCCGGTGAACGACATCGCGCAGGCGCTGGAGAGCCCATTCCCGAAGCAGACGGGCATGATCGGCACGGTGCCGCATCCGGTGCGCGGCTCGCTGCGGGTGCTCGCGAACCCGATCCGCATCGACGGCCGCCGCCTGGAGCAGCGCGCCGGGTCCGCGGCCGGCGCCGACAACGAGGCGCTGCTCGGCAAGGCATGAAGCTCAAGGGCATCCGCGTCGTCGACCTCTCGGTGTTCCTGCCGGGCCCGTACCTCACCAAGGCGCTGGCGGACCATGGCGCCGAGGTGATCAAGGTGGAGGCGCCGGGGGAGGGCGATCCGGTGCGGAACCTGGGCCCGTCCGACGGGCCCAGCACGGTCTACTTCCGCAATCTCAACCGCGGCAAGAAGAGCGTGGTGCTGAACCTCAAGGACCCCGCCGACAAGGAGGCGCTGCTGTGCCTGTGCGACAGCGCCGACGTGTTCGTGGAAACTTTCCGGCCCGGCGTCATGGACCGGCTGGGCATCGGCTACGCCACGGTGTCCGCGCGCAATCCGCGCATCGTCTACTGCTCCATCAGCGCCTTCGGCCAGGACGGCCCCTACCGCGACCGTCCGTCGCACGACATGGGCGTGGAAGGCGTGAGCGGCGTCCTCAGCGTGAGCCAGGGCCGCGACGGCCAGCCCGCCATTCCCGCCGTACCCGCGGCCGACATGGTGGCCTCGCTGCAGGGCCTGGCGGGCATCCTGATGGCGCTCCTGCGCCGGCAGCAGACCGGGCAGGGCGATTACCTCGACATCTCGATGCACGACTGCATGGTCTCGGCCTCGGCCAACCTGCTGGGGCCGGCGCTCGCCGAGGATCGGCAGCAGGTGGCGCGGCACGAGCGCACCACCGGCGGCGCGGCCTTCTACCAGATCTACGACACCGCCGACGGGCGCCACCTCGCGCTCGCCGGCCAGGAGATGAAGTTCGTGCGCAACCTGCTGGGCGCGCTCGGCCGGCCGGAGCTGGCTCCGCTGTGCGAGAAGCCGGGCCCGCACCAACAGCCTGTGGAACAGTTCCTGCGCGACGAATTCAGGAAGAAGTCCCTCGCCGACTGGGTGGCGTACCTGTCGACGCTGGACGTGTGTTTCGGGGAACTCAAGACCTTCCCGGAGGCGCTGCGGGACCCGCAGCTGCTCGCGCGCGGCATGGTGCTCACGGACGGCCTGGGGCGCCGCCACATCAACACGCCGCTGCGCTTTGCGCGCGAGCCGGCGCAACCGGACCTGCGCGAGCCCGCCATGGGCGAGCACGGCGCGGCCATCCTCGGAAGGAGTTGACCCCCGCATGACACGGATACGCGCGAGCCACGGCCGCAGCTACGAGGACTTCGTGGTCGGTGACATCTACGAGCACCGCCCGGGGCGCACGGTGAGCGAGGCCGACAACACCTGGTTCACGCTGCTCACCATGAACAACCACCCAGCGCACTTCGACCATGCCTACGCGGCGAAGACGGAATTCGGCAAGCCGCTGGTGAACAGCTGCCTGACGCTGTCCATCGTGGTCGGCATGAGCGTGGACGATGTGAGTTATCGGGCGATCGGCAACCTGGGCTGGGACAAGATAAAGCTCACCGCGCCGGTGTTCGCCGGCGACACGCTCTACGCGGAGTCGGAAGTTCGTTCCAAGCGCGAGTCGAAGTCGCGCCCGACGCAGGGCCTGGTGACGGTGCGCACCCGGGGCCTGAAGGCCGACGGCACCGAATTCATGAGCTTCGAGCGCACCGTCCTCGTGCCCAAGCGGGGCCACGAGGCGGGGTAGGGCGGGGCGGCGGCGCTATCGGTCCTTGAAGTGGTCGGTGACCAGTTGGCTCGGTAGCCAGGTCGCCAGTTCTGGGATGAAGATCACCAGCAGCAGCACCGTCAGGTCGCCGACGAAGAACGGAATGGTCCCCTTGATCACCTGCGGCAAGGGAATACTCGACGAACCGCTCACCGCGAACAGGTTCAGGCCCACCGGCGGGGTCACCACGCTCATCTCCACGTTCAGCGTGATCATGATTGCCAGGTGCACCGGGTCGATCTTGAGCGCCATGGCGATGGGGAAGATCACCGGCACGGTCAGGATCACCATCGCCACGCCGTCCACGAACATGCCCAGGATCATGAGCACGAACATGTAGGCGAAGATGAAGCCGAGCGGCGTCAGGCCCCAGCCCGTCACGGTCTCGGCGATCTTCTGCGGCCAGTACATGTTGGCGGCGAGGAACTGGAACACGCCCACGCTGCCGATCAGGAACACCACCACCGCGGTCAGGTTGAGCGCGCGCTCGGCGGTGGGCAGGACTTCGCGGATGAACTTCCACCCGCCGCTGAGCACGCCGTAGAGCATGGCGTAGCCGCAGGCCGCGGCCGCGGCCTCGGTGGGGGTAAACAGGCCGCCGTAGAGGCCGCCCAGGATGACGATGGGCATGCCCAGCGCCGGCGCCGCGCCCTTGAACTCGGCCCAGACGCGCTTGCCCTGGAAGCGCCCGCTGCCCGGCAGCTTCAGGTACAGCGCGATGCCCATGACGCTGAGGGCGTTGCCGGTCGCGAGCAGCAGGCCCGGGATGATGCCGGCGAAGAACAGTTCCACGATCGAGGTCTCGGTGATGATGCCGTACACCAGCAGGATGATGCTGGGCGGAATGAGCATGGCGATGCCGCCGGCCGTGGCCACCAGTCCTCCCGACAGCCAGTCCGGGTAGCCCCGCTTGCGCATCTCCGGGATGGCGATCACGGCCATCGCCGCCGCCATCGCCACGCTGGAGCCCGAGATGGCGCCGAACAGCACGCAGGCGAGCACCGTGGCGACGCCGAAGCCGCCCGGCAGCCAGCCCACCAGCGAGTCGGCGAAGCGGAACAACTGGGACACCAGGCCGGTACGTTCCATCAGGAAGCCGGCGAAGATGAACAGCGGGATCGCCATCAGCGAATAGCGGCCGATGAAGCTGAAGAAGGCGCGGAAGATCACGGTCGGTTCCAGCACCGGATCGAACATGATGTAGGAGGCCGCCGCGGCGCTGAGCGCGATGCCGATCGGCACCGACAGCACGAGCAGGACGAGCAGGACGAGGCCAACGAGATTCATCGAAACTCCTACTTTTCTTGTTCTGCGCTACAAGGGGCGGCTCAGTGCCCGCCCTCCTCGGCGTCTCCCGGGAACTCGGGCACCGGGCGGCCGAGCAGCCGCTGGATCGTGAACCAGAGCTGGAACACCTGCGTCACCGCCATGAAGCCGAAGCCGAGCAGCAGTGCGAGCAGGAAGGGCCACATCGGGAAGCCGAGGCTCTCGGTGCGGCTCTCGTACTTGATCGCGTCCTCCACCTCGGGGATGCCCCACCAGAACACCAGCATGAGGAACACCATCGAGAACGCGAGCGCGACGGCCTTCACGATCTCCCCGGCCAGCTTCGCGCGCGGGCCGGCGACGGCGCACAGCTCCGGCACCACCGTGACCGAGAGGTGCGCGTTCTTGCGCTGCGCGACGCTGAAGTAGAGGTACACCCCGCTCAGCATGAAGAAGGTGACCGCATCCTGCTGCCACTCGAAGGAGCGGCCGACTAAGTAGCGCCGCCCGACCTCGAGCAGCGCGAGCAGGGTGCAGCCGACGAGCAGCAGGCCTGCGACGCGCGCCAGGACCTTGTCCTGGAACGCGCGCCAGGCCGTGTAGGCCTTTTCCACCGACCTAGCGGATGATGATCTTGGAGGCGTGCTTGGAGCAGTCGATCTTCTCGATCCACGACGACCCCACCGGGTGCTTCTGGGACAACTCGCGCCCTTCCTTGATGAAGGTGTCGACCCACGGACTGACCGCGGCAGGGGTCTTGCTCTTGATGTAGCGCGCCGGCGCATCGCCCATCGAGCCCGTGATCGCGGACACCTCCTGCGGGTTCAACCAGTACACGCCCGGTTTGGACGGGTCCTTGGTGCCGTACTTGTCATAGGTCATCTTGTCGACGCACCAGTTCAGTTCCTTCTGCACCTGGATGGTCTCCATGATGACCTTCCCGAGCGCTTCCTGCGTCGGCTTGGGCAGGCGGTCCCACCAGCGCCGGCTCGCGCTCACGATGTAGTAGTCGGCGGTGAACGCGCCGGCGCCGCCCGTGGTGTAGAAGGGCGCCTGCTGACGCACCGCCAGCCAACCGCCGATGCTGGTCTGCAGGGCGTCGATCACGCCGGACTGCAGCGCCGTCGGCACTTCGCCGAAGGCCATCACCACCGGGCTCGCCTTCCAGACTTCGAGCGAGGCGTTCTCCACCGGGCCCATGCTGCGGATCTTTTGGCCGCTGAAATCGGCGGGGGTCAGGTAGCGCTTCTTGCCGCCCACGCCCATGCCGAAGCTCATGTGTCCGGTGCCGAACACCCGGATCTGCTGGTTCTTCTGCAGCCGGTCGACCAGCATCTGGTAGGTCTTGGTCGACTCCACGTTGTCCACGGCACCCACCGTGGTCAGGATTCCGGGACCGACCATCGTCATCATCCACGGATCGACCGGCGCCGCCTTGCCCATCTGCAGCCAGGTCATCTCCAGGTTGCCCTGGCGCATGGCCTCGAAGGCCTCCGGGATGGTGTACAGGGCGCCGGCGAAGTACAGGCGCGCCTCGCTGCCGGGAATCGCCTGCGCCAGGCGGTCCCTGAAGTGGTTCATCGCCAGGCCGGCCGGATGCGGGGCCGGCGGGAAGTCCGCCGCAAAGCGCAGCACCACCGGCTTGATCGCTTGTGCGACGGCATCACGGTCGGGAAGGGCGGCGCCTGCGGCAAGCGCTGCTACCAGCGCACCGGCAGCGGCCTTGGTGGAAAGACGTCGCGTCGTGGGTCGCATCATGTGCCTCCTCCTCAGAAGGTAATTCGAACCGGCTCTCGTGCCGGTCTGGAAACGCCGGGATAATTCTAACCCATTGGCTGCTCGTGAAGGAACTCCCGGGATAACGGGCAACCAACGCTCAGGCCGGGTCCAGCTTGCCGATTGCGGCGCTTGCCGCCAGCGTACGCTGCGCCCGGTAGACGATCGGGTAGTCGACGAAGACGCCGTCCACCTGTATCGCGGCAAGGCCCGCCGCTTCGGCCTCCTCGAAGGCCTTCACGATACGCTGCGCCCTCCCGACCGCCTCGGCCGTCGGGGTGAAGATTTCGTTGACCA
Organism: Burkholderiales bacterium; assembly: GCA_022844545.1. Taxonomy (GTDB): domain Bacteria; phylum Pseudomonadota; class Gammaproteobacteria; order Burkholderiales; family SG8-39; genus RBG-16-66-20. The sequence goes on along the minus strand of JALHLN010000003.1, from coordinate 19,502 downwards.
CCGCGACCTGATCGGGGTGGATGCACAGCCGTCCCTGGAATCCCATGCGCAGGCTGCGCTCCACCGAGCGCCGCAGTGCCGCAGCGTCCTGCAGGTGAATCCACACCGTGTCGACCGGCGGCTCGAGGCCGGCGGCGCGCGAGGAGACGATCATCCGCACGCGCAATTCGGAGAGTTCCTCCTCGCCCGGCGTCCAGGTCATGCCGACGTCGTTGGTGAAATCGCCGGCGCCGAAGCTGATGCGCCTGACCCGCCAGGGGCCAGGCGTGTCCCGCAGCGTTCGCGCGCCGAGGATCCTGTCCAGGCGCGAGAAGCCGACCGCGGTCTCGATGATCGGCATGAGGTCGATCCGGCCCACCGGCAGGCCGCGCTCGCGCTCCAGGTTGGTGATCAGCCAGTCGATGGTGCGCAGGTCGGCGGCCGATTCCACCTTGGGCAGCACGATGCCGTCCAGGCCCGGCCCGACCACCTCCATCAGGTCGCGCAGGCACCAGGGCGTGCCGATCGCATTGACGCGCACGTATCCCCTGCAGCGCCTGGGGCGGGACAAGGCCGCGACGATCGTCTGGCGCGTCGCGGCCTTCTCGGCGACCGCCACCGCGTCCTCCAGGTCGAGGATCACTGCGTCGGCGCCGAGGGCGAGCGCCTTCTCGACGCGCCGCGGGTGATTGCCCGGCGCGAACAGGAAGCTGCGCAGGACGGAGATCTCGGTGTTTGCCATGGATATCGCCTCAATAGGCCTTGACGAGCGAAAGGATGGTCCGGAAAGCCGGATGGTCGGCGTGCTTCGCCCACTCGAACAGCGCCATCTCGGCGCTCGCGGGCGTCGCCCCCGCGTCGCGCAGGCGGTCGATCGCGGCTTGCCGGTCCTCCTGCCGGCGCGAGCCGAGCGCATCCGTGGCCAGCCAGCAGCGGTAGTCCGCCTGCAGCACCCCGAGCACGGTCTGCATCACGCAGACATGCGCTTCCATGCCGGCGACGAGGACCTGGTCGCGCCCGCTCCGCTTGAGTGCCTCGGGCAGCGCCGGTTCGTTCATCGCGGAGAAATGGCGCTTGGCGAAAATCGCCGATTCCGCGACCAGCCCCCGGATGGACGGCAGGGTGGCGCCGAGGGCCTCGGGACAATGCTCGGTGAGGAACACGGGAATCCGCAAGGCCTTGGCGCCTTCGATGAGCGCGATGCAGCGCTGCTCGATCCCATCGGCGCCGATGACACGCGGCGCCAGCCGGCCCTGGACATCGATGACGAGCAGCGCGACGCGGCTCGAGTCCATGCCCAGTGCGCGCGGGCTCGTCACCGGTGTCCGGTCCGCTACTTGATCGCGCCGATGCGGCGCCCGCCAATGGCGGCAGGCTCGATCGACTGCCGGCCGGGCAACGCGGTCATCTGCGGCGCGGCGGGGACGACGCAGCCGGTATCGCAGCAGCGACCGGGCTGGCGATTGCGGGTGATCTTTCGGGTTTCGTCGGTGATGATGCCGCGCTCCAGCAGCCGCTCGACGAGGTCGACCTTGTTGCCGAGCGGGTAGTTGCGCCAGATCTCCATTTTCATCGCCTCCGGCGAGCCGCCGCCGTGCAGGCTGATGACCGAGTACCAGCCGCCCTGGTAGCTGGCCGTCAGGTCCTCGATGAAGCGGGCCACTTCGATGCGCTTCTCGTAGGGGATGTCGGAGCGCGCGGCAAGCACTTCCGAGAGCCGGCCGGCGGTGGCCGGATTGTGGTCCTCGTCGGGGCCGGGAAGGGTGACGATCAACCCGCCGGACACGTGGTGCGCAAGGCGGTGCATGTCGTAGATCTGGGTCGCCAGCAGCAGCTTGCCGATGTTGGCGAACACCGGTTCGGGCACGGCGACGCCGGCGGCCTGGTCGATCTTGTTGTAAACCGAGGAGGCGACGCCGCAGGCATAGAAGCCTTCGACGATCTTGATCAGCTCGACCATCTGCTCGCGCAGGTTGTCGGCGCGGTCCAGGTCGATGGCGTTGGCCTCGGTCATCAGCGCCCCCGCGCCGATCAGGAGGTCGCCGAATCCCGCGCGCGCAGCGATGCAGGTCTGGCGGTGGTGGGCGGTGTAGTCGTACACCAGCGGGCCGGCATGCTCCCATTCGCCGGCGAGGAACACGCGCTCCCAGGGCACGAACACCTGGTCGAAGATGAGCACGCCCGTCGACTGCCCGTACTTCGCGCTGAACTTCGCCGCCTTCTCGCCCGGACGCCCGGCGGGGCGGGCCACGATGGTCAACCCCGGCGCGTCGACCGGGACGGCGCAACACACCGAGAAATCCCCGTCGTGCTCGCTCATGTTGCGGCAGGGCATGACGATGAATTCATGCACGTAGGGGGCGGAAGTGACGATCGCCTTCACGCCGGAGAGCACGATGCCGTCCGCGCGCCGCTCGGAGATGTGCAGGTAGGCATCCGGATTCGGCTGCCGGTAGGGGCGCAGGTTGCGGTCGCCCTTGGCGTCGGTCATCGCCACGCCCAGGGTCAGGTCCTCGGCGTAGACGCGCTCGATGTAGGCGCGCAGCCGCGGCACGTATCCGGTATTGCGCTCGGCATCGATGCGGTGGGCCGTTTGCCAGATCGCCGACAGCGCATCGCCGCCAAGGTAGCGCTGCGCGCAACCGGTCTCCTGGCAAACGAGCCTCACCGCCTCCAGCTTGTTGAGGAGGTCCTGGCTGGACCCCGGAATGGCGATCATGCGATTCACGTCGTTCGCGCCGATGGCGGCGACGTCGGTGCGCATCACGGCCTTGAACTGCTCGCGCAACGCGTAGTCGTAGGTGAGGGCCACGCCATTGATCCCCGGAGCAAGCGCGGGCTCGTCGGCGACGGATTCGATCTGCCGGCCGTCGACGTAGACGCGCGGCTTGTAGCGGCGCAGGGATTCACGATAGTTGTTGCCGGACATCAGCATGCTGCTCTCCTCTTTCCTTCTAGATGGCGCCGGATTGCCTCAACGCCGCGATCTCGGCCGCGCCAAGACCGATCCAGTCCTCGAGCACATCGTCAGTATGCGCCCCGAGCGCGGGTCCCAGCCAGCGGATGGCGCCCGGCGTTTCGCTCAGGCGCGGCACCACGTTCGGTACCGCGAATTCAGGGTTGCCCGGCACTCGCGGCTCCCGCACACGGGCGATGTTGCCGCGCGCGGCGTACTGGGGGTCGGTGAAGATCTCGTCGATCGAGTACAGCGGCCCGCAGGGTACCTCGCCCTTGCTGCAGATCGCGAGCAGTTCCTCGCGATCGCGACGGCTGGTCCACTCCCCGACCGCGGCATCCACGGCTTCGCGCTCGGCCTCGCGCTGCGCGACCTTGCCCCACTTGCCCTCTCCCGCCCATTCGGGGTGGCCCATCAACGCCGCCAGGCGGGCAAAGATCTTGTCGTTGGTGCAGGCGATCGCGATCCAGCGGGCATCGCGTGTCGGGTAGTGGCTGTGGGGCACGACGTTCACGGTGCCCGGTCCCATGCGCTGGCGCACAAGTCCCTTGTAGTGATAGGCGGGCGCCAGTTCGTCGAGGATGCGAAAGACCGATTCATACAGGCCGATATCCACCACCTGGCCTTCGCCCGTGTGCTCGCGCGCACGCAGCGCGACCAGGGCGCCCATGGCGCCGTACATCCCGGAAAGGTAATCCGGCAGCGTCGCCGAGCCCGGGGTCACCGGCGGCCGGTCGGGGTAGCCGGCAAGGAAGGAAATCCCGCCGAAGGCATTGGCGATACGGCCAAATCCCGGGCGCGGGCTGTAGGGCCCGGTCTGGCCGTACGCCGAAATGCGCACCATCACGAGGCGCGGGTTGTGCTTCTTCAGCTCCTCCCAGCCCAGGCCCCAGCGCTCCAGCGTGCCGGGCTGGAAGTTCTCCACCAGCACGTCTGTCTTCTCGACCAGGCGCTTGAGCAGTGCGGCGCCCTCGGCATTCTTCAAGTCGATGGTCAGGGACTTCTTGTTGCGTCCCTCCGAGAGCCACACCAGCGAATCGCCGCACGGCGTGGGCGTGCCGAACTTGCGCGTCGGGTCTCCCGGGCCCGGCTGCTCGACCTTCACCACCTCCGCGCCGAACTCGGCGAGGAACGTGGCGCAGTACGGCCCGGCAATGAAGGTCGCACAGTCCAGCACGCGGATGCCCGCCAGAGGGCCGCGTGCCGGAGAGGTCGTCGATCGGGGATCGCTCATGGGTGCTCGCTCATCGGCCCGGATGCTGGAACGCCTGGCCGCGCGTGCGCGCGAGCAGTTCCTCGCGCGTGCCGCAGTGAGACAGGTGCGACAGCGGTTCCATGTCGAGCATCTGACCGATCTCGCGTGCACAGGCGAGCACCTGTGCCGTATCGATGCCGGTCGAGATGCCGCAAGAGTTCAGCAGGTGCACGATATCTTCCGTCGGCAGGTTGCCGACCATGCCCATATTGGTCGGCATGGCGATGCCGCCCCCCACGCCGCAGATCGAGCCTTCGAGGAATGACGCGCCGGCGTCCAGCGCGGCGAGCACGTTTGCGACGCCGAAACCCGGTACGTTGTGGACGTGATAACCGAGTTCGATGCCCGGATGGCGCTCGTTCGCCATGCGAAACAGGGTATGCACGTGAACGGGATCCTCCATGCCGACGCTGCCGGCGAAATAGAAGCGCCGCAGGCCGGCATCCCAGAAGCGGCCGAGCACCTTAAGCGCGTTGGCCTCCGGCACGCGGCCTTCGTAGGGGCACCACATGGCCATGCCCAGCGCCATGGTGAAGCCGATATTCTTTGCGGTCGCGATCTCGAAGGCGCGGATGCCCTCAGCGATCGCCCTGTCGAGCGTCATGTTCTGGTTGTGCGCGAGGTAGGTCTCGCTCACCGTGATCAGGCCGAGCAATTCGTCGACCAGGCCGCTAGCGACGGCGCGCTCGGCCCCCTTGGCATTCGGCACCAGCGCGCGATACTTCGTCCCCGGCCGGCGCTGGATGCGCGCGAGCACCAGCTCGGCGTCCTTCAGGTGCGGCACCACGCTCGGGCGCGCGAAGCTGGTGGCCTCGATCATGGGGAAACCGGCCGCCGAGAGGCGATCGATCATCGCCACCTTGGTGTCGGTATCCACCCAGCGATGAAAGCTCTGCAGGCCGTCGCGCGGCCCGACCTCGACGACCTTGACCTTCTGCGGCAGCTTCAGCACTTGCCCTCCAATGACGATCGCTTCACGTCAGCTCGATTCCGGCGGCGCGCACCGCATCGGCGTCGAGGCCGAGGCGCTCGATGAGGATCTCGCGGTTATGCTCGCCCAGGCGGGGACCGGCCCAGCGCACCGCTCCCGGCGTCGCCGATAGATTGCCGACGACGTTCTGCATGCGTACCGGTCCGCCGAGCTCGGCGTCCTCGACCGTGGTGATATTGCCACGCGCCTGAATGTGCGGGTCGGAAATGAACTGCTCGACGTCGTTCACCGGGGCGACCGCCCCGCCGGCGGCATCGAAGCGCTGCAGGATCTCGTCGAGATCGAAACGCTCGAAGGCTTTCTGCAGTTCGACGTCGAGGGCCACGGCGTTGACCAGGCGGGCGCGGTTGTCCGCAAAGCGCGGATCATCGACCAGGCGCGGAACCTCCAGCGCCGCCAGCACGCGCACGAAAATCGATTGTGCGCTGCCGGCCATGGATACCCAGCGGCCGTCGCGCGTGCGGTAGGTGTTGCGCGGCGCGGTGAACGGCAGTCTGCTGCCGTTGCGCTGCTGGACCAGGCCGAGCTGGTCGAAGTTGATGACCTGCGGCCCCAGCAGCATGAAGAGCGGCTCGTAGATGGCGAGGTCCACCACCTGCCCCCGGCCGCCGTTGGCCTCGCGGCCTTTCAGCGCCACCATCGAGAGGAATGCCGCCATCAGCCCCGTGGTGGAGTCGGCCAGGCCGAACCCCGGCAGGAGCGGCGGTCCATTGGCCTCGCCATTGATGTGCGCGAACCCCGAGTACGCCTCGGCGAGGGTGCCGAAACCGGGACGATGCGATTTCGGCCCGGTCTGCCCGAATCCGGAGACGCGCACCAGCACCAGCCCGGGATTGGCCGCCGAAAGCGCGTCGTATCCAAGCCCCCATTTCTCCAGCGTTCCGGGACGGTAGTTCTCCAGCACCACGTCGGCATCGCGCGCCAGACGCAGCGCCGCGTCGCGGCCGAACGGCGTGCGCAGGTCGAGGGTGACGGATTTCTTGTTGCGGTTGATGACCTTGTAATACAGGCCGACGCCGTTCTTGTTGTTCCCCCACAGGCGCATCTCGTCGCCGCCGCCGGGCCGCTCGATCTTCACCACCTCGGCGCCGAAATCGGCAAGGAACATCGCCGCCATCGGCGCGGCGAGGAAGTTCGACAGGTCAAGGACCCGGATGCCCTCCAATGGCAGCGCGGCCATCAGAACGGCACCGCGACGGCCGCGTCGGGAAGGATGGTGGTGCGCTTCATCAGGCGCTGCTGGGTGCCATCGAACGGTTCGCGGCGATGCATCGTGCACGCGTTGTCCCATAGCAGCGCGTCGCCCAGCCGCCAGGCATGGGTGTAGACGAAGCGCGGCTGCACCGTCCACGCGAACAGCTCGGCCAGCAGCTCGGCGCTCTCCTGCTCGGGAAGGCCGACGATCCGCGTCGTCATGCCGGGGCAGATGTAGAGCGCCTTGCGGCCGGTGTACGGATGGGTTCGCACCAGCGGCTGCTCGATGTCGGGAGACTTCCTGCGCTGCTCCTCGCTGGTGGGCACGCTGTAGCTGCGGTTGAAGGCCTCGTAGGATTGCACCGCCTTGCGCCCTTCGATCCGTTGCCTGGTGCGCTCCGGCAGCGCCTCGTAGGCCGCCGACATGTCGGCAAACGAGGTGGCGCCACGGTCGGCGGGAATGATCACGGCGTACAGGCAGGAACCCACCGCGGGCCGCGGCAGGTAGATCTGGTCGTAGTGCCAGCCCACCTCGGTATCGGAGAGGATGCCGACCGGCTTGCCATCTTTCTTGACGTTGGAGACGTAGAGCACCTCCGGGTTCTCCGGCGACAGGTACTCGCGCCGCAGGTGGATCTCGAGCTCCCCGAAATGGCGCGAGAACGCGACCAGCTGCTTCTCGTCCAGCGTCTGCCCGCGAAAGAGGAGCAGCTCGTGCTTCAGCCACAGCGCGCGCAAGTCCGCCGCGGTCTGCGCGTCCAGCGGCGCGGCCAGGTCCACGCCGCTGACTTCGGCGCCGAAAGTGGCCGTGAGCGGCCGGGTCGAGAGGGTCATGGGTTTTCCTTGGATGGCGTTCAGGGATTTCAATTCAGGCGTACTGAGGCCAGGAGCGCGTCGAGCGAGGAGGCCCGCTCGAGCGCCAGCACGGCTTCGACCACCCGTTCCGCGCGCGACCGGCTCATCACCCGGCCCGCATTGCCGTGGAACTTCGCCACGATCTCGTCGGCGGTCAGCGGGCGCGCGTCGGAGCCGCGGTTGTTCGGCTCGCGATGGCGCAGTTCGCGGCCATCCTTCAGCCGCAGCACCACCTCGCCGGAGTAGTAGCGGGGAAACGCCGAATCCGGATCGATCTCGTAGCGGGTCTTCTGCGTCAGTGCGAGCGTGCGCGGATCGGCCAGTGCCTCTTCCTCGAGCTCAGAAAGCGTGAAGCATCCGCGCACCAGCGACGTGGCGATGGTGTAATGGACCGAGAACTGCGCCTCGTACGCGCTCTTCGGCCGGCGCTTGCTCGCTTCCGGCTCGCACACCACCTGGGTCTGCCCAGCGCCGATGCGCGCCGTGATCGATTCGATGTCCTCGAGCGCGAAGGCATGCTGGCGGCGCAGTTCGAGCGCCGCGTCGGCGAACGCATGGTTGAAGTGGCAGGCTGGATAGGGCTTCATCGCCACGTTCAGCATCTCCCAGGTCTCGCCGAGCGCCGCGACGCTCATCGCCGGCTCGGCCGGATGCTGCGCGCCCACGTAGGCGTTGAACAGTCCGAACCGCCCCTCGTAGGCGCGTTTCGGGCCGGCGAAACCGGATCGCGCGAGCGCACAGGCGGTCGCCGCCGACGAGGCGGCCCAGCCGGGGTGCATGCGCTTGGTCCACGCGCCGTCCTCGAGGAACTCGAGGCTGCCGGATGCCATCGAGAGGACGATGCCCTGTGCGTGTGTGATTTGCGCCGGGCTCATCCCGGAGAGCCGCCCGGCGGCGAGCGTCGCGCCGAACGCGCCGACCACGCCGGTGGGATGAAAGCCGCGCAGGTGGAACCCGTTCTTCGCCGCCTGGCCGATGCGGCTCGAGGCCTCGACCCCGACCAGGTAGGCGGCAAGCGCCTCGCGGCCGCTCGCCCGCTCGCGCTGGCCGACGCCCAGCATGACCGGCACCGCGCTCGCGGAAGCGTGAACGACCGCCCCGGAATGCGTATCGTCGAAATCCAGGCCGTGGATCAGCGTGCCGTTGGCGAGCATCGCGTCGCGCAAGGGCAGACCGAGTGACGTGCCGAGCACAGGGTAGGGCCCATCGCCAGCCAGTCCCGCGAGCGCATTGATGGTGCGCTGGCCGAACTCGAATCCGGTCGACGCGAAGCCGATGCCGATGCAATCGAGCACGTGCAGCTTGGCGCGCTCGACCACGGCTGCCGGGATGTCGTCGCAGCGCAACCCGCTGGCGAACTGCGCCAGCGCGCTGGAAATGGTCGTGTCGTTGGCTGTGGCGGCCAGCGCTTGCGGATGGGCAGGGGCGTTCATGAGGTCTCCAGGCAGGGCGCTACCGCCCTGATCATGTGGTTGCAGGGTCGTGCGCCGAGGCGCGCAGGCGCATCTTCGAGGTGAAGCGCCCTGCCGGGTACAGGCTCGCGGACACCAGGAGCAGCTTGTCGTTCCCGCCGAAGTAGTGGCGCGTGATCGCGAGGCCCGGGGAGCCGGCGCGCACACCGAGCAGGCGCGCCTTGTCCGGCGCCAGCGCGCAGGCATCGATCTCCTGCTGCACCTCGGAAATGCGCTCCCCGTAACGCTGCTCGATCAGGGTGTAGATCGGCACCCGCAGGTCGCGCATCTCCTTCTCCACCGCGGCATGCGCCTGCGGGATGTAGATCTCGCTCACCACCATCGGCTGTTTCGACCCGGACTGGTAGCGGAGCACTTCCAGCATCCGCCAGCGCTGGCCGGGGGCGCAACGCAGCAGGCGCCGCTTTGCCGGCGTTGCGTGGACATCGTGCCGCGAGACGACCGCGAGGCGCGTGTTGTCGATGAAGCCGAACAGGTCCGAGAGCTTGCCTATGGACTGCACGAAGCGCGTGCTGTCCTGGCGCGCCTTTACGCGGGTGCCGATGCCCTGGTGCCGCGACACCAGGCCCAGGTCGCCCAGCCTCCTCAGGGCCTCGCGCACGGTGTGCCGCGACACGCCGAACGCCCGGCACAGGTCCGCTTCGGTGGGAAGCATCGAGCCGATCGCATAGCGGCCGGAGCGGATGTCGTCGACGATGGACTCGGCCAGCAGCGCGTAGCGCGGGGCGCCGGATCGCAGCGGGGATGTCCGAATCGAATCGATCTGCCCCGCTCCGGTACGCATGCGCTCGGTGCCCCCGCCCTGGAACGGCGCCGGTGGCAAAGCGCCCCCGGGCACCAAGTCGTACTATTGTCCGGACAAATGGTGGACCGCGCCGGCCCCGCGTGTCAAGGCGCCTTTCGCAATCAGCGGCGGAACAGCCCGGTCAGGCTCGCTTTGGCCAGGGTATTGAAGTTCAGGTAGAAGCCGACGATCGCGGCCGAAGTGTCCGCGGTCACCGGCAGCTTGTCGATGCCCACGGCGCAAACGGTGACTTGATTACCCATGAGGCTCAGCCAGTGAGCCAGTAGGGGTAGCAAACTGGCATCGCTTGATTTCACAAGGAGATAGGCGATGCCGAAGAACGAAGTTCAATTTCAGCGAGGCATGAGTTTGCGCGAATTCATGACGCGGTACGGAACCGAAGAACAGTGCGAGCAGGCCCTGTTCGCTTGGCGCTGGCCCGATGGGTTCGTCTGCCCTGACTGCGGGCACGGCGGGCATTGCGTGCTCGGGCGCGGATTGTTTCAGTGCAACCGTTGTCGGCGGCAGACCTCGCTCACCGCGGGCACCCTGTTTGGCGGCACCAAGCTGGCGCTGACGACGTGGTTGCTGGCGATCTATCTGCTGACCCAGTCGAAGAACGGCGTCTCCGCCCTGGAGTTGGCCCGGCAGTTGGGCATCTGCTACAACAGCGCCTGGCTGCTGAAACACAAGCTCATGCAGGCGATGCTCGAGCGCGAAAGCGCGCGCGTCTTGCAGGGCGTCATCCAGATCGACGACGCCTACTGGGGCGGCCGACGCCGCGGCTACAAGCGCGGACGCGGCGCGCGGGGCAAAACGCCGTTTGTGGCGGCGGTGGCCACCGATTCGACAAGCAACAAGCCGCTGACGATGCGCATGGATCGGGTCAAGGGGTTTCGCAGTCGAGAGATCGGCCGCTGGAGTCGGCGTCACCTCGTGCGCGGCAGCCATGTGCGCTCCGATGCCCTGGCATGTTTCCGCTCCGTCGAGCAAGCCGGTTGCAGTCATGCGCCCCTGAACACCAGCGGTGTCACCGGGCGTCGCAACCGCAAGCGCCTGACCTGGGTCGATACGATGCTCGGCAACGTCAAGAACGCGATGCATGGAACCTACCATGCGATCGGGGCCAAGCATCTTCCACGGTATCTGGCCGAGTTCGCCTACCGCTTCAACCGGCGCTTCGATCTGGCCGGCATGCTCGCCCGGCTGGGCGCTGCCGCCGCCGTCACACCGCCGATGCCGTACAGGCTCGTAAAATTGGCTGAGGCTCATTGGTAATCAGGAACGGTGAAGACATAGCGGTGAACCCTGCCCTCGGGCGCGCACGGGCCGCCGTAGCCCGGCTTGCCGAAATCGGTGCGTACCTCGAGCGCGCCGGCAGGCAGCTTGCCCGCCGCCGGGTCTCCTGCTCCCAGCGGCAGCGAGGTCACCGTCGGGGGAACGTTGACCACCACCCAATGCCAGAATCCGCTGCCGGTCGGGGCATCGGGGTCGAAGCAGGTGAGCGCGAAGCTCTTGGTGCCCGCGGGCGCATCGCTCCAGGACAGCTGCGGCGACCGGTTGCCCCCCTTGCAGCCGAAGCCGTAGGCTTCGGACAGTACGTGATCGGCGCCAAGATAGTCGCCATTGCTGAAGTTCTCGCTGGTCAGTTTCATGTCCGAGGTTCCTCCCGATACGGACGATACTGTAGAGTAAAAGCGGTCCGGTTGCGACAGCCTTCGGCTCGGCGCCGGATCAGGATAATTCGGAGCAGAGCCTTGATCGATCCCGCTGCCGGAGCACTGCCGTTCGCCCCCGGGGTGCCCGCCGCGACCGTGGAGGAGGCGCTCCTGTCCAGGCGCAGCGTGCGCGCGTTCAAGGCCGACGCCGTGCCGCGCGCGCTGGTCGAGGAGATCCTCGCGCTCGCCAGCCGGGCGCCCTCGGGCACCAACATCCAGCCCTGGAAAGTGCGCGTGCTCGCCGGCGCGGTGCGCGACCGCATCAGCGCGGCGATGCTGGACGCGTACGCGCGCGAGGGACCGGAGAGCTTCAAGCGGCCGTACAACTACTATCCCGTGAAATGGCGCGACCCCTACCTGGCGCGGCGCCGCAAGCTCGGCTGGGAACTGTACGGCCTGCTCGGCATCACCCGCGACGACAAGGCCGGCATGGACGCGCAGTACCGGCGCAACTACCGGTTCTTCGATGCGCCGGTCGCCCTGGTGTTCACGCTGGATGCCGACATGGAGATCGGCAGCTGGCTCGACTACGGCATGTTCCTGCAGGGCATCATGATCGCCGCCCGCGCAAAGGGGCTGGACACCTGCGCCCAGGCGGCGATCGCGAACGCGCATCGGGTACTGCGCCGCGAACTGGCAATTCCCGACTCCGAGCAGATCGTCTGCGGCATGGCGCTCGGCTATGCGAGCGACGATGTCGTCAATCACCTGGTCACGACGCGCGAACCGGTGCGTGATTTCGCGCAGTTTCTCGGCTACGAATGACGGCAGGCAAACCGGACAGCGACAAGGAGACAGCCATGCGACTTCCCTACCGGGTCATCGACGCCGATGGCCATATCGACGAAAAGCACGTCAACTGGGCCGAGCGCGTGCCGGAGCGCTTTCGCGCGGACGCGCCTTGCTGGGTGGACTACCCTGACGGCCGCAAGCACATGGTGGTCGAGGGCAAGCTCTGGCCCACGCGCCGGGACTTCTACGGCGCCCTGGGCATGTGGCCGGTGCCGAAGAAGGCGCCGCATATCTGGGGCTGGGACCGCGAAGGCATGCAGGACCCGCACAAGCGCATCCCGGACATGGACCTCGAAGGCATCGACACCGCAGTGCTGTTCGGCACCTTCATCGGCCTGGGTGCGCTGGCATCGATGGAGAACCCGGAACTCGCCGCTGCCGTCTGCACGGCCTACAACGACTGGCTCGCCGAGTACTGCGCGCCGTATCCCGAGCGCCTCAAGGGCATCGCCATCGTGCCCTGGCAGGATCCGCAGGCCGCGCGCAAGGAGATGCGCCGCGCGGTGGAGCGCAAGGGCATGGTCGGCGTCGTCGCCCTGACCAACTTCGGCGGCCATCTGCTGCACGAGCCGCAGTTCGATCCGATCTGGCAGGAGGCCGAGGGGCTGGGCATCCCGGTCTGCGTGCATATCGTTTCCAACAACTCGGCCGGGGTGGACCGCTTCGACCGCTACGTGTTCAAGCATGCCTTCTACCCGCTCGACGCCATGATTTCAGTTGCTTCGTTTGCGGCCGGCGGCGTGCTGGAACGCTTTCCGAAATTGAAGGTGTCGTTCATGGAAGCCGGCGTGGGCTGGGTGCCCTGGATCGTCGATCGCCTGCACGAGCATCACGAACTGCTGCCGCACATGATGCCGTGGCAGACGCGCGACCCGGGGGACTGGATCCGCAGCGAGAACGTTCACTTCAGCGTCGAGCCGGACGAATCCACCATCGCCTACGTCGCCAAGACCATCGGCGAGGAGCGGCTGCTGTACGCGTCCGACTACTCGCACTGGGACTGCCAGTGCCCGGACTCGGTGAAGCTGCTCAACGCGCAGCCGGACCTGGGCGAGGGCTTCAAGAAAAAGCTGTTCGGGGAGAACGCGGCGCGCTTGTTCCGCATCTGAGCGCCGCCGCAGGAGGGCTGCCGCGCCCCGGTTCGGTCAATCTGCCGGCGCGCGTCGCAGCCCTTTCCGGATCCACCGCGCAAAGCGATGGCAGTCGAACTCCTGCGGCACGTACACGCCATGGAGAAACGCGCGCGACTGCAGACCCTGCTGCTGCCATTCGCAGTTGCGCGCGTCCTGCGCATTGGTGCGCTCCCACAGCGCGGTGTAGTGGTTCAGGTCCTTGCCCCGCGGCATGTGCGCCGGCTCGAACAGCCAGTCGTACACGATGCGCACGCTCTCGGGGCCGGTGGGGAACATCATGTGCGAGTTGACGTAGTCCGGCTGCACGTTGAGGAACAGGTTCGGCGGCAGCATCCAGGGCACGTAAAGCGTCTCGCGGTCCTTCGCGCCCAGTCCCTTGAACGGCGGGATGCGCGCGCTGCCGTCCGGCGTCAGCGTCCTGGCGCCCGCCTTGTACTCCGGGATGGTTTCCGCGCCGCGCAGGCCCCAGGCGCCGGCCTCGCGGTAGGCGGTGACCACCCGGCACAGTTCCGGGTGCACCGGCGGGCAGTGGAAGCACTCGGAGAAGTTCTCCGCCAGCAGTTTCCAGTTGGCCTTGACGTCGGCGACGATGCGCTTGCCGATGCGCAGGTTGTGGAAGCGGTGGTTGCGGAACCGGTCCGGCATGCCGCCCAGCTCGAGCTTGCGCTTGCCTTCGAGCCGGACAAACACGAACCCGCCCCAGGAATCGACGGCGACCGTGTGCAGGGGAAAGTCCGCCTTGTCGAAATCCGGCGTCTCCATGCGCCGCGGCGTGGCGATGAGGGTGCCCTCCAGGTCGTAGGTCCACGAGTGGTAGGGGCAGACGATGCGGTTGCGTTCGAAGCGGCCGCTTTCCTTCGTGCACAGGATCGAGCCGCGGTGGCGGCAGGTGTTGTGGAAGGCGCGCAGCGCGCCATCCTCGCCGCGGGCGAGGACGATGGACTGGGTGCCGACGCGGACGACGCGCCAGTCGCCGGCCGCGGCGATTTCCTCTTCCCGTATGGCGGCGATCCAGCCGCTGTACCAGAAGGCCTCCAGTTCCCGGTCGTGGTGCGCCGGGTCGCGGTACCAGGCGGCGGGCAGGCCTGGCTGAAGCTTGCGAAGCGCCTTGCGCTCAGCGCCAGACGCCATCCACCCGGTCCCAGCTATCGGTGCGCTGGTCCGGCTTCTCCTGGATCAGTGCTGGCTTTCGGATCTTGTTGGAGGGCGTGCGCGGGAATTCGCTGCGGTACTCGATATAGCGCGGCACCTTGAAGGGCGCGAGGAACCTGCGCGCGTGGGCGATGATGGCTTCGGGCGGTACGTCCGACTTGGTCAGGCCCGGCTGGAGGATGACGCATGCCTTGACCTCCTCCTTTCGCAGGTCGTCCGGCACGCCGATCACCGCTGCCTCGACGATCTGCGGCATGTCCTTGAGCACCGCTTCCACCTCCCGCGCCGGGATGTTCTCCGAGCTGCGCCGGATCATCTCCTTGACGCGGCCGACGATGTAGAAGTAGCCGCGCTCGTCCTGGCGGAACAGGTCGCCGGTGCGGAACCAGTCGCCGTGGAAGGCCTCTTTCGTGGCTTCCGGCTTGTTGAAGTAGCCGCGCAGGATCCCGCTGCCGCGCACCACCAGTTCGCCGATCTCTCCGCGCGGCACTTCCCTGCCTTCGGGATCCACCACCTTGCATTCGCGGAATGGTCCGGCCATGCCGCAGGAGCCCGAGCCGGTCATGTCCTCGACCTCAAGGGGCATGTAGGTGGCCGAGCCCAGTTCGGTCATGCCGAAAGCCTCGCGGGCATTGACGTTGAAGCGTTGCTCGACTGCAGCGTGGATTTCCTTCCTCAGGCCGTAGACGTTCACGCGCCGGATTTCGTTGTCGCCGTCATCGGGCGAGGGCGGGTTCTTGAACATCACCTCGGCCGGCATGAGCGAGAACTGGATCTTCCAGGTCCGCAGCCACTCGGTGTAGCGGGTAGTGCTCTGCTTTGCCGCGATGAAGGCGGTGGCCCGCTGGTGGAAGGTCATGAGCAGCAACCACTGCGGGTCCATGTAGTAGAACGGCGTCGAGATCAGGATGCGCTCGTAGGCGAGGCCGTCGCGAAAGGCGTTGATCCTGCTCTGGGTGATCCAGTAGCGCTGTGCCTGCAGCACGCCTTTCGGGAATCCGGTGGTGCCGGAGGTGTACTGGATGTTGAGCAGGTCATCCAGGTCGACCGGTTCGGGCGCCTTGAACGCGGGGTCGCCACTGTCGTGCAGCGCCTGCCAGTCCTGCTGCCCGGGGCGCGGTCGGCCGACCACGATCACGCGCGCATCGGCGAGCGCCGCTGGGCGCTTCAGCATCGCGTCCAGGGTCGGCAGGAACTCCTCGTAGATGACGAGGTATTCCGCCTGGCCGTCGTTGACGATGTAGTCCAGTTCCCGGCCGGTGTAGGACACGTTCACCGGCACCATCACCGCGCCCAGCCGTCCTAAGGCGAGCCAGGTGAGGGGAAACTGCGGCAGGTTGGGCACCATCATCGCCACGTGGGCGCCCTTGCGCACGCCCATGCCGTGCAGCGCAGAGGCGATGCGGTTCACGCTTGCCTGCACCTCGCGATAGGTCGCGGTCTCGCCGCTGTCGATGAAGCGCCAGGCGAGGCGATCGGGCACTTCCGCCGCGGCCTCATCCAGCAGCGCGGCATTCGAGGCGGGCAGGGGCTCGGCTTCCAGTTGCCCTCGGCGCACGGCCGGGTCGGCGCTGTAGCGCGGCAGGCGCCAGTGAGGCTGGATCGGCTTCTGCATCACTTCAAGCCGAGGAAACGCGCCGAATTGTCGTAAAGCCACTTCCGCTTCACCGCGTCGGGCAGCGGCAGGGCTTCGAATTCGGCGTAGGCCTGCTCGACCGGCTGCATCGGGAACGCGGTGCCGGTGAGGATGCGGTCCTGCAGGATCTTCGAGCCGTAGGCGAGCAGCGGCCGGTAGCCGGCATCCTCCAGCGTGAGCAGCTTGGGCCGGACCGCGACGATTCCGATATGCACGTTGGCATGGCGCCAGGCGACGCCGATCAGCTCCTCGATCCAGGGCCAGCCCGGGGGCGAGGCGCAGACCCGCAGCTCGGGAAAATGGAGCATCACTTCGTCCAGGTAGGCCGGGCGACCGTAGTCCATCTGCGAGGCGGTGGAGAAGTTGATGCCGCAGTGGATGTTGACCGGGATGTCCAGTTCCACGCACTTGGCGTAGAGCGGGTACATGCGCTTGTCGTTGATGGCGAGCTTCAACTCGAAGCACTGCAGATTGAGGCCGCGCAGGCCCAGCTCGCGCACGGCGGTCTCCAGTTCCCGCACCGCGGCCATGCCCTTGTGCGGGTCTACGCCGGCGAAGCCGATGAAACGCGGGCCGTGCTTCCTGCAGAAAGCCGCCGCGTCTTCGTTGCGGACCTTCAGGCCGAACGTGGTCTCGTTGTCGCGCGCCTTCACCACCACGTGCTTCGCGCCGAGCTTCTCGTAGGTCTTCAGGTACTTCGCCAGCGCCGTCTTCTCGTCCTGCGGCTTCTCGACGCGCGACTCGCTCTTGGCGTAGACGCGCCGGTAGTTCTGCAGGTGCTGCGTCTGCGGCGGGTTGAAAGCCGCCGTGGGCGGCTTGCTGCCGTAGTCGATGAACACGCGCGCTCCGGTTTCCTAATCCGGCTTGACGCCCGCCGCCCGCAGCAGGCTGCCGTAGGACTGCACCTGCTCCTGGATGAAGGCGGCGAACTGCTCCGGCGTCGAGGGGTTGGGCATGAAGGCCTGCTTCTGCAATCCCTCGATCACCTCGGGCCTGCGCAGCGCGGCGCCGAACTCGCGGTTGACGCGGTCCACGATCTCGCGCGGCAGCTTCGCCGGACCGATCAGGCCCATCCAGTTGGAGATGGTGTACTGCGGCACGCCGGCCTCGTGGATGGTGGGCACGTCGGGCAGCAGCGGCGAGCGGCGGTTGAGCGTGGTCGCCAGCGCGCGCAGCTTGCCATCCCTCACGTGCGAAATCGCGACTGCCGGCGGATCCATCAGCGCCTGGACGCGGTTGGCGAGCAGGTCCGGCATCACCAGCGGCGCGGTCTTGTATGGCACGTGCAGCATGTCCAGGCCCAGCAGGGAGTTCAACTGCGCCCAGGCCACGATGCCGCTGGGATTCCCGGTGCCATAGGCGATCTTGCCGGGGTTCGCCTTCACATGGGCGACGAACTCCTGGAAGTTCGTCGCCGGCAGGCTCGCATTGATGAAGAGGAACACCGTGTAGCGGCCGATGTCGGTGATCGGGGTGAAGTCCTTCACGACGTCATAGGGCGGGTTCTTGCGCAACGCGGGCACCGCGGCGAGCGGGCCGCCGCTGCCCACGCCCAGCGTGTAGCCGTCGGGGGCTGAGCGCGCCACTTCGGAGGCCGAGATGGCGCCGTCGGCCCCGGGCTTGGGATCGATCACCACCTGCTGGCCCAGCGTGGCGGACACCGCCGGCGCGAGCACTCGCATGACCGCGTCGGTCGCGGAGCCGGCGCCGAATGGAATGATGATCCGGATCGGCTTCGAGGGATAGGCCTGGGCCAGGACGGCGCCGGAGAACAGGGTGGCAACCAAGGCAAAGATGGGCTTTCGCAGGTTTTTCATGAGTAGACCTTTCTGGCTGAGTCGGGGCTGACTTTCCGGTTGGCGACATCGGCGGCAAGCGTGTCGCGGGAGCGCTGTTTCGGGTCACCGTAGCCGGCGCCGCCCGCGGTCTCGAGTACCACGCGGTCGCCGCGCGACACCGTGGTGACGCACTTCGAAATGTGCTCGACGCGGCCGTCGGCGCGGTGGATGGTCGCCGTTGACATGGCGCCGTCGCCGCCGCCGGCGGAGCCGCGCGCGGCGGTGAAATGGCGCTCGCCGCGGAAGGTGAAGCGGATGTCGTCGGCGAGGAACTCGTACTCACGCACCACGCCCAGGCCGCCGCGCTGGCGGCCGGCGCCGCCGGAATCGGGCCGCAGCGCAAAGCGCCGGATCCGGATCGGCGCGTCCAGGCACAGCGCCTCGACGGGCTGGTTCATGCTGTTGGAGCCGTCGGTCTGCAGGCAGTCGACGCCGTCGGCAACGCTGCTCGCCCCGGTGCCGCCGCAGACCAGTTCGCTCAGGATGAACGGCTTGCCGTCCGCGCGACGTCCGCCGAAGGCCAGCATCACCGACAGGCCGGCGGAGGCGGCGGGCACCCGGTCGGGTACCGCTTCGGCGAAGGCGCTCACCATGGCGCCGCAGATGCGCTTGATGGTCGCGGTGCGCGCATTGACCGCCGCAGGCGCCTTCGGATTGACAAGGGACCCTTCCGGCAGGTGCAGGGTGACCGGGCGGAAACAGCCGCCGTTGGTCGGAATCTGCGCATCGGTGAGTGCGCGCACCGCGTAGTAGGCCGCGGCGTAGGCGCCCGAGGGCACGCAATTGAGCGGCCCGCGCAGCTGGCCGTCGGTGCCGGTGAAGTCGAAATGGATGGTGCCGTCCTTCACCGTCGCGGCGACCTCGATGCGCACGCGGCGATCGAGGTCGACGCCGTCGTTGTCGAGGAAATCCACGTAGCGGTAGGTGCCCTCCGGCAGCCGGCGCAGGGCGGCGCGCGTCATCGCCTCGGAGCGGTCCAGCAGCAGCTCGAAGATGCGCGTGATCAGCGCCGCGCCGTGCGCCGCGCACAACTCGCCCAGGCGGCGCGCGCCGACCTTGCAGGCCGAGAGCTGCGCGTTCAGGTCGCCCATGAAGGTGTCCGAGAGCCGGATGTTGTAGCGCAGCATCTGCTCCAGGGTTTCATTGACCTTGCCCGCCTCGATGTATTTCAGCGGCGGGATGCGCAGGCCTTCCTGGTAGATCTCGGTGGCGTTGGTCGGAATGGAGCCCGGCGCCATGCCGCCGACGTCCTGGTGGTGCACCGTGGCGACGCTGAAGGCGACCACATGCCGTGCCGTCTTTTCGCCATCGAACACAGGGATGAACAGGGTGATGTCGGGCAGGTGGGTGCCGCCGCAGTAGGGGTCGTTCAGGATGTAGACGTCGCCCTCGGCCATGCCGGCGACCGGGTACTTCGCGATCACCGCGTGCAGCGCCGGAATCATGGTCGCGAGGTGGATCGGGATCGCGGTGGCCTGCGCGATGGTCTGGCCGTCGGCGGTGAACAGCGCCGCGGAGCAGTCCATGCCTTCCTTGACGATGGGCGAGAACGCGCTTTGCAGCAACGTCATCTGCATCTCGTTGGCGATGCCCTCGAGCTTGTTGCGCACCACTTCGAGCGTGATCGGGTCGACCGTCTGCAGGGCGGCGTCGCGCGGCTTGTTCATGCGTCCCTCGTCATCAGCAGCACCCCATTGTCCGCGACGCGGGCGGTCCAGCCCGGATCCACCAGCGTGGTGGTGTCGCT
>JALHLN010000002.1 GCA_022844545.1 Burkholderiales bacterium | reverse complement strand
GCCGGCCGAGGCGCCCAAGCCGAACCCGAAGCCCATCGCGGCGGATGCGCCGCCTGCCGCCTGCCTGGAATGGGGCGGCTTCGCGGCGGCGGAGGTCGCGCGCGCCGAGCTGGCGCTGCAGGCGCTCGCGCTGGGCGAGCGGCTGTCGCAGCGCCGCGGCGAGGAGTCCGCCGGCTGGTGGGTATTCATCCCGCCGCAGGGCAACCGCCCCGGGGCGCAGAAGAAGACCGCGGAATTGAAGAGCCTGGGTCTCGCCGCCGAGGAGTATTTCATCGTGCAGGACGAGGGCCCTTCGCGCTGGGCGGTCTCGCTGGGCGTGTTCCGCACCGAGGATGCCGCCAAGGCCCGGCTGGAGGCGCTGCGGGGACGCGGCGTGCGCTCGGCGCAGGTCGGCGCCCGCGAGGCGCAGGCGCCCAAGGTCTGGTTCCAGGTGCGCGCCGTCACCGCCGCGCAGCAGGTCATGCTCAGGGAACTCACCACCGGCTTCCCCGGCACCGAATTGCGCGACTGCCCCTAGATGAAAAAGGTTTAATCAGGGTTTAATCAGGGACAGTCCACGTTTTCAGCCGATGGGGATGGCGCCGCCGGGAACGTGCTGGGCGACCAACTGCAGCAGCTTCTCGGCGCGCACCGGCTTGGTGAGGTAGCCCACCGCGCCCAGCTCCTTGCCGCGCTGGTCACCCTCTTCCTGCGAAGTGAGGAAAATCACCGG
This sequence comes from Burkholderiales bacterium, assembly GCA_022844545.1. Classification (GTDB taxonomy): domain Bacteria; phylum Pseudomonadota; class Gammaproteobacteria; order Burkholderiales; family SG8-39; genus RBG-16-66-20. Next base: position 39,644 of record JALHLN010000002.1, on the reverse strand, counting down.
GATGGAGGGCAGCGACTGGTCGGACTTCAGCGCAGCGATGAACTCGAAGCCGTCCATGTGCGGCATGTTGACGTCGGTCAGGATCAGGTCAGGCGGGCTCTTGAGGACGAGGTACCCGGCGGCGATGCCGTCGGCCGCGGTGGTGACCTCGTACCCCGCGGACGAGAGGTGGATGCGGATCAGCTCCCGCATGCTGTCGTCGTCGTCCACTACCAGGATCCTGGCCGCCATCGGCTCCCCTCAAAGGGCATGCAGGGTGGTGCTGCTGGCCCGAATCGAACGGGCGACCTCATGATTACGAATCAAGCGCTCTACCAACTGAGCTACAGCAGCCTCGCGGGAGGGCGCGATTATAGCGCCACCGCCTCCAGGGCCACCCTGGCGTCGCGCTGGCGATCCGATAAGTCCGTGAATTCGTTCCTATATACTGGACGCGGCAAGCCGTTCGCGCCGTCAAAACGGCCGCTCATCGCCGGCTTTTGCCGGGCCCGGGCGGCGTTCCCAGAATGCACACATACGGAAAGGGATGTCATGCGTCGCCAAAGCGGATTTACCCTGATCGAACTGATGGTGGTGGTGGCGGTGATCGCCATCCTGGGCGCCATTGCCATGCCCTCATACCAGGACTATGTCCGGCGCGGCAAGGTCGCCGAAGCGACCTCGACCCTGGCCGAGTTGCGGCTGAAGGCCGAGAAATGGTTCTCGGACAACCGCACCTACGTCACCGGCACGCCCAACTGGACCACGGTCGCCGGGACGCGCTACTTCACCTACGACTGCGGCACGCCGACGGCGACCGCCTACACCTGCACCGCCACCGGCATCGCCAACCAGGGCACTGGCGGCATGGTCTATACGATCAACCAGGACAACACCAAGACCTCCACCTTCACCGGCCTGTCGGGCTGGAACAACTCCACCACCTGCTGGATCGGCAAGAAGGGCGATTCGTGCTAGAGCAGGACCGCACGCAGCGCGGTGGCGTGCGCGCGCAGCGCGGCGTCACGCTGGTGGAGCTGGCCATCGGGCTGGCGATCGTCGGCGTGCTGCTCGCGCTGGCGCTGCCCAACTTCACCATCTTCCTGCAGAACAGCCAGATCAAGAACGCGGCCGAGACCACGCTCTCGGGACTCACCCTGGCCAAGACCGAGGCGGTGCGGCGCAACGTCACCATGCGCTTCCAGCTCATGACCGCCGTCACCGACGCCTGCGCCGCCAGCACCACCGCGCTCAACTGGGTGGTGAGCCGGGACGACGCCGCCGGACTGTGCGCCACTCCGCCCTCGGAGGACACCGCGCCGCGCATCGTCCAGGTCAAGTCAGCGCAGGAAGGCTCGAGCAACGTCACCGTGACCACCACCGGAGGGTCGCTGGTGGTGTTCAACGCGCTCGGCCGCCCGACCGCCGCCGGCATCACCGCGATCGACCTCAGGAACCCCACGGGCGGCGCCTGCGAGCACGAGGATGCCTCGGGCACCATGCGCTGCCTGCGCGTCGAGGTGTCGACCGGGGGCGCGATCCGGATGTGCGACCCGAAAGTCACGGCGGCCACCGACCCGCGCAGGTGCAGCTGATGAAAGCGAGCCCGACATGAGACGCCAGGGGCAAGGCCAGAAGGGCGTGATGCTGATCGAGGCCCTGATCGGCATGCTGATCTTCTCCATCGGCATCCTCGCCCTGATGGGCATGCAGGCGATGGCGATGCGCGCCACCATCGACGCCAAGTACCGTTCCGAGGCCTCGTTCCTCGCCAACGAGATCATCGGCCAGATGTGGGTGGACCGCGGCAATCTCGCCGGGTACACCGACGCCAACTGCGGCGGCACCCCGGTCTGCGCCGCCTGGTTGGCGCGGGTGCAGGCGCTGCTGCCCAACGCCAGCGGCGGCAGCGCGCCCAGCATCGTGGTCTCGGGCCAGCAGGTCACCGTCACCGTGCGCTGGCTGCGCCCTGGCGAGACCGGCGCCAGCAACCACGTCGCCGTGGCGACGATCAACAACTCGTGAGGCCGGAGATGCGCGCGCGCGAACTCGGCATGTCCCTGGTCGAGCTGCTGGTCGCGGTGGCGATCGGCCTGATCGGCATCCTGATCATCACCCAAGCCTACTTGGTGGGCGACAACTTTAACCGCGCCACCCTGGGCGAGGGCGGGGCGCAGACCAATGGCCTGATCTCGCTCTACACCATAGAGCGCGACGCGCGCAACGCCGGCTACGGCTTCAACAACCCGGCGGCGCTGGGCTGCGGCCAGATCTACTGGTATCGCGACCCCGAATTCTCGGGAAACATGGGCGGCTCGCTGCCCAATATTTCGCTCGCGCCGGTGCTGATCGAGCACGACACGGTCGCGCCGGCCAACCCCGACAAGATCACGTTCCTGTACTCCAGCGAAGGCGAACGGATGCTGCCCACCAGCATCCAGAAGAATCCTTCCAAAGGGAACGCGGCGACCGTGTTTGTGGACGGCGTGGACGGGTTTCAGACCGGCGACGTCATCATGATCGTCACCCCCAGCGGCTGCGTCCTTGGCAACATCACGCATACGCAGTCGGTGTCGCAGTTCCTGCAGCTCAACCCGGGCGCCTCCGGCCCGAACAATCCGCCGGCCTGGCCCTGGCCGTTCCTCTACACCGCCGGCGACAGCGTGCTCAACATGGGCGATCCCAGGCTCAACACCTACCAGATCGGCGGCGGGAAGCTGCAGTTGGTGAGCGCGCTGCTCTCGACTGGCACGGCGACACCGACGGACCTGGTGGACGGCATCGTCGACCTGCGCGCCCTCTACGGCAAGGACACCAACAACGACAACGTCGTGGACACCTACGAGTTCACCACGCCGGCCACCGGCGCGGAGTGGCTGCAAGTGCTTGCGGTGAAGGTCGCGGTGCTGGCGCGCGTGGGCAACTACGAGAAGAAGTCCGTCGGCGCCAGCGAGTGCGACGCCACCACGGTGGTGCCGACCTGGTCGGGCTCCACCGCGGGCGGCACGGTGGCGGACAACAACCGGATCGCGACCGCCAATCCGTTCCTCGCCATCAGCGTCGCCTCGGGCAGCGAGGACCGCTGCTACCGCTACCGCGTGTTCGAGACCACGGTGCCGCTGCGCAACATGATCTGGAGGCCCTGATGCGTGCCACCCTGCGCAAGACCCAGCAAGGCCTGGTTCTCTTCATCGCGCTCATCGTGCTGGTGGCGATGTCGCTCGCCGGCATCGCCCTGCTGCGCAGCGTCGACACCGGCAGCATCATCTCGGGCAACCTCGCCTTCCGCCAGGCGGCGATGCACACCGGCGACCTGGGCGTCGAGGCGGCGCGCAGCTACCTGATGGGCGTGTCGCCGGCGGCCAACCTGTACGCCGACAACGCCGGCGCGGGGTACTACGCCCAGTGGGCCGAGGGTCTGGACCTGCTCGGCAACAAAACCGCGACCACCTCGGACGACTTTGACTGGAGCACCGCAATCAACGTCACCAGCCCGACGCCGCCCGCCGGCTACACCGTGAGCTGGGTGATCCACCGCCTGTGCCAGCAGACCGGCGACCCGGCCAGCGTCACCTGCGTCAAGCAGACCGGCGCCTCCTCCACCACCGGCGGCGGCACCAAGGGCGCGGCCGCCTTCGGCACCATGGCCATCTCGGTGCCGACCAACGCGCTGTACCGCATCACCGTGCGCGTACTCGGGCCGCGCAATTCAAGCAGCTACATACAGGCGGTCGTGTTCTAACCCGCCAGGAGCAGCATCCATGTCCGGAAATCCGACGACCAATCCCAACGCCACGCCGTTCAAGCGCGCCCTGGCGTGCCTGCTCAGCGCCCTGATGACCGTCTCCGGACCGGTGTCCGCCGCGCTCACCGACATCTCCAACGAGCCGCTGGCGCAGCCGGCCTCCAGCGTGAAGCCCAATGTCATGCTGATCATGGACGATTCCGGCTCCATGGGGCAGCAGTACACGCCGGATTACCTCGGCCGGCGCTTCGGCGGCTCGAACGCGCTGTGCTTCGACGCGGGCGACGACGGCGGCGGCATCACCGGCGGGCTGGACAACTGCCAGGCAGGCGACGTGCCGCTGATGACCCCGGAGATCAACACCCAGTACTACAACCCGGAGATCCGCTATTTCCCGGCGGTGAATTTCGACGGCACCCTGAAGATCTCCATGACCGCCGCCAATACGGCCAACTGGACCGCGGTGCCCACCGACGGGGTCAGCCCGGCCACGCTCAACAGCTTTCGCCGCGACACCTACAACATGGTGGAGAACAGCAACGGCACTCTCGTGACCACGGTCAACCTCGTGACCGACTATCCGGACCGGGTCTGGTGCACCAGCCAGGCGGACGCGGCGACGGACACCGCGCTGTGCAAGACCAACAGCGCCTACACCTACCCGGACGCCGCCTTCCCCTTCGGCCTCACCACCGGAGGGGCTATCAAGTACATCACTGGCGCGCCCTATTACTACCGCCTGGCCGCGACCGAGCATTGCACCGACCTGTCGCTGACCAGCTGCGTGGCGAGCACCACGCCCACCGCGACGCACCCGGTACCGGCGCCGGTGCGCTACTGCACCAACAGCACCCTGGCGAGCTGCCAGGGCAAGCGCTCGGGGGCCTTCACCTACGCAAAATTCACCGGCAACGTCAATCCCGGCGCCGCCGCCCAGCCCGGCCAGGTCTCGATCGCCAACCTGACGGTGAACGCGCAGAGAGACACCGCCGCTGCCTCGGTCACCGGTATCCTGGTGAACGGTGTCAACATCCTAGGCAGCACGCTCAATATCGGCGGGGGGTTCACCGCGAACACCGCCGCGAGCCTGATCCGCGACGCCATCAACGCCAATACCGGCGCCTCCGGTTACCACGCGACGCGCAACAACAACCTCATCACCGTCCGCTTCGGCCCGGCGACGACCGCGGGGCCGCCGTCGCCCGCCAATTCCGGCAACCCGGGCTCGAATACCGGCACCCCCAGCGCCGCGCCCAACGGCAACACGCTGCAGATGCAGTTCGCGGCCCCCGCTTTCACCGCGGCGACGACTTCCTCGACCATGTCCGGGGTACAGAGCGGCGACAGCATCGCCACGTATTCGGTCGCCGGCGTCCCCCTCATCACCAGCAGCATCATCTGCTCCAGCTGCGGCGGCAGCAACTCGGCGCGCGCCACCTACATGGCGACCGAATTGCGCAACGCCATCAACGCCGGCACCGGCACCCACGGATTCAGCGCCACCTCCAGCGGCGCCACCACCACCATCACCGCGCCGGCGAGCCTGGGCTCGAGCATCAACGGCGTGACCCCGGTGCGCACCTCGCCCGGCATGACGGTGTCGGTGACCGCCTTCAGCGGCGGCATCACCACCAACGACATCGACATGACCAGCACGACCACCTTCGGCGCCGGCCAGGATCCGACCGCGGCCGCGGTCGCCTTCCGCCAGAACGTCGGCAGCTTCTCGCGGGTCAACATCCTGCCCGGCCTGACCTTCACCAAGTACCCGGCCCGCACCGACTGCACCGGAACCGACTGCAGCTACGACGAGGAGATGACCAACTTCGCCAACTGGTACGCCTACTACCGCACCCGGATGGCGATGGCCAAGACCGCCATCGGCCGCGCCTTCGTCGGCATCACCGACGCCTTCCGCGTCGGCTTCATCACCATCAACCCGACCGGCGACATCACCAACCGGTTCCGGGCCATCGCGGACTTCACCGCCGGCGCCGGCGGCACGCGCGACCGCTGGTACGAGTGGCTCTACAAGACCGGCGAGCACGGCTCCACGCCGCTGCGCGAGGCGCTGTCGCGCGTCGGGCGCTACTTTGGCGGCGTCACCGGCGGCATCAATCCGGCGAGCATGGGCGCGAGCCCGATCCAGGTCGCCTGCCAGCCCAACTTCGCGATCCTGACCACGGACGGCTACTGGAACGGCAACGCCGGGGTGACCCTGACCGGGGGCGCGATCGGAAACCAGGACAACACGGACAGCGGCTACTCCAGGCGCAGCGAGGCGCGCTTCGACGGCGGCCTGGCGGGCGCGACCGATACGCTGGCCGACGTCGCCCTGTACTATTACCGGACGGACCTGCGCGCCGATCTGGCCGACCAGGTTCCGGCGTCCACCGCCGACCCGGCGGCGCACCAGCACATGACCCTGTTCACCGTGGGCATGGGACTGGCGGGTCTGCTCAATTTCGACAAGAACTACCAGTCCGGCTCCAGCCCCGACTTCGAACGCCTGAAGATCGCCCCGGCCTCGGGCGGATTGGACTGGCCGGTTCCCGCGGCCAACGCGGAATCGGCGCTGGATGACCTGTGGCATGCGGCGGTGAACGGCCGCGGCACCTTCTTCAGCGCCAAGGATCCGGCCGAACTGTCCAATGCCATCGCCGAGACGCTGTCCTCGGTGAACGCGCGCATCGGCGCCGGCGCGGCCGCGGCGACCTCGAACCTGCAGCCGGTCGCGGGCGACAACTTCGCCTTCACGGCGCAATACGAGACCGTGAGCTGGATCGGCGACATCAAGGCGCGCACCATCGACCTGTCCACCGGTACGGTGGCGACGCGCGAGCTGTGGGCGGCGGCGACGCTGCTGGATTCGCGCGCGCACACCACGCGCAACATCTTCACCTTCGACGCCGCCGACGTCACCGGCACCGGCGACAACTTCAACAAGCTGAAGTCGTTCTGCCATCCGGCGGCGATCGCCAACGCCGCTTACCCCACCTGCACCGACGGCGCCGGCCTCACCGCGGCGGAACTGAACTTCTTCGAGCCGATGACGACCTCGGCCGCGCCCTCCAGCCAGCCGGCCCTGGCGCAGGCGCCGACCATCACCGCCAACGGCGCGGCCGCGGAGGCGACCAAGGAGCGGCTGGTGGACTTCATCCGCGGCGATGCGTCCTACGAGACCACCGGCGGCACCGCGCTCACCGACCTGTTCCGCAACCGCCAGAGCGTTCTGGGCGACATCATCAACGCGCAGCCGGCCTACGTGAAGGCCTCGCCCTTCGGCTACAACACCGGCAACTTCGCCGGCAAGGATCCCTTCTACCAGGAGTTCCGCAACACGACGAACGGGGTCAGCAGCACGCGCAAGGGCACGGTGTACGTGGCCTCCAACGAGGGCATGCTGCACGCCTTCGAAACCGACCCGGACAACAACCCGTACTTCCAGACCGCCGGCATCGGCACCGCGATCACCAGCGACGACGCCTTCACCGGGACGCTGGACACCAGCCCGACGGCGGGCGAGGGCGCCGAGCGCTGGTCCTACATCCCCAACCTGGTGATGAAGGACATGAAGCGCCTGGCGGACTCGCCCTATACGCACCGCTACTACACCGACGGCTCGCCGGTGGTGGGGGATGTCTGCTTCGGCCACACCACTGCCTCGCCCTGCGCCGCGCAGTCGAACTGGCGCACCATCCTGGTGGCGGGCCTCAATGCCGGCGGGCGCGGCTACTACGCGCTCGACGTCACCGACCCGGACAACCCCAGGGGCCTGTGGGAAATCAGGGGCGGCACCGGCGCCGCCTGCCTCAGCGACGCCCAGGCCAACGGCGGCACGTTCTCGGAGGACTGCAACATCGGCTTCAGCTTCGGCAACCCGCTGATCGTGAAGCGCAAGTCCGACGGCAAATGGGTGGTGATCTTCGCCTCGGGCCTGAACAACCTCTCGCCCGGCGACGGCAAGGGCTACCTCTACGTGGCGGACGCGCAGACCGGTAACATCCTGAACCGCTACACCACCGGCGAGGGCTGCGACGGGGTCAGCGTCGTCCCGCCCTGCGTCGCCGGCACCACCGATCCCAGTGGCTTCGGCCGCATCAACGCCTGGGTGGACAACGCAAGTTTCGAGAACCTCGCGCTCACCATCTACGGCGGCGACCTCAAGGGCAACCTGTGGCGCATCCAGCTCGACAACTCGGTGGCCACGGTGCCGGTGGATTCGGTGACACGTCTCGCCACCCTGACCGCGCCGGACGGAACCGCGCAGCCGATCACCACCAAGCCGGAACTGGGCGAGGTGAGCGGCCAGCGGGTGGTGTTCCTCGGCACCGGCAAGTTCCTCGGCGTCACGGACAAGGCGAGCACCCAGCGCCAGTCGGTCTACGCCATCAAGGACACGATGGCCGGCGTCACCGCGATTACCATGACGCGCGGCGGCGTCTTCCCCGCCTCGACCATCACCGGCTTCGTGCGCCAGGACCTGGAGGCGAGCCCGACCAACCCGACCACCGAGCGCACGGTCGCCACGGTCAACGCGGTGGACTTCACCAGTTCGACGGTGAACGGCTGGTTCATCGACCTGCCCGACGGCGCCACCGGCGGCAACGGCAGCGAGCGCGTCAACGTCGACCCGATCCTGCAACTCGGAACGCTGGTGATTCCCTCGAACGTGCCCTCGACCGACACCTGTGTCGCGGGCGGCTTCGGCTGGGTCAACTTCCTCGACTACAAGACCGGCGGCGTGGTCGCGGGCGCGACCGCCAACATGGCGAGCACCCGGATCTCGGCCTCGCTGGTGGTCGGCATCAACGTGATCCAGTTGCCGGGCGGCACCATCAAGACGATCGTCACCACCGCGGACAACCAGCAGTTGACGCAGAACACGCCGGTGGCGCCTAGCACCCTCCAGGGCCGGCGCGTGTCCTGGCGTGAGCTGTTCTTCGAGTAAGCAGCGGATCGCGGCGGCGCTCGCCGCCTCCGCCGCGCTGCACGCCGTGCTGGTGGCGGGGCTGCAGCAGTCCGCGGGGCCGCGCTGGGGCGGGTTCTCGTGGACGCAGTTCTCAGCCCCGATCCGGGCGGTGCTGGTCGCTGAACCCGCCGCGCTTCCAGCTCCGGCCGCGGAGCCGGCAGCGCCGCACGCCACCGGCCCGACCGCCGCTTCCGGCGAAGCGGCGCCCCGCGCCCTGCTGCAGCAGCCCCATTACTTCCTCACGCGCGAACTGGACGTGCGCCCGGGGATCATGACCCGGACCGAACCCGAATACCCCGAAGTGGCGGCGCGCCGCTTCCTCTCCGGCCGGGTGGTGGTGCGCCTGTACATAGGGGAAGGCGGCGAGGTGGAGAAGGTGAACGTGGTGAGCGCCGAACCCCCGGGGTACTTCGACGACGCCGCGGTGCGCGCCTTCCTCGCCTCACGCTTCTCGCCGGGGATGAAAAACGGCCGCGCGGTAAAGGTGCAGATGACCCTGGAGGTGAGCTTCGACAGTCCCGAGGCGCCAAAGACCCCCGGCGGCTAGCGCTTCTTCGCGAGCTCCCGCGGCAGGGTGAACACCACGCTTTCGGTGATGCCCTCCAGCGGCCGCACGCTCGCCGCGCCCAGCTCCTTCAGCCGCGCCACGAGCTGCTCGACCAGCACCTCCGGGGCCGAGGCGCCGGCGGTGACGCCGACGCGCTTCCTGCCCGCGATCCACTCCGCCTTCAGGTCCGCGGCGCTGTCCACCATGTAGGCCTCGGCGCCGATGTGCTCGGCCACCTCGCGCAGGCGGTTGGAGTTGGAGCTGTTGGGCGAGCCCACCACGATCACCACTTCGCACTTCGGCGCCATGAACTTGACCGCGTCCTGCCGGTTCTGGGTGGCGTAGCAGATGTCGTCGCGCTTCGGGCCGCGGATCTGCGGGAAGCGCGCGCGCAGCGCGGCGACGATGCGCTGCGCATCGTCCACCGACAGCGTGGTCTGGGTGACGTAGGCGAGCCTCGCCGGGTCGCGCACCTGCAGCGCGGCCACGTCCTCCATGGTCTCGATCAGGGTGATGCCGCTCGCGGCCTGGCCGACGGTGCCCTCGGCCTCGGGATGGCCGCGGTGCCCGATCATCACGATCTCGTAGCCCTCGCGCAGCATCTTCGAGACCTCGACATGCACCTTGGTCACCAGCGGGCAGGTGGCGTCGAACACCTTCAGGCCGCGCCGCTCGGCGTCCGCGCGCACCTCCTTCGACACCCCGTGCGCCGAGAAGACGAGCGTCGCGCCGGCGGGGACTTCGTCCAGTTCCTCGACGAACACCGCGCCCTTGCGCCGCAACGCGTCCACCACGGTCTTGTTGTGCACGATCTCGTGGCGCACGTAGATCGGGCGGCCGAACGCCTCGAGGGCGCGCTCGACGATCTCGATCGCGCGCTCGACGCCGGCGCAGAAGCCGCGGGGATTGGCGAGCAGGACGTCCATGCCGGGATTATCCCCCATCGCCGGCGGGCGGCTTGCGCGCGAGCGCGGCATCGAACGCCGCCTCCAGCGCCGGGTGCGCGCCGCGCTGGCGGTCGATGACCTCGCGCGCCCAGTCGAAGTACTCGCGCCGGCGCTTCAGGTCCCAGCCCTCGGGCGGGTGCGAGGCGACGTCGCGCAGGTTGCAGATCTTGTCGGCCAGCTTGACCAGCTGGGCCTGGCGGCTGGCGCGGGCGGCGTGCTCCACCTGCATGCGCTTGCGCGTGACGCGCTTGAGCATCTTGTTGTCGGTGACCTCGAGCACGATCGCGGCGATGCGCGGCCCGAAGGCCAGCTCCAGCTCCTCCGGCGTGGTCTCGGTGTCCTCGATGGTGTCGTGCAGCAGCGCCGCGCACAGCACCTCGACCTCCGTCACCCCGCCCTCGTTCACCAGCACGTCCGCCAGCGCGATCGGGTGGTTGATGTAGGGCGAGGCCTTGGCGTCCTTGCGCCGCTGGTCGCGGTGCTTCTCCGCGGCGAAGGCGAACGCCTTGAGCAGCAGCCGCAGGTCCCCGCCCGCACCCGCCTCAGGCGCGCTTGTCATGCCCCTGCTTTTCATTCCCCCCTGCCCGGGGCTGAAGGAAACTCTCCAGGATCAGAATTGCCGCGCCCACCGTGATGCCGCTGTCGGCGACGTTGAATGCCGGCCAGTGCCAGCCGGCGGCGTGGAAATCGAGGAAATCCACCACCCCGCCCAGCGTGAGGCGGTCCCAGAGGTTGCCCAGCGCCCCGCCCAGGATGAGCGCGAGGCCGGTGCAGAAGAGCCGCTTGCCCGGATGGCGCACCAGCAGCACCGAAATGACGACCGTGGCCACCAGCGCCACCGCGGCGAAGAACCACATCTGCCAGCCGCCGGCGCCGGCGAGGAAGCTGAATGCGGCGCCCTTGTTGAACACCAGGACGAGGTTGAAGAACCCGGTCACCTCCAGCCGCTCGCCGGGGGCGAAGGCCTGCAGCACCGCGACCTTGCTCAGCCGGTCGGCGAGGACGATCGCCGCCGCGAGGATGAACCAGGGCAGCGCCTTAGGCATGACGGCGTGTTTCGCCCCCTCCGTTCAGGTTGCCGTCGCAGCGGCCGCACAGGCCGGCGGCGTTGACGTCGGCACGGTAGTGCCAGCAGCGCTCGCATTTCGGATGCGTGCTGGGGACCACGTCGATGGAAACCGGACCTCCGTCCCGGCGGTGGACGGACACGCGCGAAGTCATGAGCACGAACCGCAGTTCGTCCCCGAGGCTCATCAGGGCATCCAGCATCGGCCCATGCGCCTTGATGTCGAGCTCCGCGGCGAGCGAAGAGCCCACCAGCTTCCTCTCCCGCTTCTCCTCGATGGCCTTCATCGCCAGTTCGCGTACCTGACGGATATCGCTCCAGCGGCTGAGCGCCGATTCATCCAACCCGGCGTGCGGAATCCCGTGCCACAGCTTCTCGAATACGCTCTCGTCCGCGCTCCCGCCCGCCACCTTCCAGGCCTCCTCCGCGGTGAAGCTGAGGACCGGCGCCATCAGGCGCAGCAGGCTCTGCGTGACATGCCACAGCGCGGTCTGCGCCGAGCGCCGCGCCTTCGAACCCGCGGCGCAGGTGTAGAGGCGATCCTTGAGGATGTCGAGGTAAAAGGCGCCCAGGTCCTCGGCGCAGAAGCCCTGCAGCTTCTGCACCACGAGGTGGAACTGGTAGGCGGCGTAGTCCGCCGCCACCTGCTCCTGCATCCGCGCCGCCAGCGCGAGCGCATAGCGGTCGATCCCGACCATCTCCGCCACCGGCACGGCATCCTTCACCGGGTCGAAATCCGAGGTGTTGGCGAGCAGGAAGCGCAGGGTGTTGCGGATGCGGCGGTAGCCCTCCACCACGCGCTTCAGGATCTCGTTCGAGATCGTCAGCTCGCCCGAGTAGTCGCCGGAGGCGACCCACAGGCGCAGGATCTCCGCGCCCAGGGTATCGGAGATCGCCTGCGGCGCCATGCCGGTGCCCTTGGACTTCGACATCTTGCGGCCTTCCATGTCGATGACGAAGCCGTGCGTGAGCAGGCTCCTGTAGGGCGGCACGCCGTTCATCATGCAGGACACCAGCAGCGACGAGTGGAACCAGCCGCGATGCTGGTCCGAGCCCTCGAGGTACATGTCCGCCGGGAAAGCGGATTCCGCGGCGTGCGAGCGCTTGAGCACCGTGAAGTGCGTCGAGCCGGAATCGAACCAGACGTCGATGGTGTCCTTCACCTTCTCGTAGGCCGCGGCATCGGCCCCGATCAGTTCCTCGGCGCTCGTCGTCTGCCAGGACTCGATGCCGCCCTTCTCCACCCGCTTGGCCACTTCCTCCACCAGGTCCAGCGTGCGCGGATGCAGTGCGCCGGTCTCCTTGTGGACGAAGAACGGCATCGGCACGCCCCATTGCCGGGCGCGCGACAGCGTCCAGTCCGGGCGGTTGGCGATCATGCCGTGCAGCCGCGCCTTGCCCCAGCCGGGGAAGAACTCGGTCTGCTCGATGCCGCGCAGGGCAAGCTCGCGCAGGCTTTCCTCGCCCACCTTCTTGTCCATCGAGGCGAACCACTGGATGGTGGCGCGCAGGATCACCGGCGTCTTGTGGCGCCAGCAGTGCATGTAGCTGTGGGTGTGCTTCCAGTCCACCGCAAGCAGCGCCCCCTTCGCTTCCAGCGCCTTCACGATCTTTGGGTTCGCGTCCCAGATGGACAGGCCGCCGAATTCCGGCAGCGTGGAGACGTACTTGCCGTCCCCCATGACGGGCGTGAGGATCTCGTCGTCCTTCATGCCGTAGCGGCGGCAGGATTCGAAGTCCTCCACGCCGTAGGCCGGTGCCGAGTGCACGATTCCGGTGCCGGTTTCGGTGGTCACGTACTCGCCGAGGTACACCGGCGAGGGCCGGTCGTAGAGCGGGTGGCGGAACTTCAGGTTCTCGAGCTGCGCGCCCTTGCAGCTGCCGATCGTCGTCCCGGAGAGCTGGTAGCGCGCGAGGCAGGCCTCCTGCAGCTGGGCGGCGAGGATCAGCGCGCCGCGCCCGGTCTGCACCAGGTGGTAGTCCAGGTCCGGGTGGACATTGAGCGCCTGGTTCGCGGGAATGGTCCAGGGCGTGGTGGTCCAGATCACCGCAAAAGCCTTGCCCGGCGCGGCGGCGCCGAACAACGCCGCCAGTTTCTCCGGCTCGGCGCACTCGAAACCGACATCCACCGCCGGGTCCCTGCGGTCCTCGTACTCCACCTCGGCCTCGGCCAGAGCCGAGCCGCAGTCGAAGCACCAGTTCACCGGCTTGAGGCCGCGGTAGATGTAGCCCTTGGCGAGCAGTTGCCCGAGGCCGCGGATCTCGTCGGCCTCGTTGCCGTAGGCCATGGTGAGGTACGGGTTGTCCCAGTCGCCCAGCACGCCGAGGCGCTGGAAATCCTTCTTCTGGCTCGCGATCTGCTCGGTGGCGTAGGCGCGGCACAGGCGCTGGGTCTCGCCCGCGGGCAGGTTCTTGCCGTGCAGCTTCTCGATCTGCACCTCGATGGGCATGCCGTGGCAGTCCCAGCCCGGCACGTACGGCGCGTCGAACCCCGCCAGCAGCTTCGACTTGACGATGACGTCCTTCAGGATCTTGTTCACGGCGTGGCCGATGTGGATGGCGCCGTTGGCGTAGGGCGGGCCGTCATGCAGCACGAAGCGCGGGCGGCCCTTCGCGGCGGCACGCAGGCGCTTGTAGACGCCCTTGTCGTTCCACTCCTGCACCCATTGCGGCTCGCGCCGCGCGAGGTCGCCCCGCATCGGGAACGGCGTGTCGGGCAGGTTCAGCGTGCTCTTGTAGTCAGCCATGGTCCTGGTCGATCCTCGAAAACCACTCGCGGGCGCGGGCCGCATCTTCCTCGATCGCCTCGCGCAGCGCCGGCAGTCCGCCGTACTTCTTCTCCTCACGCAGCTTGGCGAGGAACGCCACCCTGAGGTGCCGGCCGTAGAGGTCGCCGGCGAAATCGAACAGGTGCACTTCCAGCAGCGGCGCCGCGTCCGCCTTCACAGTCGGCCGCCGCCCCACGCTCGCCACGCCCCTCAGCTTCTGGCGCGTCTCCTCGAGTTCCGCCTCCACCACGAAGATCCCGGCGAGCGGCGGCTTGCGCCGCAGCACGATGTTCGCGGTCGGGAACCCCAGCTCGCGCCCCAGCTTCTCGCCGTGCGCCACACGGCCGCTCATCGCGTAGCGGCGCCCGAGCAGGCGTTCGGCGCGGGCGAAGTCTCCGGCCGACAGCGCCTCGCGGACGGCGGAACTGGAGATCCGCTCGCCGCCGTCCAGCACGTCCGGCATGGCCTCAACCTCGAAGCCCAGCGTCGCGCCCGAGGCCTGCAACTGGGCGAAGTCCCCGGCGCGCTTCGCCCCATACCGGAAGTCCCTGCCCACCAGCAGCCAGCGCGAGCCCAAGCCCGCGGCGAGCACGTCCGCGGCGAAGCGCTCCGGCGCCATGCCCGCCAGCGGTGCGCCGAAGCGCAGCACGTGCACCCGGTCCACGCCCGCCCCGGCGATCAGCTCCAGCTTGTCGCGCAGCCGCGCCAGCCTCGAGGGCGCGGCGGCTAGGGCGAAGTACTCCCGCGGATGCGGCTCGAAGGTCAGGGCGCAGGAGGCAAGTCCGCGCTCGCGCGCGACGCGCACGAGCCGATCCAGCATCGCACGGTGCCCCCGATGCACGCCGTCGAAATTCCCGACGGTGACCGCGTGACCGGCAGCGGCGCGCGCTGCGGCTCCATGCGGGCGTGGCAGGTGTCCGTGCGTGACGACCATCTAAGCGCTAAAATGCTGAATTATAGCGGTTATCAGGGAGGATGCCGGCATGAAAACGCTTGAGGACCAGATGTCGTTCTACGCCGCTTACCATCAGGACCCGCGCAACAAGGCGACGCATTTCCTCGGCGTGCCGGCGATCGCGGTGTCGCTGATGATCCCGCTGGGCTGGCTCCGGATCGACGCCGGCGGCGTCACGCTGACCGGCGCGCTCGTCGTCACCTCCGTGCTGCTCGCCTACTACCTGCTGCTGGACATCCCGCTGGGCCTCGCGATGTGCGCGCTGTTCGGCCTCGCGCTCTGGGCCACGGACCCGATCGCGCAGGCGCCGCTCGCCACCGGCCTCGCCTGGTTCCTCGGCCTGTTCGTCGGCGGCTGGATCGTCCAGCTCTGGGGCCATGTCTACGAAGGCCGGAAACCTGCGCTGGTGGACAACCTGTTCCAGGTCTTCGTCGCGCCCATCTTCCTCGCCGCCGAGGTGTTCTTCGCGCTGGGCTACAAGCCGCGGCTGCACGAGGCGGTGCAGAAGCGCGCGCTGGAGATGCGCGCGGCGGCGCTCAGTTCAGGCGCGCGCAGCGCCGCGTGAGGTCCACGGCGCTGGCGCGGATTTCGTCGGCGTCCGGCGCCCCGGGCTCGCGCGCGAGGTACTCCGTGAGGTCCTGCAATGCCGGGCGCCAGCATTCGAGCTGCCGGTAGACCAGGCCGCGGTCGCGCAGGTCGGCGCTCGAGTCCGGCGCCACGATGATCATGCGGTTGAGCACCTCCAGCAGCCGCTCGGGCTTGTTCTGCTCGCGGTAGATCCCCTTCAGGTTGCGCAGCAGCCGCGCCAGGATCTGGCGCTTGCCGGCGGGCTCGAGGAACGTCTCCAGCGGCAGCTGCTCGAGGGGCACATTGCCCGTGGCGCCGGCCGGGATGACGCGCTTGAGGCGTTCGCGCAACTCGTCCTCCGACTGCGGCATGCCGCCGGCAAACGGATCCAGCACCAGCGTGCCGCCGCGCACCTTGAGGCGCACGAGGAAATGGCCCGGGAAGGACACGCCCTCGACCGGCAGCCCGATGCGCCGGCCGATCTCCATGTACAGCACCGCGAGGGTGATCGGAATGCCGGTGCGCCGGTCGATCACCTCGTTGAGGTAGGAGTTGCGCGGATCATAGTAGTCCCTGGTATTGCCGACGTAGCCAAGGTCGTCGAACAGGAACTCGTTGAGCGCCACCACCTTTTCCTCCGGCGCGATGTCCACGGCGAGGCGCGAGGCGAGGCGCTTCGCGTGCCGTTCCAGCTCGCCGACATAGCCGTCCACGTCCAGCGCCGGATAGGCGTCCGCGGCCACCAGCAGGCAGGCGCGCGCGAGGTCGATGCGGGAATCCTCCTCGTCGACGACCCGGCTGAAGGTCTCCAGCGCGTCCATGGCCGCCAGCCTACTCCGCCCCGCGGCGCGAGAAGTCCCGCAGCCGGAAGCCGAACGCGGCGAGGCAGGCGCCGTAGACGGCAAGGCCCAGCGCCACGAGCCCGGCCAATGCCGGCACCCGCGCCTGCCAGCCCGCGGCCAGCCACCAGGCGCTGTCGCCCATCGCGTACCAGAGCGCGGCGGACATGGCCGCCGCCGACACCGCGAGCTTCAGGAAAAACCCGATCCAGCCCGGCTGCGGCGCGTAGATGCCGTGCCGCCGCAGCCCGTGATAGAGCAGCGCCGCATTGAGCAGGGCGCCCAGCGCGAGCGCCAGCGCGAGGCCGGCGTGCTTGAGCGGCCCGATGAGGGCGGCATTGAGCACCTGCGTCGCGAGCAGCGTGATGATCCCGATGCGCACCGGCGTGGCCACGTTCTGCCGCGCGTAGAAGCCGGGCGCGAGGATCTTCACCAGGATCATGCCCACCAGTCCCGCGCTGTAGGCGACCAGCGCCTCGCGCGTCGCCCAGGCGTCCGTGGCGCCGAAGCGCCCGTACTGGAACAGCGTCGCGACCAATGGCAGGGCGAGGACCGCCAGCGCGGCCGCCGCCGGCAGGGCGAGCAGCAGCGTCAGGCGCAGGCCCCAGTCGAGCAGGCGTCCATAGGCGTCGTGGTCGGCGGCGGCGTGGTAGCGCGCGAGGCTGGGCAGCAGGATAGTGCCCAGGGCGACGCCGAGCAGTCCGGCCGGAAACTCCATCAGGCGGTCGGCGTAGTAGAGCCAGGACACGCTGCCGGTGACCAGGAACGAGGCGAACACGGTATTGATGAGCAGGGACACCTGGCTCACCGAGACCCCGAATACCGCCGGCGCCATGAGCTTGAGCACCCGGCGCATGCCTTCGTGCGCGAGGTTGAGCCGCCAGCGCGGCCGCATGCCGATCCGGGCCAGGGCCGGGAGCTGAAGGATCAGCTGCAACACCCCCCCGACAAACACGGCCCAGGCCAGCACCAGCACCGGCGGATCGAAGCGGTCGGCGAAGAACGCCGCGCCGACGATGAAGGAGACGTTGAGCAGCGCCGGGGTCACCGCGGGCACCGCGAAGCGGCTCCAGGTGTTCAGCACCCCCGCGGCGAGCGCCACCAGGGAGATGAACACGATGTAGGGGAAGGTGATGCGCAGCATGGCCACCGTGAGCGCGAACTTGCCCGGCTCGTCGGCGAAGCCGGGCGCGGTGAGGTGGACGATGAAGGGGGCGGCGATCACCCCCAGGGCAGCGGTCGCGAGCAGGGCCAGGAACAGCACCGTGGCGACGCTGTCGACCAGCTCCCGGACCTCCTCGGGCGCCTGCCGGGTCCTGGCCTCGCCCAGGATGGGCACGAAGGCCTGCGAGAAGGCCCCTTCCCCGAACAGCCGCCGCAGCAGGTTGGGGATGCGGAAGGCGACGAAGAAGGCATCGGTCATGAGCCCGGCGCCGAACACCCGGGCGATGAAGAAGTCCCGGACGAAGCCCAGGACCCGGGACACCAGGGTCAGGCTGCTGACGGTGGCGAGGGCGCGCAGAAGGTTCATGCGACGAGGTTCATGGTAGACTTCGCCCCCTTTCAAGGTCCGGATTTTCCATGGCAAACATCAAGTCCGCGCAGAAGCGCGCCCGCCAGGCGGTGCAGCGCCGCGCCCACAACGTCAGCCTGCGCACCGCCGCGCGCAGCGCCATCAAGGACGTCAAGAAGGCGATCGCCACCGGCGACAGGAAGGCCGCCGCCGCCGCGCTGGCCAGGTCGCAGGCCGTCATCGACCGCGTCGCAGGCAAGGGCGTGCTGCACAAGAACGCCGCGGCGCGCCACAAGAGCCGCCTCGCGAACGCCATCAAGGCCCTTCCCTAATCTGTGTCTCCCGCTCGCTGCAGCCTGGCGAGCTCTGTCCGTCCGGCGACGCGCCCGTCGCGCGTCTCCAGTTCATTGTCCTTCGCGAAGCTGAGCAGGAAGCGGTACGCCATCGGCTCGAGTTCCTCGAGCCGCACGTCCACCACCACGCAGCGCACGCCCGCGGAATTGATCGGATGCACGTAGGGGGAGTACTGCATGCGGTGGTCGCCGCCGAAGGCCGCCATCACGCCGCACAGGCGCTCGGCCCAGTCGCTGGGCCGGAACGGCTTGCCATCCAGGGTCACGCCCCGGATGACGAACTCCACCACCTCCTCGCCGGCCTGCTCGGGCATGCGAAATCATAGCCCATAGCCCATGCCCAAACCGCTCAGCCGCATCCTCGTCATCGAGGATGAGCCGCTCGTCCTGCGCGAGATCCTGAAAGGACTGAACGCCGCGGCGCGCACGCTGGACAACCCCTTCGGCATCGCCTTCGGCGGCGTCGCCACCGCGCAGGAGGCGCTGGCGGCGATCGAATCCGACGGCGACATCCAGGCCGTGATCGTCGACGACAAGCTCTATACCCTAGCCGGCAACGGCAAGCGCGCCGGCGCCAAGACGCTGCAGATGTCGGCGCTGGAGCTGGTCCAGCGCATCACCGGCCTGCGGCCGGAATTGAACGTCTACATCCTGATCGCCAAGGAGCAGGAGGACGAAGTGGTGGACGCGCTGTTCACCGAGGCGGTGGACGGCTACTTCTACCGCGAGGAGCGCGACTACCGCGGCATCTACCGCATCCTCAACGCCCAGATCCAGGAAAAGGCGCGCACGCCCTTCACCGACCAGCTGAAGAACTACGTCTGGATGGCGAAGGACCAGTGGCACACGCCGGGGCATTCGTCGGGGGAATCGCTGCGCGGCAGCCCGTGGGTGAACGACTTCTACGAGTTCATGGGCGACCACGTCTTCGACGCCGACCTGTCCGTTTCCGTGCCGATGCTGGACTCGCTCATGGAGCCCAAGGGCGTGATCGCGGAAGCGCAGGCGCTGGCGGCCAAGGCCTTCGGCGCGCGGCGCACCTTCTTCGCCACCAACGGCACCTCGACCGCGAACAAGGTCATCTTCCAGACCCTGCTCGCCCCGGGCGAGAAGCTGCTGCTGGACCGCAACTGCCACAAGAGCGTGCACCACGGCGTGGTGCTCTCGGGCGCGCAGCCGGTATACCTGGATTCGGCGCTGAACCGCAAGTTCGGCCTCTACGGGCCGGTGTCGAAGAAGACCATCCTCGAGGCGATCCGCCGCCACCCGGACGCCGAGGCGCTGATCCTCACCTCCTGCACCTACGACGGCCTGCGCTACGACCTGGCGCCGATCGTCGCCGCGGCGCATGCGAAGGGCATCAAGGTGATCGTGGACGAGGCCTGGTACGGCTTCGCGCGCTTCCACCCGGCGTTCCGCCCCACCGCGATGGAGGCGGGCGCCGACTACGCCACGCAGTCCACGCACAAGGTGCTCTCGGCGTTCTCGCAGGCCTCGATGATCCACGTCAACGACCCGGGGTTCCGCGAGCACCTGTTCCGCGAGAACTTCAACATGCACACCTCCACCTCGCCGCAGTACGCGCTGATCGCGAGCCTGGACGTGGCGCGCAAGCAGGCGGTGATGGAGGGCTACAAGCTGCTCGCGCGCACGCTGATGCTGGCGCGGGAGCTGCGCGAGCAGATCAACTCCACCGACATGTTCCGCGTGCTGGAACTGGAGGACCTGCTGCCCGATGAGGTGCGCCACGACGGGATACGGCTGGACCCCACCAAGGTGACCGTGGACGTCTCCGGCTGCGGCTACACCGTGGACGAGCTGCAGAAGGAACTGTTCGACCGCTACAACATCCAGATCGAGAAGAGCACCTTCAACACCATCACCCTGCTCCTGACGATCGGCACCACGCGCTCCAAGGTCTCGCGCCTGTACGACGCCCTGATGCGGATCGCGCGGGAGAAGCGCGCGGCGCGGCGCCTGGTGCGCACCCCGGAAATACCCGCCTTCACGAAGCTGCGCTACCTGCCGCGCGACGCGTACTACTGCGGCGGC
Organism: Burkholderiales bacterium; assembly: GCA_022844545.1. Lineage (GTDB taxonomy): Bacteria > Pseudomonadota > Gammaproteobacteria > Burkholderiales > SG8-39 > RBG-16-66-20. The sequence continues at coordinate 19,341 of JALHLN010000002.1, read as the reverse complement.
GAGCTCGTTCCCGTGTTCGACGACCAGGAACGCGTCAACCGGGCGCTGCGCGGGCGCATCTGCGCCGACGGCATCGTGCCCTACCCGCCGGGCATCCCGGTGCTGGTGCCGGGCCAGCTGATCACGCCGGACATCGCCGAGTACCTCGCCAGGCTGCTGCGCTCGCAGAAGCGGATCGAGCTGCACGGCATCGTCCACGAGGGCTACCAGCCGTGCGTGCGTGCGCTCAGGCCGCAGGAGGAGAAGGCCCTGCGCCGGATCGGCTGACAAGGCCCTGACCCTCTGATAGCATCCAGAAAACGGCGGCATGGGCCGCCGTTTTGCATTGGTACGCCCGAACCAGGAGCCCGACCATGAGCCACGTCATGAACACCTACGCCCGCCAGCCGGTCGCGTTCGTGCGCGGCCAGGGCGCCTGGCTCTACGACGAGGCGGGGAAGAGGTACCTCGACGCCCTCGCCGGCATCGCGGTCAATACGCTTGGCCACGGCCACCCGCGCCTGGTCGCGGCGCTCTCCGAGCAGATCCGCCGCATCATCCACACCTCGAACCTGTTCCAGAACCCGCTTCAGGAGCAGGCCGCCGACCGCATCGCTGAGATCACCGGCCTGGACGAGGTGTTCTTCTGCAATTCCGGGCTTGAGGCCAACGAGGCCGCGATCAAGGTGGCGCGCAAGTACGGCCACGACCGCGGCATCCACGAGCCGGCGATCATCGTCATGGAGAAGGCCTTCCACGGCCGGTCGCTCGCCACGCTCTCGGCCGGCGGCAGCCGCAAGGTGCAGGCCGGTTTCGAGCCGCTGGTGCAGGGCTTCGTGCGCGTGCCCCTCAACGACCTGGACGCGGTGCGCCAGGTGGCGGCGAACAACAAGAACGTGGTCGCGGTGTTCGTCGAGCCGATCCAGGGCGAGGGCGGCATCAACGTCTCGCGCCTGGAGTACCTGAAGGGGCTCAAGGACATCTGCGACCAGAACCAGTGGCTGTTCATGTCCGACGAGGTGCAGTGCGGCCTCGGACGGACCGGCAAGTGGTTCGTCTACCAGCACGCCGGCCTCATGCCGGACGTGGTGCCGCTCGCCAAGGGCCTCGCCGGCGGCGTGCCGGTGGGCGCCTGCGTGATCGGCGGCCGCGCCAAGGGCGTATTCAAGCCGGGCAACCACGGCTCCACCTTCGGCGGCAACCCGCTCGCCATGACCGGCGTCATCACCACCATCGACACCATGAAGGACGAGAGCCTGCTCGAGAACGCGGCCCGCGTCGGCGGCGCCATCCGGGACGGCATGGGCGCCGCGCTCAAGGGCCTGCCCGGGGTGGTGGAGGTTCGTGGGATGGGCATGATGATCGGCATCGAGCTCGACCGCCCCTGCGGCGAGCTGGTGAAGATGGGCCTGGACGCCGGCATCGTGTTCAACGTCACCGCCGACAACGTCGTGCGCCTGCTGCCGCCGCTCATCATGACCGCGGACGAGGGCCGCGAGGTGGTGGCGCGCCTGGCACCGCTGGTGAAGAACTTCCTCTCGCGGAGCGCGACGTCCCAGGCGATGACCGCCGCCGCGCGCTGAAGGACCCGCGATGCCCGCGCCCCACGCCGCCCCGCGGCACTACCTGCGTTTCAAGGACTTCTCGCGCAAGGAGTACGAGCACCTGTTCGCGCGCACGCGCTGGATCAAGGACCGCTACAAGCGCTACCAGCGCTACTGGCCCCTCGAGGACCGCACGCTGGCGATGATCTTCGAGAAGCAGAGCACGCGAACCCGGCTCTCCTTCGAGGCCGGCATGCACCAGCTCGGGGGCGCGGCGATCTTCCTCAGCACGCGCGACTCGCAGCTCGGCCGCGGCGAGCCGGCGGAGGACGCGGCGCAGGTGATCTCGCGCATGTGCGACATCGTCATGATCCGCACGTTTGAACAGGACATCATCGACCGCTTCGCGGCGAACTCGCGCGTCCCGGTCATCAACGGCCTCACCAACGAGTACCACCCCTGCCAGATCCTGGCCGACATCTACACCTTCATCGAGCATCGCGGCTCGATCCGGGGCAGGACCGTGGCCTGGATCGGCGACTCGAACAACGTCTGCAACACCTGGCTGCAGGCGGCCGAGGTGTTCGACTTCAACGTCCACGTCTCCACGCCGCCGGGCTACGAGGTCGAGCCCGAGCGCGCCGGGCTCTACGGCACCGACCACTACGAGGAGTTCGCCGACCCGATGAAGGCGGCCAAGGGCGCGCACCTGGTCACCACCGACGTCTGGACTTCCATGGGCTTCGAGTCCGAGAACAAGCAGCGCCGCAGGGACTTCGAGGACTGGCAGGTGGACGCCGCGATGATGAAGGTCGCGCGCAAGGACGCCCTGTTCATGCACTGCCTGCCGGCGCACCGCGGCGAGGAAGTCGCCGCGGCCGTGATCGACGGCAGGCAGAGCGTGGTCTGGGACGAGGCGGAGAACCGCCTGCATACGCAGAAGGCGCTGCTGGAATTCCTGCTGCTGGGGAAGGTGAAGGGATAGCGTTCGCGGCGGGCGCACGGCCGCCGCAATGGTTAGAATTGCGCCGGGAGGAAGGGTCCATGGACGCGCTTGCGCGGTATCTTGCGAAGCCCTGGCTGGCGCACTACCAGAAGGGCGTGCCGGCCAGCGTCGAGGTGCCGGTCAGATCGGTGCCGCAGGCGTTCGACGAGGCCTGCGCGCGCGCCCCCGGCCGGCGCGCGGTGGTGTTCTACGGCCGCGAGATCAGCTACCGGGAACTGCACGAGGCGACCGACCGGCTCGCGAACGCGCTTGCCGCGCTGGGGCTGAAGAAGGGAGAACGCGTCGCGCTGTTCCTGCTCAACAGCCCGCAGTTCATCATCGGCTACTTCGCGGCGCTGAAGTGCGGCGCCGTGGTGACGACGATCAGTCCGGTGTACACCAGTCATGAGGTGCGCCACCAGTTGCAGGACAGCGGCGCGCGCGCCGTTATCTGCCAGGACGTGCTGTACGAGAAGGTCGCGAAGGCGGGCGTGGCGCTCGATTTCACCATCGTCACGCGCGTGGCCGAGTACCTGCCGGCGCTGAAGCGGATGTTCGCCGGCAAGGCGGTCGCCGTTCCCGCCGCCCCCGGCGTCCACTGGCTGCAGGACCTGCTCGCCAAGTACCCGCCGCAGGCGCCCGGCGTCGCCATCGACCCGAAAACGGACCTCGCCGCGCTGCCCTACACCGGCGGCACCACCGGCAACCCCAAGGGCGTCATGCTGACGCACTACAACCTGCTCGCCGCGCAGGCCAGCGCGCAGGCCGCCTTCCCGGGGTTCGAGCCCGGGCGCGAAGTCGTGATCGCATTCCTGCCGTTCTTCCACATCTACGGCCAGGCGGTGATCATGCTGAACGGCCTGTGCCAGGGCAACCTGCTGGTGCTGATCACCAATCCGGACACCGACGCGATTCTCGAGGCGATGGAGCGTTACCAGGCAACCGTGTTCTATGGCGTGCCCACGCTCTACGAATACCTCAAGGACCACAAGGACACAGGCAAGGTGGACTGGAAGCGCCTGAAGGTGGTGGTCTCGGGGGCCGACACGCTGCACGAATCGACCATGCAGGGCTGGGCGAAGCGCACCGGCTCGAACATCATCGAGGGCTACGCGCTGTCGGAAACCGGAGCCACCAGCCATGTGAATCCGCTGCACCGGACAAAGCCCGGCTCCTTTGGCTGCCCGCTGCCGAACATGCAGGCGGCGGTGTACGGTGCGGAGAACAACGCCTTCGTGCCGCCGGGGGAGACCGGCGAGCTGCTCCTGGCCGGCCCGAACGTGATGCAGGGCTACTGGGGCAAGCCCGAGGAGACGGCGAAGGTGTTCCACGACGCTGGCGGCGTGCGCTGGATGCGCACCGGAGACCTCGTGCGCATGGACGAGGAAGGCTACTTCCACTTCTACGACCGCTCCAAGGACCTGATAAAGCACAAGGGCCTGTCGGTGTTCGCCAAGGACGTCGAGGACGTTCTCTACGCGCACCCGCACGTCAAGGCTGCTGGCGTGATCGGCGTGCCGGACCCCACGGTGGGCCAGAACATCAAGGCGATCGTGGTGCTGCAGACCGACGCGCGCGGCAAGGTCACCGAGGACGAGATCAAGGCGTACTGCCGCGAACAGCTGGCAGCCTACAAGGTGCCGCAGATCGTGGAGTTCCGCGGCGAGCTGCCCAAGACCGACGTCGGCAAGGTGTCGCGACGCGAATTGCGCGAGGAGCGCGCCTAGGCGCGCGCCGGAGACCCCATGACGCCCTTTTTCCGCGTTGAACACCTCACCAAGCGCTTCGGTGGCCTGACCGCGGTCAACGACATCAGCTTCGAGCTGCGCCGAGACCAGGTCACCGGCCTGATCGGCCCGAACGGCTCGGGCAAGACCACGCTGCTGCGCCTGATCACCGGCATCCTCAAGCCTGACGCCGGCAGCATCATATTCAACGGCGAGGACATCACGAAGCTCAAGCCATGGGACGTCGCCAACCGCGGCATCGCCGGCACCTTCCAGATGATGCGGCCGTTCCGCCACCTGCCGGTGATCGCCAACGTGATGGTGCCGCTGCTCGCCCCGCGGGCGAAGAGCCGCGGCGAATGGGTGAAGAAAATCGAGGCGAAGGCGATGGACGCGCTGGAGTTCGTCGGCATCTCGGAGCTGGCGCTGGAATCGGCCTCCGGGCTGTCGCAGGGCGAGCTCAAGCGCCTCGAGGTGGCGCGGGCGATCGCCGCCGAGCCGGAATTGCTGCTGCTTGACGAGCCGCTGGGGGGCATCGGACCGGTCGATTCCGGTCTGCTGGTGAAGTCGATCCGCGCGATCCACAAGGGAGGGCGCTTCGGCCGGCTGCACTCGGAGGGCCCGGCGGTGCTTATGATCGAGCACAAGCTGAAGGAGCTGATGTCGATCGTCGACCGCGTCATCGTGCTCGACCACGGCGAGAAGATCGCCGACGGGCCGCCGGCCGAGGTGATCCGCGACCCGAAGGTGATCGAGGCCTACCTGGGCAGCGGCGGCTACGCCGGCCAGGGGAGCGCGCATGCCGCTGCTTGAGGTGAAGGACCTCGCGGTTCGCTACGACAAGGCGGTGATCCTGAACGGCGTGTCGCTGCACGTCGACGCGGGCGAGTTCGTCGGCATCGTCGGCCCGAACGGCGCCGGCAAGTCGACCGTGCTGCGCGCCGTGTCGGGGCTGATCCGCTTCCAGGAGCAGATGCAGCGCGGCACCCACGGCCAGGTCGTGCTCGAGGGCGAGATCCGCTTCGCCGGAGAGCGCATAGACGCGCTGCCGGCCCACGAGATCCGCAAGCGCGGCTTCGCGCTCTGCCCCAGCCGGCAGCGGCCGTTCCGGGAACTGTCGGTGCTCGACAACCTGATGGCGGGAGCGCACCTCTCGACCGACGCCGCGCAGACCCGGCGGCGCCTCGAGCGCTGCTTTGCGCTCTTCCCGCGGCTCGCCGAGCGCAAGGACCAGGTCTCCGGCACGCTCTCGGGCGGCGAGCAGCAGATGCTCGCCACCGCCCGCGCGCTGATGTACGACGCGAAGCTGTTCGCCATCGACGAGCCTTCGCTCGGGCTCGCGCCGCTCATCCGCGAGGAGGTATTCGCGACCATCTCGCGCATCCACGCCGAGGGCATCCCGGTGCTGGTGGTGGAGCAGGAGGTCGGCCAGGTATTTCGCCTGGCGCACCGCAACTACGTGCTGTCGCAGGGCCGCGTCTGGGGCGAAGGCGCCGGCGACAAGCTGCTCGCCGACGAATCGCTGCGCGCCTGCTACCTCGGCACGCTGTAGATCAGGCCTGGCCGGGCCCGGAGGCGCGCGGGCGGTCGGTCGGCGCAAGCGCCGCCGAGCAGTGCCGGCAGTGCGACTTCCATGCCGCGCTCCGTTGCTTGCAGCGCGGGCAGAGCGTCTCGATTCGGTCGCGCACCCACGGCGCCAATCCGCGCGGCATGTAGAGCAGCACCAGCAGCACGATGACGCCGAACAGGAGCAGGCGCCGCTCGCCGAAGGCCTGGAAGCCGCCGAACCACTCGGTGACCGGGTAGAGGATGAACACCGCCACCACCGGGCCGTAGATCGTCGCCACGCCGCCGAAGATGCCCCAGATCACCACCTGGAACGACAGCGCCGTCTCCAGCGTGAACGGGCCGGTGACGCGCATGTAGTGGGCGAGCAGGCCGCCGGCCAGCCCGGCGCACGCCGCGGCGATGGCGAATACCATCACCTTGTAGCGCGGCGTGTTGATGCCGGAGGCGCGCGCCGCGACCTCGTCGTCGCGGATCGCGTGCAGCACCAGGCCGAACTTCGAGTCGGCGAGCAGCCAGAGGCTGAACACCAGCACCAGCATGGTCACCACCGCGAGGTAGTAGTTCGGCACCACGCCGTTGATGAGCCGCGGCAGGCCGGAGAAGCCCAGCTCGCCGCCGGAGAAATCGGGGAACGCGAACAGCAGCCCGATCGCGATCAGCGGGAACGCCAGCGTCGCGAGCGACAGGTACGAGCCGCGCAGGCGCAGGCACAGCGCGCCGACCGCGACCCCGAGCAGCGCCGCCACCGCGGTGCCGGCGAACACCGTCAGCCAGGGCGGCATGCCGAGCTTGAGCGTGAGCAGCGCCGAGGCGTAGGCGCCGGCGCCGAAGAAAAGCGCATGGCCGAAGTTCACCTGCCCGGAGTAGCCGGCGAGCAGGTCCCAACTCGCCGCGAAGATGGCGAACAGGCACATCAGCGTGAGGATGCGCAGCACGTAGGCGTCGGTGTAGGCGAGCGGCAGCGCGAGCAGCACCAGCGCCCAGGCGAGCACCAGCGCGCGCGAGGGCAGCACCAGCACCTCGGTGCGCAATTGCACCCACAGGCGCCTCAGGCGGTACATCAACGCTCCTCCTCGAACACCACGCCGTACAGGCCCTGGGGCCGCAGCAGCAGCACCGCGACCATGATCGACAGCGCCACCGCGCCCTTGAGGAAGGCGCCCGAGGGTACCGCGAACACGGTGATCGCCTCGACGAAGCCGATGATGAAGGCGCCGATCACGCTGCCCTTGACGCTGCCCAGGCCGCCCAGCACGACGATAGCCAGCATGGTCACCAGGGGGCCCAGCCACATGTACGGGTCGACCACGAACACCGGCGCCACCACCACGCCGGCGATCGCCGCCAGCGCCGCCGAGAAGGCCACCGTGGCGAGCGCTACGTGATGCACGTTCATGCCCATAAGGTTGGCGACCTCGAGGTCGTTCGCTGTGGCGCGGATCGCCAGGCCCAGGCGCGTGTGGTTGAGCAGGTACCAGGTGGCCGCGAGCATGACGAAGGCCACCACGAGGATGACAAAGCGCTGGTAGGCGATGCTGACCCCGGCGATGCTGACCGCGCCGTCCATGGTCGAGGGAATGCCCAGGTAGTGCCCGCCGTAGAACAGCAGCATCAGTTCCTGGAACAGGATCGCCAGCGCGATGGTGGAGATCAGCACCGCGGACTCATGCTCGCGCAGCGGCTCGATGATCAGCTTGTAGCAGGCGAGCGAGAGCGCGGTTACGCCAGCCACCGCGAGCAGCCCGGCGATGGCGAAATTGATCCCAAGCTGCACCAGCAGGCTGTAGAACAGGTATGCGCCAAGCATGTAGAACGCGGTGTGGGCGATGTTGACGATGCGCGCGACGCCGAAGATGAGCGAAAAGCCGATCGCCAGCAGCGCGTACACGCTGCTGCTGATCAGGCCGCTGACGAGGATGTCCTGGATCATGGCAAAAAAAGGCCGCGCGGGGCGAACCGCGCGGCGCCCGTGGCTTCCCCGCCGGCTACCGGGACGGCAGCCGGAACGGCTGTACGCCCTTCACCTGCGGCGGCCAGAAGGCGACCTTCTTGCCGTCCTGCCACTGCACGCCGATGCCCATTGCCTTGCCCGGGCCCCAGATCGGGTCGTGGCGCTTGTCGAACTCGATCACCGCGCCGTTGCCGACGTACGAGATCTTCTCCAGCACCGGGACCAGGTCGTCGGACTTGGTCGATTTTGCCTGCTCGATCGCGGTCCTGATCAGCATGATCGCGTCGTACGTGGCGGCGGTGTAGGCCGGCGAAACCTTGAAGCGGTCGCGGAAGGCGCGCACCCAGGCGATGGTCTTGGGCGTGATCTCGATCTCCGAGTAGGTGTCCAGCGTCGACACGAAGTTCGCCTTGCCGGCGGCGGCGCCCCAGAACTCGTCCTTCTGCGCCTCGACATTGATGCCGAAGGCCACCGCCTTCATGTTGCGCTCGCCCATCTGCCGGCCAAGCGCGATGCCGACCGGGCCGGAGACGAAGGTGAACACGATGTCGGCGCCGGCGCGCTCGATCGCCGAGAGCTCGGCGGTGACGTCGGTGGCGACCGCCGAGGGCTGCCACAGGCCGACCACTTCCATCTTCATCTTCGGCAGGTTGGCCTGCGCCGCCTTGACCAGGCCCTCGGTCCAGACCGCCTTCTCGGCGACGATCGCGACCTTGGGCGTCTCGGCCTTGAGCTCGGTGCGGATCGAGCCGGCCACCGCGCCCAGCACGCCGAAGATGGTGCGGCCGAGGTCGGTCGCCTTGGTCGGCGAGACGCGGAACCAGTACTTGTAGCGGTTGTGGTCGCGCTCGACCCGCATGCCGAGCTCGTCGTGCGCCGCGCCGACGCCGAGGAACAGCTTCTTGTGGTCCATGGCGACTTCCTGCATCGCCAGCACCGCCTCGGTGCGGAAGCCGCCGACGATGTAGTCGACCTTGTCGCGCGTGATCACGCGCTCGACCGCGCTGGAGGCATCCGGCACCGAGAGGATCTCGTTGGTGTCGGCGCGCACCAGTTCGAGCATCATCTTGCGGCCGCCCACCGCGATGCCGCCCGCCTTGTTGATCTCGTCGCGCGCCATCTCGGCGCCCATCCAGTGGTGCTGGCCCTGCACGAAGGCCATCGGCCCGAGGACCGCGATCTTGATCGTGCCTTGGGCATGGACGACAGGCGCGGCGGCGAGCGCCGCGATGAGCAGCAATGCACGTAGCATGGTTCTCCCCCTCCAGGTTGGACTCGGTTGCAGGTGCCGGGCCATGGTATCAAAACCCCCGGCGCGCAACAGGGACTCTTCGCCTGCGGGGCCGGGACTGCCGGCACGCATCCACGTTGCTGCGGCGCAAGAAGCCGCCTGGCCACGCGCCCCGCGTCGCGCCTGGGGCGACGAAGGGCGGCGCCTACGGTGCCGCGGGATCCCCCGGCCGCCAGCCGCGGCGCCAGACCTCCAGCGGCAGGATGAACGGCGGCTCGCCGTTATCGAGGAACCAGGAATCCACCGCCCAGCGCGCGCCGGAGGCGATCTCCCGGATAACGGCCGTGGTGTGCGGCCAGCCGAAGATAATCCAGCCGCGCGTCGCCGGGTCGCCAACCTCATGGTGGCGCAGCAGGCCGTGGCGGCGGAACATCGTCAGGTAGGTCCAGGTGTTGGTGGACTCGTCGATGCAGTCCATCTGGCGGTCGCCGACGAAATTGAAGGTGCCGCCCCTGTCGCGCGAGGTCCCGGTCTTCTCGCCCACGAACCGCTCCATCTGAGCTACCGCGGCGCGCAGGCGATCGCGCTCGGCCGCGGCGTCGGCGGCGGCCGGCAGGAGGATGGCGCGGATCGCGTCCCGCTCCGCCTCGTCCAGGCTGACCTCGGCGAGGCTGGCGCAGCCGTTGTCATAGCAGACCGAGAAGTGCTCCCAGCTCGGAGCCTCGATGATGTCGCTACGCCATTGCGCGCGCGCAGGCAAGGCAGCAAGGACCGCCGCCAGGCAGGAAACCACGAGCGTGTCGCGTGCCGGGAAGATCAGGGGCGCTTTTTCTCCGGCCTGCCCGGGGCGAGCAGCGGCACCCCGCCCTTCGCATCCCCCAGCAGGCCCGCCTCGCCGTACACCCGCAGCTTGTCGCGGGTGTCCACGATGTCGAGGTTGCGCATGGTCAGCTGGCCGATGCGGTCCGCCGGCGTGAAGTACACCTGCTCGCCCTTTTCCATCGTCAGGCGCTCGGGGTGGTAGGTGAGGTTCGGGCTCCGGGTGTCGAGGATCGAATAGTCGTTGCCGCGCCGCAGCTCCAGCGTCACTTCGCCCGTGACCGCCTTCGCCACCCAGCGCTGCGCGCCCTCCTTCAGCATCAGGGTCTGGGAATCGAACCAGCGTCCCTGGTACAGCAGCCGCCCGAGCCGCCGGCCGTTCGACCGGTACTGCTCGATGGTGTCCTCGTTGTGGATGCCGGTGACCAGCCGCTCGTAGGCGATGTGCAAGAGCGCCATGCCCGGCGCCTCGTAGATGCCGCGGCTCTTGGCCTCGATGATGCGGTTCTCGATCTGGTCGCTCATGCCCAGGCCATGCCGGCCGCCGATGGCGTTGGCCTCGGTGATCAGGGCCACCGCGTCGGCGAAATGCTGGCCGTTCAGCGCCACCGGCTGGCCCTGCTCGAAGGCCACCGTGACCTTCTCGGGCTTCACCTTCACTTCCTCGCGCCAGAAGGCGACGCCCATGATGGGCTGGACGATGCCGATGCCCCTGTCGAGGAACTCCAGGTCCTTCGCCTCGTGCGTGGCGCCGAGGATGTTGGAGTCCGTGGAGTACGCCTTCTCGGCGCTCATCCTGTAGTCGAAGCCCGCCTTGGCCATGTACGCCGACATCTCCCTGCGCCCGCCCAGCTCGTCGATGAAGCGCTGGTCGAGCCAGGGCTTGTAGATGCGCAGCGCCGGGTTCGCCAGCAGCCCGTAGCGGTAGAAACGCTCGATGTCGTTGCCCTTGTAGGTGCTGCCGTCGGACCAGATGTCGACCGCGTCCTCGTGCATCGCGACCACCAGCATGGTGCCGGTGACCGCGCGCCCGAGCGGCGTGGTGTTGAAGTAGGTGGCGCCGCCGGTGGCGATGTGGAATGCGCCGCACTGGATCGCGGCGATGCCCTCGGCCACGAGCTGCGGCCGGCAGTCGACCAGGCGGGCCTCCTCGGCGCCGTAGGCAAGCGCCTTGCGCGGGATCTCGGCGTAATCGGACTCGTCGGGCTGGCCCAGGTTCGCGGTGTACGCGTAGGGAATCGCGCCCTTGGCGCGCATCCAGTGCACTGCGGCGCTGGTGTCCAGGCCGCCCGAGAAAGCGATGCCGATCTTTTCCCCTTGCGGAAGGGCTGCGAGGATCGTTGCCAAGTGCCTGCTCTCCGGAAAGCGCAGATGATACGTGAACTGCCGGGGGCTAGAATGGCAGCCATGCGCCTCGCCTCCGCCCTCCGGATCGTCCTCCTCGCCCTGCTGCCCGCGGCGCTGCCGGCCGGCGGCATCGCCGCGCCGTTCGCCTCGAGCATCGGCGGCGAGCGGATCATCCTCGATGCGCCGCCGGGCTTCGCCGACACCGGCTTCCTCGCCTCGCCCCGCTTGCAGGAACTGGCCGAGTCCACCACCTCGGCATCGAACCGGATCCTGCTGTTCGCCATCACGGACGCCGACCTGCGCCGCTTCATGGTGGGGGACAGCTACGACCTGCGCCGATACATGCTGGTGGTAACGCCAAAGGGCTCCGAGCGCGACCGGGTGAGCGAGGCGCAGTTCGCGGCCCTCGCCGCCGAATCGCTGCGCAACCTGGTAGCGCCGGCGCCGGACGTCGAGTTGCGCAAGTACCTGGAGGTCCAGCCCGAGGGCAAGGCGGCGCTGCTCTCGGAGCCCAGGCGCGGGCCCGGCCTGGTCTCCATCCTGCAGGGAACGCGGCTCGTCTTTCCCGGCACCGGCTTCTTCGGCCGGCCAAGGACGGCGCTGGTGCTGTCGACCACCACGCTGCTGCACCTGCGCGGCAAGGCGCTGCAACTGACGGTGTACTCCGGTTACGACGCGCCGGAGGACCTGGCCTGGATCACCTCGGTCACCGAGCGCTGGGCCGAGGAACTGCAGCGCCTGAACCGGTAGCCGCCGAGCCGCCCATGCCCTCCTTCGACGTCGTCTCCCAGGTGGACCGCCAGGAAGTGAAGAACGCGGTCGAGCAGGTCAACAAGGAAATCGGCAACCGCTTCGACTTCAAGGGCTCGGACGCCCGCATCGAGCAGGCCGAACTGGTCCTGACCGTCTTCGCCGACGACGAATTCAAGCTGGGCCAGGTGCTCGACGTCATGCGCGGCCGCATGGCCAAGCGCAACGTCGACGTGCGCAGCCTGGACCTGGGCGCGGTGGAGAAGATCTCCGGCGACAAGGTGAAGCAGGCGGTAACGGTGAAGACCGGCATCCCGGTGGAGAAGGGCAAGCAGCTGCAGAAACTGCTCAAGGACGCGAAGCTCAAGGTCTCGGCATCGATCCAGGGCGACGCGCTACGCGTCTCGGGCCCGAAGAAGGACGACCTGCAGGCGGCGATCCAGCTCCTGCGCCGGTCGGTGACCGACCTGCCGATCCAGTTCATCAACTTCCGCGACTAAGTCCACTGATCCAGCGGTCGTAAATCCGGTCCGCGACCTTGTGCAGCGCCTCGACGCGCTGCGCGATGCGGCGCTCGATCTCGGACGGGGTTTGCACACCGGCGCTCGCCGCGCTCTTCCTGATCTCGTCCGCGCCGCCTTTCAGCCAGCTGCGGACCAGGTCCTCGGTCATCTCGACGTGGCACTGCATGCCCAGGTGCTTGCCGAGCGCGAACGCCTGGTTGGCGCAGTGCGCGTTGCCCAGCACCCGAGTGAAGCCGGGCGGGATGCTGAAGGTCTCGCCATGCCAGTGGAAGCTCTCGAAGCGCTCGAGATCCCCGAACCATTCGCGCGCCACCGCGTTATCCTGCACCTGCACCTCGCCCCAGCCGATTTCCTTTACCTTCGCGCGCGTCACCTCGCCGCCCAGGGCCTTGGACATCAGCTGCCCGCCCAGGCAGTGGCCCAGCACCGGGATTTCCTGCCGCACCGCGTTCCTCACCAGTTCCAGCGCCGGTGCGATCCACGGCAGCTCGTCGTGGACGCTCATCGGTCCGCCCATGAAGGCGACCCCCGAGAAGGCGCGGGCGTCACTGGGCACTTTCGCACCCTCGTCGAGCGGGATCAGGGTGAAGGCGATGGACTTGCGCTCCAGCGCGGTGGCGAAGTAGGCTGGTCCCTCGGAGCGCGCATGCCTGAAGATGGCCACGGGTTTCATGAAGCCGCATTCTAGGGTCCTTTGGCTCTGGATCCTGCTTGCCGCGGCGCCGGCGGCCTTCGCGACGAACCTCACCCTCACCGGCGTCTTCGGCGACAAGGCCGCGATCATCGCCGTGGACGGCGGCGAGCCGCGCACCATCCGGGTCGGGCAGCGGATCGGCAACGTCACTCTGGTTTCGGTCGACAAGGACCGCGCCACGGTGGAGGTGGACGGCAAGCGCCGCGTGCTGGTGCGCGGGCAGACCTACAGCACCCGCGCCGATCCCTCGGGCAAGCAGACCGCGGTGCTGTCGGCGGGCCCCGGCGGCCACTTCATCGCCGAGGGCCAGGTCAACGGCGGCGCGGTGCGCTTCCTGGTGGATACCGGCGCCACCGCCATCGCGCTGCCCGGCGCCGAGGCCAAGCGCCTCGGCATCGACTACCTGAAGGGGCGGCGCGGCGTGACGCAGACCGCCGCCGGGCCGACCCCGATGTACGTCGTGCGCCTGGACACCGTGCGCGTGGGCGGCATCGAACTGCAGGCGGTGGACGCGATGGTGATCGAGCAGGGGCTGCCGGTGTCGCTGCTGGGCATGACCTTCCTCAACCGCGTGGAAATGCGCCGGGAGGGGCAGACCATGACGCTGACGCGGCGGTTCTAGGCCCGCCAGCCCGGCAAATGTAACCGATCGGTTACATCGACACCACCCAGCAGCCCTACTTCCCCGGCACCAGCGGCACGAAGCGCACCGGCAGCACCTCGCGCTGCCCGACAGATCCGTCCGCGGCCTTCGTCACCACCAGCAGGCGCTGCACATCCCCGCTCGCCCCCACCGGAATAACCATCCGCCCGCCCGGCTTCAGCTGCTCCACCAACGCCGGCGGAATGGTCGGCGCCGCCGCAGTGACCACGATGGCGTCGAACGGCCCTTTTTCCGGCCACCCCTTGTATCCGTCGCCGATGCGCACCTCGATATTGGCGTAGCCCATCTCCTTCAGCCGCGAGGCCGCCTCGCGCCCTAGCGGCGCGAGCAGCTCGATCGAGTACACCTGCTTCACCACTTCCGCGAGCACCGCCGCCTGATAGCCGGAACCTGTGCCCACCTCGAGCACAACCATGTGCGGCTCGGGCACGATGAGGTCCGTGCTCAAGGCGACGATGTAGGGCTGCGAGATGGTCTGCCCGTGCCCGATGGGCAGCGGGTGGTTGCGGTAGGCGAGCGCCTGCTGGCCGGAACCCACCAGCCGGTGGCGCTCCACCTTCGCCATCGCCGCGCGCACACGCGGCGACATCGCGGCGAAGCCGGTCAGGGTCCGGGTATCCGCGTAGGTGGCGTCGATCTCCGCCACCATCCGCGCGCGCTCGGCGCCGAAATCCTGCGCTTCGGCGCCGCCCACGAGCAGCCCGGCCAGCGCCAGGCTAGCCAGCCGCCTTGTCGCGCTCAATCAAGGCGTAGGCGGAGTGGTTGTGGATCGACTCGAAGTTCTCCGACTCGACCACGTAGGCCTCCACCCGGTCGTCCAGGTTGAGGATCGCGGCGACGTCGCGCACCATGTCCTCGACGAACTTGGGGTTGTCGTAGGCGCGCTCGGTGACGTGCTTCTCGTCGGGGCGCTTGAGCAGGCCGTAGAGCTCGCTCGAGGCCTGCTTCTCGATCAGGTCGACGATTTCCTCGATCCAGACGAACTCGCTGGTCTTGGCGGTCACCGTCACGTGCGAGCGCTGGTTGTGCGCGCCGTAGGCCGAGATCTTCTTCGAGCAGGGGCACAGGCTCGTCACCGGCACCAGCACCTTCATGCGGAAGGTCTGCGCGCCCTTCAGGATCTCGCCGATGAAGGTGACCTCGTAGTCCATCAGGCTCTTGACGCCCGAAACCGGCGCCGCCTTCTCGATGAAGTACGGGAAGGCCATCTCGATGCGGCCTTCCTCGGCCTCCAGGCGCCTCACCATTTCCTTGAGCATCGCCTTGAAGCTCTCCACCGTGAGCTCGCGCTCCTGCGCCGACAGGATCTCGACGAAGCGCGACATGTGCGTGCCCTTGAACTGGTGCGGCAGGCCGACATACATGTTGAAGCTGGCCACGGTGTGCTGCACGCCGCCGGCGCGCTCCATCACCTTCACCGGGTGGCGGATGGCCTTGATGCCGACCTGGTCGATGGCGAGCTTGCGCGAATCGCGGTCGGCCTGGACGTCGGGGATGCTCTGGACGTTCTGGAGGTCTTTGGCTTTCATGGCGGCATTATATACCCGACAAGGTTACTCTGGTATTACGGGTCCTACGTTGCCTGTGCCGCACGGATCGATTTCAGGATGCCCGCGGCGTCCAGCCCGACCGAAGCCAGCAACTTCGCCGGGTCGCCGTGGTCAACGAAGCGATCAGGAAGGCCCAGGAGCAACATCCTCTTCTCCAGCCCCAGCCCGGCGAGCGCCTCGCACACCGCGCTGCCCGCCCCGCCCATGACCTGGTGCTCCTCGACCGTGACCAGCAGGTCGTGGCTCGCGGCCAGTTCCCCGACCAGCCCGGCGTCCAGCGGCTTCACGAAGCGCATGTTGGCGACCGTGGCATCGAGCGATTCGGCCGCATCCAGCGCCGTCTTCACCATCGAGCCGAAGGCGAGGATGGCGACCTTCTTTCCCCGGCGCCGGATCTCGCCCTTGCCGATGGGCAGCGCCTTCATCTGCGCCTGCAGGGGGACGCCGGGACCGGTGCCGCG
Source organism: Burkholderiales bacterium (assembly GCA_022844545.1). Taxonomy (GTDB): domain Bacteria; phylum Pseudomonadota; class Gammaproteobacteria; order Burkholderiales; family SG8-39; genus RBG-16-66-20. Next base: position 3,546 of record JALHLN010000002.1, on the reverse strand, counting down.
TGGATAGCGCACCGCGGCGGGCCCCTCCAGCTGGTAGCCGGTGTAGAGCATCTGCCGGCATTCGTTCTCGTCGGAGGGCGCCATCAGCACCATGTTGGGCACCGTGCGCAGGAAGGCGTAGTCGAAGGTGCCGTTGTGCGTCTGGCCGTCGCCGCCCACGAGCCCGCCCCGGTCCAGCGCGAACAGCACCGGCAGGTTCTGGATCGCGACGTCGTGGATCAACTGGTCGTAGCCGCGCTGCAGGAAGGTGGAGTAGATCGCCACCACCGGCTTCAGGCCTTCGCAGGCGATGCCCGCGGCGAAGGTGACCGCGTGCTGCTCGGCGATGGCGGCGTCGAAGTAGCGCTCGGGGTATTCCTCGGAGAAGCGCACCATGCCCGAGCCCTCGCGCATCGCCGGGGTGATGGCCATCAGGCGAGGGTCCTGCTTCGCCATGTCGCACAGCCAGTCGCCGAACACCTGGCTGTAGGCAGGCTTGCCGCCGCCGGCCGCCTTGCGGATGCCCTCGGCCGGATCGAACTTGCCCGGGCCGTGGTACGCGATCGGATCTTCCTCGGCCAGCTTGTAGCCCTGCCCCTTGCGCGTGACGATGTGCAGGAACTGCGGCCCCTTCAACTGCTTGATGTTCTGCAGCGTCGCCACCAGCGTCTCGAGGTCGTGGCCGTCGATCGGGCCGATGTAGTTGAAGCCGAACTCCTCGAACAGCGTCGAGGGGGTCACCATGCCCTTGACGTGCTCCTCGGCGCGGCGCGCCAGCTCCAGCATCGCGGGCACGCGCTTGAGGACATGCTCGCTCGCCCGCTTGGCGGTGGCGTACATGCGCCCGGAGAGCAGCCGCGCCAGGTAATTGGTGAGCGCCCCGACCGGCGGCGAGATGGACATCTCGTTGTCGTTCAGCACCACGAGCAGGTTCACGTCCATGGCGCCGGCGTTGTTCAGCGCCTCGAAGGCCATGCCGGCGGACATGGCGCCGTCGCCGATCACCGCGACCGCGTGGCGCTTCTCGCCCTTTCGCCTCGCCGCCACCGCCATGCCCAGGGCGGCCGAGATGGAAGTCGAGGAGTGCGCGGTGCCGAAGGTGTCGTAGGGCGACTCGACGCGGCGCGGGAAACCGGAGATGCCGCCGAGCTGGCGCAGCGTGCCCATGCGCTCGCGCCGGCCGGTGAGGATCTTGTGCGGGTAGGTCTGGTGGCCGACGTCCCAGACGATGCGGTCCTCCGGCGTCTCGTAGACGTAGTGCAGCGCGATGGTCAGCTCCACCGTGCCCAGGTTCGAGGACAGGTGGCCGCCGGTCTTGGACACCGAATCCAGCACGTAGGCGCGCAGCTCGTCGGCGAGCTGGTGCAGGGACTTGCGATCGAGCTTGCGCAGGTCGGCCGGATCGTCGATGGTCTTAAGCAGCTCGTACATGGACGGATTGTAGCCGTCCGCCTTCGCCTTCCCCGCCGCATCGTCGCCCGGCAGCGCTTCGGTGATCGTGGCCATCGCTAGAATTTCCGCAGCACGATGAAATCGGCCAGCTGGCGCAGGCGCGCGCCGCGCTCGCCGAACGCCGCCAGCGAGGCGTGCGCGTCGGCGCGCAGCTCCTCGGCGAACGCCTTGGCGCGCGCCACGCCCATCGCCGAGACGTAGGTCGGCTTGTTGTGCTTCGAATCCTTGCCTGCGGTCTTGCCCAGCGTGGCGGTGCTCGCCTCCGCGTCCAGCACGTCGTCCACCACCTGGAAGGCGAGTCCGACGCACTTGGCGTAGCGATCCAGGCCCGCGCGCCGGTCCTCAGGCAGCGGCCTGCCGCAGCCGGCACCCAGCACCACCGCGGCGCGGATGATGGCGCCGGTCTTGCGGATGTGCATGAACTCCAGCTCGGGCAGGTCCAGCGTCCTGCCGGTGGATTCCAGGTCCACCGCCTGGCCGCCCGCCATGCCGCGCGAGCCGGAGGCCGCCGCGAGCGTCTTCACCATCTCCAGCTGCGCCGCCGGATCGTCGGCAAGGCGGTGTTCCGAGAGGACCTGGAAGGCGAGCGACTGCAGCGCGTCGCCCACCAGCAGCGCGGTGGCTTCGTCGAACTCGACGTGCACCGTGGGCTTGCCCCGGCGCAGCACGTCGTCGTCCATGCAGGGCATGTCGTCGTGGACCAGCGAGTAGGCGTGGATGAGCTCGATGGCCGAGGCCGCGGCCTCCAGCCGCTGCGCGGGCGCCTCGACCAGTTCGCCAGCCGCAAAGGCGAGCAGCGGCCGCACGCGCTTGCCGCCTTCCAGCGTCGCATAACGCATGGCCTCGTGCAGGCGGGCGGGCGCCAGGCCGGCGGCCGGAAGTAGGCGCGAGAGCGCGTTCTCCATCCGCGCCTGGACCGATCCCATCCAGGCCATGAAATCGGACTCGGCCGCCTTCACTTCAGTCTTCGCCGTCCTGCGCGGCCGCCGCGAGCGGCTTGAGGACCTCGCCTTCGAGCACCTGCACCTGCTGCTGGGCGGCTTCCAGCCGGCCCTGGCAGAACTTCGCCAGCTCCAGGCCGCGCTTGTGGGCGGCCAACGACTCCTCGAGGCTGAGGTTGCCGCCTTCCATGCGGGCGACGATCTTCTCGAGCTCGGCGAGCGCCTTCTCGAAGCTCGGGGCGGCGGCGGATCTGTCGGTGGATTTGTCGGCGGTCTTGCTCATGGACGGCGTCGGGAACGGAACCGGGGGTAAGGAGTCCGTATTGTACAATTCGCGGCTTTTTCCCGGCCCTCCCGATACCATAGCGCCATGTCCGACGCGTCCCACGTCCCGACCGGTTCCAGGATCCGGCCCGCCAGCTCCCAGCTGCCGATGGCGTGGTATTTCGATCCCGCGATCTTCGAGCGCGAGAAGCGCCTGCTGTTTGACGCCGGCGCGGACTACATCGGGCACGAATTGATGGTGCCGAACGCGGGCGACTACCACACCCTCGCCTGGACGGACCACGCACGGATGCTGGTCCGCAGCTCGGAAGATGCGGAGTCGGGCATCGAGCTGCTGTCCAACGTCTGCCGCCACCGCCAGGCGATCATGCTCGAGGGCCGCGGCAACGCGCAGAACATCGTCTGCCCGCTGCACCGCTGGACCTACGACCTGAAGGGCGAGCTGCTGGGCGCGCCGCAGTTCGAGCAGAATCCCTGCGTCAGGCTGCGCTCGACGCCACTGGTCAACTGGCAGGGGTTGTTGTTCGCCGGCCCGCGTGACCCGCGCCAGGACCTGGTCCCGTTCAGCCGTGCCTCCGACTGGGACTTCTCCGGCTACCGGCTGGACCGGGTGGAGGTCACCGACTACGCCTGCAACTGGAAGACCTTCGTCGAGATCTACCTCGAGGTCTACCACGTCAACTTCTACCACCCGGGGCTGGGCGGGTTCACCGACGTCGATGCCTCGCACGTGGAATACGGCGAGCGCACCTCGGTGCAGGTGGTCCCGTCCCGCAACGGCTTCAACTCCCCCGGCACGCCCGTCTACCGGAAATGGCACGAGGCCTGCCGCGCCCAGTTGCGGGGCGCGACGCCGAAGTACGGCGCGCTCTGGGCCACCTACTATCCC
>JALHLN010000001.1 GCA_022844545.1 Burkholderiales bacterium | reverse complement strand
GCAGCGGCGCGCGCGCGGCCGCAGCGGCGCGGACGCGCTCCTGCAGTTCCGCGGCGGCATCCCCTGCGCTCAAAACCGGGGCAGCTCCGCGTGGGGCAGGCGCCCGCCGTGCACGTGCATGCGGCCGAACTCGGCGCAGCGCGCCAGCGTCGGCACCGCCTTGCCCGGGTTGAGCAGGCCCTTGGGGTCGAACACCCGCTTCACGGCATGGAACAGCTCCAGCTCCGCGGGCCTGAACTGCACGCACATCTGGTTGATCTTCTCCACCCCGACGCCGTGCTCGCCGGTGATGGTGCCGCCCACCGCGACGCATTTCTCCAGCACCTCGGCGGCGAAGTCCTCCGTGCGCCGCAACTGGTCGGCGTCATTGGCGTCGAACAGGATCAGCGGGTGCAGGTTGCCGTCGCCGGCATGGAACACGTTGGGGCAGCGCAGGCCGTGCTTCTTCTCCATCGCGGCGATGAAGTTCAGCACTTCCCCCAGCTTCCTGCGCGGGATCGTGCCGTCCATGCAGTAATAGTCGGGCGAGATGCGCCCCACCGCCGGGAACGCGGCCTTGCGACCGGACCAGAAGCGCAGGCGCTCGGCCTCGTCGCGCGACACCGTGGTGCGCGTCGCGCCGGCCTTCGCGAGCACCTCGCGCACGCGCGCGATTTCATCCTCGACCTCCTCGGCGGTGCCGTCCGATTCGCACAGCAGGATCGCCGCGGCGTCGAGGTCGTAGCCGGCGTGGACGAACTCCTCCACCGCGCGCGTGGCAGGCTTGTCCATCATCTCCAGCCCCGCCGGGATGATGCCGGCGGCGATGATCGCGGCCACCGCGTCGCCCGCCCTCTCGACGTCGTCGAACGAGGCCATCACCACGCGCGCCGCCTGCGGCCTGGGCAGCAGCTTCACCGTGATGTCGGTGCTCACCGCGAGCAGGCCCTCCGACCCGATCGCCAGCGCCAGCAGGTCGTAGCCGGGCGAATCCAGCGCCTCCGAGCCGAAGCTCACCGGCTCGCCGTCGATGGTGAAGCCGCGCACCTTGAGCACGTTGTGCACCGTGAGGCCGTACTTGAGGCAGTGCACGCCGCCGGAGTTCTCGGCAACGTTGCCGCCGATGGAACAGGCGATCTGGCTGGACGGATCCGGCGCGTAGTACAGGCCGAATGCCGCGGCCACGTCCGAGATCGCGGCATTGCGCACGCCGGGCTGCACCACCGCGATCCGCGCCAGCGGGTCCAGGCGCACCACGCGCATGAACTTGGCCATGGACAGCAGCACGCCGTCGCCCGGCGGCAGCGCGCCGCCCGAGAGCCCGGTGCCGGCGCCGCGCGGCACCACCGGGACGCCGAGCGCGCTGCAGGTCCTGAGGATCCGCTGCACCTCGTCCTCGGTCTCCGGCAGCGCCACCACCATCGGCAGTTGGCGGTAGGCGGTGAGGCCGTCGCACTCGTAGGGACGGGTGTCTTCCTCCTCCCAGAGCACCGAGCGCGCCGGCAGGAAGGCGCGCAGCGCCTGCGCGACCTCGCGCTGGCGCGCCGCGTCCGCTACAGCCAGGGCTTCGCCCACGCCAGTCCTTTCGCGGTGTCGCCCGCCGGGATGTATTCGCAGCCGACCCAGCCGGCGTAGCCGATGGCGTCCATGTGCCGCAGCAGGAAATCGAAGTTGACCTCGCCCGTTCCCGGCTCGTGCCGGTCCGGCACGTCCGCGATCTGCATGTGGCCGATCCTCGGCAGCAGCCGCTCCATGGTCTTCGCCAGGTCGCCTTCCACGATCTGCATGTGGAACAGGTCGTACTGCAGCATCAGGTTGGGCTCGCCCACGGCATCGATGGCCTCGATGCCGTCGCGCGAAGTGTTGAGGAGGAACCCCGGCACGGTACGCGGGTTGACCGGTTCGGTGAGCAGCGTGAGCCCCGACTTGGCCAGCGCCCGCGCCGCGTAGCGCAGGTTCTCCACCAGCGTCTGGCGCAGCAGCTCGCGCTTCGCGCCCGGGGGCCCGACGCCGGCGAGCGCGTTCAGGCGCGGGCAGCCGGCGGCCGTCGCGTACTCGATCGCGCGCGCCACGCCCTCGCGGAACTCGCTGACGCGGTCGGGCAGGCAGGCGATGCCGCGGTCGCCTTTCGCCGCGTCGCCCCCAGGCAGATTGTGCAGCACCACCTCGAGGCCCGCGGCACGCGCCGCGGCGGCGACCTCGGCGGCGCTGCCAAAGGCGTAGGGAAACTGGTATTCGACGTGGCGGAAGCCGGCGCGCGCCGCGGCGGCGAAGCGATCGAGGAACGGCAGCTCCGGAAACAGCAACGAGAGATTGGCGGCGAGTCTCGGCATGCGGGACATTCTACAATTACGGATGGGCGCTTCCCCGCATTGGCTTGCTCGCCTGTTGCCGGCACTGCGCTGGTGGCCGCGGGTAGACCGGGGAAGCCTGCGCGCCGACCTCGCCGCCGGCGCCCTCGGCGCGATCGTCGTCCTTCCCCAGGGAATCGCGTTCGCGACGCTGGCGGGCCTGCCGCCGCAATACGGGCTCTATGCGGCCATGGTGCCGGCCGTGGTCGCCGCGCTCTGGGGTTCGAGCCGGCACCTCGTTTCGGGTCCGACCAACGCGATTTCGCTGGTCGTCTTCGCCACCATGTCGCAGCTCGCGGAGCCCGGCAGCGCGCAGTACGTGAGCCTCGTGATCACGCTCGCCTTCGTTGTCGGCCTGATCCAGCTCGCGATGGGTCTGGCGCGCCTCGGGGTGCTGGTGAACTTCATCTCGCATACCGTGGTCGTGGGATTCACCGCGGGGGCGGCGCTGCTCATCGTCGCGAGCCAGCTGCCGAATTTCTTCGGCATCGCGCTCCCGCCCAGCCCCTCGTTCCTGGAGACGATCCATGCCTTCGCCGCAACAGTGGACGAGATCGCGCCCTATACCGCTCTCGTCGGCGCGGCAACGTTGGCCACGGGCCTGGCGGCGCGGCGCTGGCTGCCGCGGCTGCCCTACATGATCGTGGCAATGGCCGCGGGCAGCATCCTCGCCTATGCCCTGAACCGCTGGCTCGGGCAGGAGCACACGGCCATTCGCACCCTCGGCGCGCTGCCGGACGCGCTCCCCGCGCTTTCCGCGCCGCAGTTTTCGCTCGACACCCTGCGCGCGTTGATGGGCGCGGCGATCGCGGTTTCCGTCCTCGGGCTGGTTGAGGCCGTATCGATCGCGCGCTCGATCGCGCTCAAGTCCGGCCAGCGCATCGACGGCAACCAGGAATTCGTCGGCCAGGGCCTGTCGAACCTGGTCGGCAGCTTCTTTTCCGCATACCCCTCGAGCGGCTCGTTCAACCGCTCCGGTGCGAACTACGAGGCGGGCGCGCGGACCCCGCTCGCGGCGGCGTTTTCGGCCGGCTTTCTGGTGCTGGTCGTGCTCGCGGTGGCGCCGCTCGCCGCCTTCATACCGATCGCCTCCATGGCCGGCATCCTCGTCCTCGTGGCCTGGGGTCTGATCGACTTCCACCACATCGCGACCATTGTGCGCGCGAGCCGGGGCGAAGCCGCGGTGCTCGCAGGAACGTTCCTCGCGACGCTGGTGATGCATCTGGAGATGGCGGTCCTGGCGGGGATGGTGCTTTCGCTGCTTCTCTACCTGCGCCGCACCGCCCGCCCGGCGCTGCGATCCATGATTCCGGACCGGGATTCGCCGCTGCGCAAGTTCCGCGAGCGCCGGCAGGGCGAGGCGGAGTGCCCGCAACTGCAGATCCTGCGCATCGAGGGGTCGCTCTACTTCGGCGCCGTCGACCATGTCGGCGACTATCTCCAGCAGATCGAGGAGCGGCGCCCGTTGCAGAAGCACCTGCTCGTGTTCGCCAGGAGCATGAATTTCGTCGATGTCGCGGGCGCCGAGCTGCTTGCGCGCGAGGCCGGGCGCCGCAGAACCCGCGGCGGTCAGCTCTACTTCCACGGCTTGCGTGAGTCGGCGTCGAACATGCTCCACGGCCCCGCGTTCGCCGGCAGCTTCGACCGCGGGGCCTGTTTCGCAGGCAAGGCCGAGGCGATCGGGGCCATTTTCGCGCAGCTCGACCGCGCCGTTTGCGCGACCTGCACGGCACGGGTATTCGAGGAGTGCCGGCGCCTGCCGCCGCCCTGAGCCGGCGCGGCGCTCCCGGCGCGGGTCCCGCGGCCCGGCGTTCGGTCGCGCCGCTTTCCCGCTGCTGCCCGCTTGGAACGGGCCAGGGGCACCACAATGACTTGCCCGCGGCACGGGCGCCGGACTACACTGACCCCTATCCATCAGGAACGAGGAGGAGGACCATGAAACAACTGATTCCGCTGGCCGCCGGCGCGGCGCTGTTGTGCTCCGGCGTAGCCTTTGCCCAGGGCACGCTCGAAGCGGTGCAGAAGAAGGGCTTCGTGCAGTGCGGCGTCAACACCGGCCTGGCCGGGTTCTCCCAGCCGGACTCCAAGGGCGTCTGGAAGGGTCTCGACGTCGATGTGTGCCGCGCGATCGCGGCGGCGGTGTTCGGGGACGCCAACAAGGTGCGCTACACGCCGCTCACCGCGCAGCAGCGCTTCACCGCGCTGCAGTCGGGCGAGGTGGACGTCCTCGCGCGCAACACCACCTGGACGGTCACCCGCGACACCAGCCTGGGCCTGAACTTCGTCGGCGTGAACTTCTACGACGGCCAGGGCTTCATGGTGCCGAGGAAGCTCAACGTCAAGAGCGCCAAGCAGCTGAACGGTGCCACGGTCTGCGTGCAGCCCGGCACCACCACCGAGCTCAACCTCTCGGACTACTTCCGCGCCAACCGCATGACCTTCAAGCCGGTGGTGATCGAGAAGCTGGAGGAGGTGACCAACGCCTACTTCTCCGGCCGCTGCGACGTCTTCACCACCGACGTCTCCGGCCTGGTGTCGGTGCGCGGCTCGCGCGCGCCGAAACCGGACGAGCACGTCATCCTGCCCGAGGTGATTTCCAAGGAGCCGCTCGGGCCGGCGGTGCGCCACGGCGACGACAAGTGGTTCGACATCGTCAAGTGGTCCATGTACGCCATGATCGAGGCCGAGGAGATGGGCCTCACCTCGAAGACCATCGACCAGGCGGGCTCGAGCAAGGACCCGGCGGTGCAGCGCTTCATCGGCGCCAGCGGCGACATCGGCAAGATGCTGGGCGTCGACAACAAGTGGGCGGCCAACATCGTCAAGCAGGTCGGCAACTACGGCGAGAGCTTCGAGGCCAACCTCAAGCCGCTGGGCTTCGAGCGCGGCCTGAACCAGCTCTGGACCAAGGGCGGCATCCTGTACGCGCCGCCGCTGCGCTAGCGCCGGCGCCTTGCGTCCGGCCTAGACGGTGCGACGCGGGCTGATCCTCCAGGCCGCGCTGGTCGCGGCGCTGGCGGCGGTGGTCGGTTTCCTCGCCTGGAACACCGCGCAGAACCTGGAATCGCGCCGGATCGCGAGCGGCTTCGCGTTCCTCTGGCGCGAGGCCGGATTCGAGATCGGCGAAAGGACCCTGTTCGCCTATAGCGCAGCCGACAGCTATCTGCGCGCGCTGGCGGTCGGCCTCGCCAACACCTTCCGCGTCGCCGCGATCGGCATCGTCCTCGCCACCGTGCTGGGCACGCTGCTGGGGCTCGCGCGCCTGGCGCCGAACTGGCTGCTGGCGAAGCTCGCCTCCGCCTATGTCGAGGTGATGCGCAACGTCCCGCTGCTGGTGCAGCTGTTCTTCTGGTACGCGATCATCTCGGAGGTCCTGCCCGGGCCGCGCGACGCGCTCAACCCGCTCCCCGGGGTGTTCCTCTCCAACCGCGGCATCGCCTTCCCGCTGCCGGGCAGCACGCCGGAGCTGTCCGGATTCAACTTCACCGGCGGCGCCTCGCTCAGCCCGGAGTTCGCCGCGCTGCTGGTGGGCCTGGTGACCTACACCGCCGCGTTCATCGCCGAGATCGTGCGCGCCGGCATCCTGTCGGTGCCGCGCGGCCAGTTCGAGGCCGCGGAGTCGCTGGGCCTCGGCCGCCGCGACGCCATGCGCCAGGTGATCCTGCCGCAGGCGCTGCGCATGATCGTGCCGCCGCTCACCAGCCAGTTCCTCAACCTCACCAAGAACAGTTCGCTCGCGGTGGCGATCGGCTACCCGGACCTGGTCTCGATCGCCAACACCACCATGAACCAGACCGGCCAGGCGATCGAGGGCATCGCCATCATCATGGCGGTCTACCTGACGATCAGCCTGTCCATCTCCGCGTTCATGAACTGGTACAACCGCAGCGTGGCGCTGAAGGGCCTGCACAGGTGAGCACCGCGGTTTCCTGGCTGCGCCGCAACCTGTTCTCCAGCTGGGCGAGCGGAGTCGCCACGCTCGCGATCCTGTACCTTGCCTGGGCGCTGCTGCTGCCGTTCCTGGACTGGGCGTTCGTCAAGGCGATCTGGTGGGCGCAGGATTCCAAGGCGTGCCGCGACCTGCAGGGGGCGGGCGCCTGCTGGGCCTTCATCGCCGAGAAGCACCGCTTCATCATCTTCGGCACCTACCCGTACGAACAGCACTGGCGGCCGGGCGTCGCCTCGGCGCTGCTGATCGCGCTCTGGTGCGTGAGCGCGCTGCGCGCGTTCTGGCGCTGGTGGCTCTCGCTGGTCTGGGTTGCCGGCCTCGCCCTCATCGCGACGCTGATGTGGGGCGGCGTGCTCGGGCTAACCTATGTCGAGAACGAGCGCTGGGGCGGACTGATCCTGACCCTGCTGCTCGCCACCTTCGGCTGCGCCTTCGCCTTCCCGCTCGCCATCCTGCTCGCGCTCGGGCGCCGCTCGCAGCTGCCGGCGGTGCGCGCCGTCTGCGTCGGCTACATCGAGCTGGTGCGCGGCGTGCCGCTGATCTCGCTGCTGTTCATGGCCTCGGTGATGCTGCCCCTGTTCCTGCCCGAGGGGCTCACCATCGACAAGCTGCTGCGGGCACAGATCGCGCTCATCCTGTTCGCAGCGGCCTACCTCGCCGAGGTGATCCGCGGCGGGCTGCAGGCGGTTTCCCACCACCAGTACCAGGCCGCCGAGGCGCTCGGCCTGGGCTACTGGAAGCGAACGCTGTTCGTGATCCTGCCGCAGGCGCTGCGCTTTGCCATCCCGCCGCTGGTGAACACCTTCATCGGCCTGTTCAAGGACACCTCGCTCGTGGTGATCATCGGCCTGTTCGATCTCCTTACTTCGCTCAAGGTTTCTTTGCAGGAGCCCGCCTGGACCGGCTTCGGCGTCGAGGCCTACCTGTTCGCCGCCGCCGTGTACTTCCTGTTCTGCTGGGCGATGTCGCTCTACAGCCAGGGCCTCGAGCGCGACCTCGCCCGGGGCGGCGCGCCCCGGCTGCTGCGGGAGACGTGATAAACTTTTTTCACAAGTCCCGAACAGAACAAGGCTAAGGAGGCACTCATGGGCGCAATTTTCCAATCACTCGGCCGCACCGTTCTCGCCGGCGTGGTCATCGTCGCGGTCATGATGGGCATCGCCGGCACCTTCGGCAAGCTGGGCGAGATGAGCTTCTGGACCTTCTTCATGCGCTGGCTGCACGTGCTCTCGGGCGTGCTGTGGATCGGCCTGCTGTGGTACTTCAACTTCGTGCAGATCCCGTCCATGCCGAAGATCCCGGACGAACACAAGCCGGCCATCTCCAAGGTGATCGCGCCCGAGGCGCTGTTCTGGTTCCGCTGGGCGGCGATGGCGACGCTGGTGACCGGTGTGCTCCTCGCAGGCATGAACGGCTACATCGGCAAGGCGCTCGCGCTGCAGGCGCCGTTCATCGCCATCGGCATCGGCATGTGGCTCGCGATCGTGATGTGGTTCAACGTCTGGTTCATCATCTGGCCGAACCAGAAGAAGGCCCTGGGCATCGTGACGGTGGAGGCGGCGGAGAAGGCGGCCGCGGCGCGCATGGCGATGCTGACCTCGCGCTTCAACACCATGCTCTCGATCCCGATGCTCTACTGCATGGTGGCGCAGCAGAACGCCGGGCTCTAGGAACCGGCGCCGCTAGCGCGGCGCCAGCTTGTCCAGGCCGCGGAGCTTCGCTCCCGGCCTGATGCCCTTCTGGGCGAACCAGCCCTTGTTCATCTCCAGCGCGTAGCGCGCCGGCTTCGCCGCGCAGTGCGTCTGCTCGCTGTGCGGCTGCATCTCGGAGATGCTGACGATCGTCCCCGCGCGGTCGATGAAGGCCACCGCCAGCGGGATCAGCGTGTTCTTCATCCACATGCAGTGGATGGCGTCCTCGCCGAACACGAACACCATGCCGCCGTTCGCCGGCAGGGACTTGCGGTGCATCAGGCCCTGCGCGCGCGAGGCCATGTCGGCGGCCACCTCGGCGCGGATCACGTGCAGGCCCGCGCCCAGCTCGACCACGGGCAACTCGGCGAGCGCGGGGGCGGCTAGGAACAGGGCTGCGGCGAGGACGGCGGTGCGCATGGCTTCGAATGGTACAAAAGAAAAAGGCAGGGACGAGCCCTGCCTTTTCCGATTCCGATGGAGAAGAATTACTTCTTCTTCTCGTCCTTCTTCTTGTCGGCCTTCTTCTCGGACTTGGCCTTGTCGTCCTTCTTCTTGTCCTGGGCAACCGCGTTGACGCTGGCGACAGCGAACATCGCGGTGAGGATCATGGCGAGAAACTTCGTCATTTCACTTCTCCTGAGTTTTAGTTGTGTACGGGGTTGCGCACCGATCCGGCCGCCCTCCCCAAGCCTCCCAACGCACGGGTGGCCGGGCGGTTGACTGGTCGATACGGGCAGGCCCGTCTTGCCTCCCTGTGAGTTGCCTCACGCAACCTATTGTAAAGAAAAGGGGTTTTCAGCACAACCGCGTAAGCCATTGTTTTCATGGAGATCGCTGGTCTCCGCGTTCCTGTCCGTGACCATCGCGTTGCCGACGGCGGCGCGACTCGGTCGAGCGACCAAGTGGCCCGGCAGTTCCGCTCCCGCGCCATTGCAGGTCGCGGCGCCAGCGCGCCGCTCGCAGCGCGTGCAAGTAAAATTGCCGGCTCCCTGTGGCCCATCCTGCGCAAAGGCAACCGTCCGTGTCCACCGCGAAACCCAAGATCATCTATACCCTGACTGACGAGGCGCCGCGCCTTGCGACTTATTCCCTGCTGCCCATCCTGCGCGCCTTCACCAAGCCGGCCGGAATCGAGATCGAGGAAAGCGACATCTCCGTGGCCGCCCGCATCCTCGGCGAATTTCCGGAGTTCCTCACGCCGGAGCAGCGCATTCCCAACAATCTGGCGGAACTCGGCAAGCTGACGCTCAGGCCCGAGGCCAACATCATCAAGCTGCCCAATATCAGCGCGCCGGTCGGCCAGCTCACCGCCGCGATCAAGGAACTGCAGGCGAAGGGCTACAAGGTGCCCGATTACCCCGAGAACCCGAAGACCGAATCGGAGAAGGCGATCCGCGCGCGCTACGGCAAAGTGCTGGGCAGCGCGGTCAACCCGGTTCTGCGCGAGGGCAACTCGGACCGGCGCGCGCCTGCCGCAGTGAAGAACTATGCGCGCAAGAACCCGCACTCGATGGCGCCCTGGGATCCCGCCTCGCGCACCCACGTCTCCCACATGCACAGCGGCGACTTCTACCACGGCGAGAAGTCGATGACCGTGTCCCACGCCTGCGACGTGCGCATGGATCTGGTCACCAAGAGCGGCAAGACGCTTGTGCTGCGGCCGTCCATCCCCCTGCTCGAGGGCGAGGTGATCGACAGCATGTTCATGAGCAAGAAGGCGCTGTGCGCGTTCTTCGAGAAGGAGCTCGAGCACTGCAGGAAGCACGACCTGCTGTTCTCGCTGCACGTCAAGGCGACGATGATGAAGGTCTCGCACCCGATCGTGTTCGGCCACGCGGTGCGCGTGTTCTACAAGGACGTGTTCGAGAAGCACGCGAAGACCTTCGCCGAGCTGGGCGTCAACGTCAACAACGGCTTCGCCAACGTGCTGGAGAAGATCAAGGCCCTGCCGGAGGCGAAGCGCGCCGAGATCGAGGCCGATATCAAGGCCTGCGAGGCGAAGCGGCCGCGCCTGTCGATGGTGGACTCGGCCAAGGGCATCAGCAACCTCCACAATCCCAACGACGTGATCGTCGACGCCTCGATGCCGGCGATGATCCGCGCCGGCGGCATGATGTGGGGGCCGGACGGCAAGATGTACGAGACCAAGGCGGTGCTGCCCGAGTCCACCTTCGCGCGCATCTACCAGGAAGTCATCAACTTCTGCAAGACCAACGGCGCGTTCGATCCGCGCACCATGGGCACGGTGCCCAACGTCGGCCTGATGGCGCAGCAGGCCGAGGAGTACGGCTCGCACGACAAGACCTTCGAGGTGCCGGAGGACGGCGTCGCCCGCGTCGTCGACAACCACGACGGCCACGTGCTGATGGAGCAGAACGTCGAGGCCGGCGACATCTGGCGCACCTGCCAGACCAAGGACGCGGCGATCCGCGACTGGGTCAAGCTCGCCGTCACCCGCGCGCGCCAGTCCAACACCCCGGCGGTGTTCTGGCTGGACGAGTACCGCCCGCACGAAAACGAGATCATCAAGAAGGTCCGGCGCTACCTCAAGGACCACGATACCACCGGGCTGGATATCCAGATCATGTCGCAGGTGCGCGCGATGCGCTTTACGCTCGAGCGTGTCATCCGCGGCAAGGACACCATCTCGGTCACCGGCAACATCCTGCGCGACTACCTCACCGACCTGTTCCCGATCATGGAGCTGGGCACCAGCGCCAAGATGCTGTCGATCGTGCCGCTGATGGCCGGCGGCGCGATGTTCGAGACCGGCGCCGGCGGCTCGGCGCCCAAGCATGTGCAGCAGCTCGTGGAGGAGAATCACCTGCGCTGGGACTCGCTCGGCGAGTTCATGGCGCTGGCGGTATCCCTGGAGGACGTCGGCTACAAGCATCACAACAGGAAGGCGATGATCCTCGCCAGGACCCTGGACGAGGCGACCGGCAAGCTGCTCGACAACAACAAGGGACCCTCGCCCAAGACAGGGCAGCTCGACAACCGCGGCAGCCACTATTACCTGGCCCTTTACTGGGCGCAGGCGCTCGCCGCGCAGGCCGAGGACGCGGAGTTGAAGGCCTATTTCACGCCGCTGGCAAGGACGCTGTCGGACAACGAGAAGAAGATCGTCGACGAACTGAACGGCGTGCAGGGGAGGCCTGTCGACATCGGCGGCTATTTCGTGTCGGTGCCCTCGAAGGCCAGCCCGGTCATGCGCCCGAGCGCGACGCTCAACGCCGTGATCGACCCGCTGGCGGCCTGAGCGCCTGCCGCGGAGAAGGAATGGCGCCCGAAAAAGGCCGCCTGGGGCAGCCTTTTTCGCGACCGTACCGGCGGGCTAGCTTTTCTGGATGTTCGACGCCTGCTTGCCCTTGGGGCCCTGCACGACATCGAAGCTGACTTTCTGGCCCTCCTTGAGGGACTTGAAGCCCTGCATGTTGATGGCCGAGAAGTGGGCGAACAGGTCTTCGCTGCCGTCGTCCGGCGTGATGAAACCGTAGCCCTTCGCATCGTTGAACCATTTCACGGAGCCGGTCGGCATCTGCGTTCCCTTCACGTATGCGCGCAGTAAGGTTATTGGGCGGCTTTTACCCGCCTTCCTCGGCGTCGTCAAGAGGCGCCGCGTCAGGGTTTGCGCTCTACCATGGCATTGATTAGGATACAGACAGACCGGGCGACGATGGAGCGTACGGAACTGAACACGGTGTGCCGATGCAGCACAAGGACGATGCGGTACTCGAGGCGAAGAAGGCGAAGCTCAAGCCGCCGCCGATGTACAAGGTCATGCTGCTCAACGACGATTTCACGCCGATGGAATTCGTCGTCCTGGTGCTGCAGAAGTTCTTCGCCATGAACCGCGAGCGCGCAACCCAGGTGATGCTCAAGGTGCACCGCGAAGGCATCGGGGTGTGCGGCGTGTTCCCGCGCGACGTCGCCTCCACCAAGGTGCAGCAGGTGGCGGGCTTTGCGCGCAAGCACCAGCATCCGCTGCAATGCGTGATGGAGGAGACCTGAAAGGGGTCCGAATATGATCGCCCAGGAACTCGAAGTCAGCCTGCACATGGCGTTCGTCGAGGCGCGGCAGAAGCGCCACGAGTTCATCACCGTGGAGCACCTGCTGCTCGCGCTGCTGGACAACCCGACCGCGGCCGAAGTGCTGCGCGCCTGCGGCGCCGGCATGGACGAACTGCGCAAGAACCTGTCCCAGCACATCTCCGAGCAGACGCCCCGCATTGCCGCCGACCGCGAGGTCGACACCCAGCCCACGCTGGGCTTCCAGCGCGTGATCCAGCGCGCCATCCTGCACGTGCAGTCCTCGGGCAAGAAGGAAGTGACCGGCGCCAACGTTCTGGTGGCGATCTTCGGCGAGAAGGATTCGCACGCGGTCTATTTCCTGCAGCAGCAGGGCATCACGCGCCTCGACGTGGTGAATTACATCTCGCACGGCATCACCAAGACGCCCCAGGCAAGCCCGGCCAAGGGCGGCGAGGAGCCCGGCGAGGAAGCCCAGGCCGAGGCCGCCAACAGCCCTCTGGACAACTACACCCAGAACCTGAACGCGCAGGCGCTGGCGGGCAAGATCGACCCGCTCATCGGCCGCGACCGCGAGGTGGAGCGCGTGATCCAGACGCTGTGCCGCCGGCGCAAGAACAACCCGCTGCTGGTGGGTGAGGCCGGGGTCGGCAAGACCGCCATCGCCGAGGGCCTTGCCCGGCGCATCGTCGAGGGCAGCGTGCCCGAGCTGCTGGAGAAGGCCACCGTGTACGCGCTGGACATGGGCGCGCTGCTGGCGGGCACCAAGTACCGCGGCGACTTCGAGCAGCGCCTGAAGGCGGTGCTGAAGCAATTGGTGGACAACCCCAATGCGATCCTGTTCATCGACGAGATCCACACCGTGATCGGCGCCGGCGCCGCCTCAGGGGGCACGCTGGACGCCTCCAACCTGTTGAAGCCGGTGCTGTCGAACGGCCAGCTGAAGTGCATCGGCGCCACCACCTACACCGAGTACCGCGGCGTGTTCGAGAAGGACCACGCCCTGTCGCGCCGCTTCCAGAAGATCGACGTGCTCGAGCCCTCGGTCGAGGAGACGGTGGAGATCCTGAGGGGCCTGAAGACGCGCTTCGAGGCCCATCACAGCGTCAAGTACACCGCCATCGCGCTCAGCACCGCCGCCGAGCTGTCGGCCAAGTACATCAACGACCGCCACCTGCCGGACAAGGCGATCGACGTCATCGACGAGGCCGGCGCGGCGCAGCGCATCCAGCCCAAGGGGAAGCAGAAGAAGGTCATCGGCAAGCTGGAGATCGAGGACATCATCGCCAAGATTGCGCGCATCCCGCCGCGCAGCGTCTCGACCGACGACCGCAGCGCGCTGGCGAACCTGGACCGCGACCTGAGGGCGGTCGTGTTCGGCCAGGACAAGGCCATCGAGGCGCTCGCCAGCGCCATCAAGATGGCGCGCTCGGGCCTGGGCAACCCGCAGAAGCCGATCGGCAGCTTCCTCTTCTCCGGGCCCACCGGCGTCGGCAAGACCGAGGTCGCGCGCCAGCTCGCCTACTGCATGGGCATCGAGCTGATCCGCTTCGACATGTCCGAGTACATGGAGCGCCACGCGGTATCGCGCCTGATCGGCGCCCCGCCGGGATACGTCGGCTTCGAGCAGGGCGGCCTGCTTACCGAGGCGATCACCAAGAAGCCCTACTCCGTGCTGCTGCTGGACGAGATCGAGAAGGCGCATCCGGACATCTTCAACATCCTGCTGCAGGTGATGGACCACGGCACGCTGACCGACAACAACGGCCGCAAGGCGGACTTCCGCAACGTGGTGATCGTCATGACCACCAACGCCGGCGCCGAGTCGCTGGCGAAGAACGCGATGGGCTTCACCCATTCGGCCAAGGCCGGCGACGAGATGGAATCCATCAAGCGCATGTTCACGCCGGAGTTCCGCAACCGCCTGGACGCGGTGATCTCCTTCGGCGCCCTGGACCACGCCATCATCCTGCGCGTGGTGGACAAGTTCCTGATGCAGCTCGAGGAGCAGCTCGCCGAGAAGAAGGTCGAGGCGATCTTCACCGCCCGGCTGAAGGCGCACCTGGCGCGGAAGGGCTTCGACCCTCTGATGGGCGCGCGCCCGATGGCGCGCCTGATCCAGGACACCATCCGGCGCGCCTTGGCCGACGAACTGCTGTTCGGCAAATTGCTGCATGGCGGCAAGGTGACCATCGATGCCGATGAAGCCGGCAAGATCGTGCTCGAGTTCCCGGCGCCGGCGCCGGCGGCTCCGGCCGCGGCCACCCAGCCGGTCGCCTGATCCGGCGGCGGGCGCCCCGCGTAAGGCGGCGAGTGGCGTTCGCTTGACAGTCCGCGCTCGCTGCGCGGAGACTTCAACGCATTCATCAGCGGGAGGGAGAACCCAATGAGAGCCGTTTTCATCGCCGCGCTCGCGCTCGCCGCAGCGCCCGCCATTGCGCAGGACGTGCAGGGACGCAATCTCGCGTCAGGCTGCGCCATCTGCCACGGTACCGAAGGACGCGTCGTTCCGGGGAAGAGCCCGCTGATCCCGCTCGCGGGGTTGCCGAGCGACCACATCGCCACCCAGATGCGCGCCTTCCGCGACGGCAAACGCCCGGCGACCGTGATGCACCAGATCGCGAAGGGCTATACGGACGCCGAGATCAACGCCATGGCCGCGTGGTACGCGGCGCAGAAACGCTAGGGGCCGCCATGAAACGCAGAGACTTCATCAAGCTGGCCGGCGCCGGCGCCGCCGTGGGCACGCTCTCCGGGCTGGCCGGGTGCGCCAGCACCGTTCCCGCGAAAGCGCGCGTGGTGGTGATCGGCGGCGGCTTCGGCGGCGCCACCGCCGCCAAGTACATCCGCCTCTGGGCGCCCTCGATCGACGTCGTGCTGGTGGAGCGCGAGAGCGCCTTCGTCTCCTGCCCGATCTCGAACCTCGTGCTGGGCGGGTACAGCAGCATGCAGGACATCACCACCGGCTACGACGGCCTGCGCCAGCACGGCGTCCAGGTGGTGCGGGACGAGGCGGTGGCCATCGACGCGGCGAAGAAAACCGTGCGCCTGGCACGGGGCGGCGACGTCACCTACGAGCGCCTGGTCGTGTCCCCCGGCATCGACTTCAACTTCGGCGAGATCCAGGGCTACGAGCCCGCGATGCAGCAGGGCCGGGTGCTCCATGCCTGGAAGGCCGGCGCGCAGACGGTGGAGCTGCGGCGCCAGCTCGAAGGCATGCGCGACGGCGGCGTCGCGATCCTGTCCATCCCTGCGGCGCCATATCGCTGCCCGCCGGGACCGTACGAGCGCGCCAGCATGATCGCGGCCTACCTGAAGCAGGCCAAGCCCCGGTCCAAGGTGCTGGTGCTGGACGCCAATCCCGACGTCACCTCCAAGGGCGGCCTGTTCAAGGCAGCCTGGAAGGACCACTACGCCGGCAACCTGGAGTATCGCGGCAACGCGAAGGTGGTCGCGATCGAGGGCGGCGCGGTGCGCACCGAGTTCGATACCGTCAGAGGCGACGTGCTCAACGTGGTGCCGCCGCACGGCGCCGGCGACATCGCCGTGAAGGCCGGGCTGATCACGCACAACAACCGCTGGTGCGACGTCGACTGGCGCAGCATGGAATCGAAGAAGGTTCCCGGCGTCCACGTCCTGGGCGACGCCACGCTGTCGGCGCCCGGCATGCCCAAGTCGGGCAGCATGGCCAACAACCACGCCAAGATCGCGGCCGCCGCGATCGTCGGCGCGCTGACCGGCCGCGGAGCCGGTTCCGACCCGAAGATCATCAACACCTGCTACAGCTTCGTGTCGCAGAAGGAGGCGATCCGCGTCTCCTCGGTGCACGAATGGAACGCCGGGCAGGGCACGCTGGTTCCGGTGAAGGGCTCGGGCGGGGTATCGGCGGCGCGCAGCGAAGACGAGGCCAGCATGGCGTGGAACTGGGCCCGGACGATCTGGGCCGACAGCCTGGGCTAGCCCTTACCGGTACTGCCGAAGCCGCCGGCGCCGCGGGTCGAGGCCGCGAAGTCCTCGACGACGTTGAACTCGACCTGCGCCACCGGCACCACCACCAACTGCGCAATGCGGTCCATGGGCTGGATGGTGAACGCCGCCTGGCCGCGGTTCCACATCGAGATGAACACCTGGCCCTGGTAATCGGAGTCGATCAGGCCGACCAGGTTGCCCAGCACGATCCCGTTCTTCGCCCCAAGGCCGGAACGCGGCAGGATGATCGCCGCGTAACCCGGGTCGCCGATGTGGATCGCGATGCCGGAGGCCACCAGCCGGCTGTCGCCCGGCTGCAGCGTCAGCGGGGCATCGAGGCAGGCGCGCAGGTCCAGGCCCGCCGCGCCGGGCGTGCCGTACTGGGGCAGCATCTCCCGGATCCTCGGGTCGAGGATCTTCACATCCAGGCGCCGCACTAGCGCGCCTTGTTCAGCATCGCGGCGAAGTGGGCGACCAGCTTTCGCGCCTGATCGAGCTTCGGGCCGCGCCCAAGCGGGTGCCGGCCGCGATCGTCATACAGGGTGAGGGCGTTGTCGTCAGCTCCCATGGCAGTCTGCGCCAGGTTGGCGGCGATCAGCGGCACGCCCTTCTTCAGCCGCTTGGCGCGCGCGTGCGCCTCGACCTTCTCGCTCTCCGCGGCGAAGCCGACGCAGAACGGCGCGTCCTTCTGCGCCGCCACCCAGGCCAGGATGTCCGGGTTCTCCTCGAACTGCAGCGCCGGCGCGCGCCCGTTCGCCTTCTTGATCTTCTGCCGCGACGAATTCTTCACCTTCCAGTCCGCGACCGCGGCGACCGAGATGAAGATGTCGCTGCCCTTCACCGCCGCCTTCACCGCGTCGAACATCTGCTGCGCACTGCGCACGCTGACGCGCGCCACGCCGGCGGGAGCCTCCAGCGCCACCGGCCCGCTCACCAGCGTGACCTCGGCGCCCGCCTCGCGCGCCGCGCGCGCCACCGCGTATCCCATCTTCCCGGAACTGGTATTGGTGATGACGCGCACCGGGTCGATGCGCTCCTCGGTTGGCCCCGCCGTCACCAGCACGCGCTTGCCGGCGAGCGACTTCGGCTGGAACAGGGCCTCGACCTCGGCGACGATCGCCGCGGGTTCCAGCATGCGGCCCATGCCGGTCTCGCCGCAGGCCTGGTCGCCAGCTGCCGGACCGGCGAAGACGACTCCGTCCGCGCGCAGGGTGCGAAGGTTGCGTTGCGTCGCCGGGTTGTCCCACATCTCCACATTCATCGCCGGGGCCACCATCAGCGGGCAGCGCCGTGCCAGCACCAGCGTCGTGAGCAGGTCATCCGCCAGGCCCTGAGCGGCCTTGGCCATGAAATCCGCCGAAGCCGGCGCAACCAAGATGAGGTCGCGGTCCCGCGACAGCTCGATATGGGACATGTTGTCCGCGACTCGCGGATCCCAGAGGTCGGTCCACACCGCCTGCCCGGTCAGGGCCTGCAGCGTCACCGGTGTGATGAAGCGGGTCGCGGCCTCGGTCATCGCGACACGGACGTCGCAGCCAGCGCGGCCCAGGGCCCGCGCCAGTTCGGCGGCCTTGTAGGCGGCGATGCCGCCCGTCAGGCCAAGCAGAATCCGCTTTCCCTTCACTGTCATCGCGCCAGCCACCCCGGGCGTTAAGGGACTGGGATTGTAGAGGAATCCGGGAAAAGGCATCTGCCATGGCGATATCGGACTGGCCGCTTGCCGAACGGCCGCGGGAGCGGCTGATGGCGCAGGGCGCCGCGGCGCTGAGCGACGCGGAACTGCTTGCGGTCTTCCTGCGCACCGGTGTCCGCGGGAAGACTGCGGTAGAAGTGGCGCGGGAACTCCTCCAGGGCTCGGGGGGCCTGGTTGGTCTGTTCCGCGCGCCCCAGGAACTCCGCGCCAAAGGCCTCGGACCAGCCAAGCAGGCGCTGCTGCGCGCGGTGCTGGAGGTGGCGCGGCGCTGCCTGGAGGAGGATCTCAAGGCGGGCGCGGCGCTCACCTCCCCTGGCGCGGTGCGCGACTACCTGCGGATCCAGCTCGGCGGCCTGTCACACGAGGTCTTCGTCTGCCTGTGGCTGGACGCCCAGCACCGGGTGATCGAGTGCCGGGAGCTGTTCAGGGGCACCCTGACCCAGACTTCGGTTTACCCCAGGGAAGTCGTGAAGGCGGCGCTGGCGGCGAACGCGGCGGCCGTGATCTTCGCCCACAACCACCCGTCGGGCGTGGCCCAACCCTCGCAAGCCGACGAACTCCTCACCCGCAACCTGCGGGAGGCCCTGGCGCTGGTGGAGGTGAAGGTGCTGGACCACTTCATCGTCGCCGGCCGCCAGACGCTGTCCTTCGCCGAACGCGGCCTGCTCTGAGCCCCGGGTGAAGTGCCTGTTTTACCGGCCTTTTCCGGCGCCGTTTCCTGCTATAATTCGCGCCTTTTTCAAAGGGCCCGGAACCATGTCCCGAATTTGCGCAGTCACCGGCAAGAAGCCCATGAAGGGCCACCTGGTCTCGCACGCCAACAACAAGACCATCCGCACTTTCCAGCCCAACCTGCACTACCGCCGTTTCTGGGTCGAAACGCAGAAGCGCTGGGTGCGCCTGCGCGTGTCCACCGCTGGCCTGCGCCGAATCGACAAGCTGGGCGTGGAGGCCGTGCTGGCCGAGATCGAAGCCAAGCGCAAGGCAGCCTGAGGAGAACCGCATGCGGGAAAAGATCAAGCTCGAGTCCAGCGCCGGAACCGGCCACTTCTACACCACCACCAAGAACAAGCGCACCAAGCCCGAGAAGCTGGAGCTCATGAAATACGATCCCAAGGCGCGCAAGCACGTGATGTACAAGGAAACGAAGCTGAAGTAGCCTTCGGCCTTCCTGTACCAATGAAAAGGCCCGCTGCGAGCGGGCCTTTTTCATCTCCGGCTTGCGCCGGGGAACAACCGCTCAGGCGTAGCAGCGCAAGCGCCGGCTGAACTCAACCAGAGGCGTAACGCCGCTGGTCTCGGCCTTGTGCACCCAGTCCTGCAACTGCTTGAGCAGCTGCTCGCGCGACGCGCTGGAGCGCGCCCACAGCGCGGCGAGTTCCTCGCGCAGGGTGAGCGCGGTGTCGATCGCCTTCGACGCCTTTCGCGCCTCGGCGATGCGGGCCTTCTCCGCTGCGGAATGGTCGCGCGTGCGGACCAGGTTCACTCTGACGGACTTCAGCACCTCGGCCTCGCGCGAGG
The DNA here is from genome assembly GCA_022844545.1 of Burkholderiales bacterium. Lineage (GTDB taxonomy): Bacteria > Pseudomonadota > Gammaproteobacteria > Burkholderiales > SG8-39 > RBG-16-66-20. The sequence continues at coordinate 26,098 of JALHLN010000001.1, read as the reverse complement.
CCTGCCCCAGGCGCGCCAGTTCCTGGCGGTAGGTCGCCTTGAGCGAGCGCGCGTAGCGCGCCAGGACGTCGTAGCGGTTGGCGATCACGGCTTCGAGCGTCTTCTCGTCGCACACCGGCTTGGGGTCGGAGAAACGCGGCGTCGGCGCCACCTTTTTCACCGTGGCAAGGCCCATCGACTCCAGCGCCTTGATGTAGATCCAGCCGATGTCGAACTCGTACCACTTCAGCGCGAACCTGGCCGAAGCCGGGAAGGCGTGGTGGTTGTTGTGCAGTTCCTCGCCGCCGATCAGGATGCCAATCGGGGAGATGTTGCGGCTGGCGTCGGGCGCCGGCACGTCCCAGTTGCGGTAGCCCCAGAAGTGCCCGATGCCGTTGATGACGCCGGCGGCCCAGAACGGGATCCAGACGATCTGCGTCACCAGGATGAGCAGGCCCGGGACCAGCCCGAACAGCGCGACGTCGACCGCGCCCATCAGCCAGAGGCCGAGCACCGCGTGCCGGGCGTAGACGTTGCGCTCCATCCAGTCGTCCGGCGTGCCGTGGCCGTAGCGCTCCATGGTCTCCGGGTGGTGCGATTCCTTTACGTACAGGAACACGCCCAGCCACAGAACCTTGTTGATGCCGTGTACCTGCGGGCTATGGGGATCCTCCCGGGTCTCGCACTTGGCGTGGTGCTTGCGATGGATCGCCGCCCACTCCTTGGTCACCATGCCCGTGGTGAGCCAGAGCCAGAAGCGGAAGAAATGCGAAGGGATCGGGTGCAGGTCGATGGCGCGGTGCGCCTGGTGGCGATGCAGGAAGATGGTGACCGATGCGATGGTGACGTGCGTCAGGGCCAGCGCCACCAGCACCAGTTGCCACCAGGAAAGATCCAGATATCCGGAGAAGAGCATCGTCACCTTGAGTTAATGGCGTCCCGGCGGGACAGGCCCCGCGGATTCTACGCGAATGCCCAAAACCCGCAATGAAAACAATGTCATGCCTTGGGGAACTCTTCCGTCGGAACCCTAACATCCCGTTGTGGAAGGGGAAATTGGGCGTTCGGCCCGCCCCCCGCTTACTCGCGCTTGAAAGCTGCCGCGAAAAACCCGTCGGTGCCGTGCAGGTGCGGCCACAAGCGCAGCCGGGGTCCGGACTGCAGTTCGATGCGTTGCGCCGCAAGCAGTTCCCCGCAATGCAGCTCGGCGAAGGCCTCGCCCGCGCCCTGCCGGAACGCTGCCACGACTTCCTCGTTCTCCTCGGAGAGCAAACTGCAGGTGGCATAGACCAGGCGGCCACCGGACTTCACCAGCTTCGCCGCGGCAGTGAGGATGCGCAACTGCTTCTGCGCCAGCTCCGCGACCGCTTCCGGATGCTGGCGCCACTTCAGGTCCGGGTTGCGCCGCAGGGTGCCGAAGCCGCTGCAGGGAGCGTCCACCAGCACGCGGTCCAGCTTGGCCGAGAGGCGCCTGGCGCGCAGGTCGTTCTCCCCCTCGAGCACGATCGGGTGCACGTTGGATACTCCCGCGCGCGCGGCGCGCGGGCCCATCTGGCTCAGGCGCTTGGCCGAGACGTCCATGGCGTAGAGCCGGCCGCTGTTGCGCATCAGCATCGCGAGCGCAAGCGTCTTGCCGCCGGCGCCGGCGCAGAAATCCGCCACCATCTCGCCGCGGCGTGGCGCGAGCAGGTAGGCCAGCAGCTGGCTGCCTTCGTCCTGCACCTCGACCGAGCCGTCCAGGAACAGCGGGTGCTTGTTGATCGATGGCTTGCCCTTGAGGCGGATCCCGGCCGGGGAATGCGGCGTCGGCTGTCCTTCGAGCCCGTCCTGCCGCAGGCGCTGCAGCGCCTCGTCGCGCGCGAGCTTCGCCAGGTTGACGCGCAGGTCGAGCGGCGCCGCGTTGAGCAACGCCTGCGCGACCTTTTGCGCCTCGCCGGCGCCGTTCTGCGCCTGCAGCCGTTCCCAAAGCCAGTCGGGCAGGTCGAACTGCTCCGCGGGCGCGAGCTGGCGGATGTCGAAGGACTTTACCTTCGTGATCAGGTCGGCTTCACCCTCCTGGAGCGAGCTTTCCATCGAGCGCCCCGAGAAGCCGAGGACGCGGACCAGCGCCGCCAGCACCAGCGCGCGCGGCTCCTGGGATCCCGCCGCCGCCACGAGCGAGCGCTTGCGCCGCAGCACCGCATACACCGTCTCGGCGATGAAGGCGCGGTCCTCGCGGCCGAAGTTGCGATGGGCGCGGAAGTACCGGGACACCGCCTGATCGGCGGGCCCCGAGAAGCGCAGCAACTCGCCCAGGAGCACCGCGGCCTGCCCCACCAGCGCCGGGCGCGGCGTCACTGCGCGATCCGGATGGCGATCACTTCGACCACGGTGCCGTCCTTCTCCGTGACCAGGACGCGGACCGGGACATTGCCCCGCTCCGGCGCGAGCCAGACCTGCGCGCGGCGATCGTCGTCCACGCGCTCCAGCCTGAGCGCGTGGAACTCGCCAGCGGGCGTCCGGATCCGCTCGCGGCCGGCCGGCTCGTAGACGTGCGTGGACACGCCGCGGCCATCCGCGACCCGCAACGTCACGCGCGCGGCGGGCGGCTTGAACGCGAAGTGCCAAAGCACGCTGAGGCGGTCCTGCGCGCCGGCGGCCGGGCTGGCGCGCCGCGGATCCTTGCCCGGACGCAGGTCCTCGAACGCCGCGGGCCGCAGGCCGTCCGGCCCGATGCTGCCCGCGCTGGAGCGCCGCGCCTCGCCGCGAAGCCCGTAGACGCCCTTGCCTTTCCAGGTCTGTGACAGGCGGTAGTCCTTGCCGTCGTGCTCCAGGCGCTCGCTGACCTCGGCAACGGCGGAGCCGTTGCGCCGGAGCTCGTACTCCACGCCCACGCGCTGCGGCGGCGCCGCCAGCGCGGCGCCCGCGGCGCAGGCCAGGCTAAGCAGCAAAGAAAGCTTGCGCATCCCCACCCTTAACGCGCACCTGCCCGTTTTCGAGGACAAGGCGGCCATCGAGAAACCAGCGCAGCGCCCGCGGGTAGAGCGCGTGCTCTTCGCGCAGCACGCGCGCGGCGAGCGTGTCAGGCGTGTCGTCTCCCCTCACCGGGACCGCGGCCTGCGCGATGATCGGGCCGTGGTCGAGTTCCGCGGTGACGAAATGGACCGTGCAGCCGTGCAGCTTCACGCCCGCGGCGATCGCCCTCGCGTGCGTGTCCAGGCCGGTGAACGACGGCAGCAGCGACGGATGGATGTTCACCAACCGCCCCGCGTAGCGCTGCGCGAATCCCGGCGTCAGGATGCGCATGAACCCGGCCAGAGCCACCAGCTTCGGCGCCAGGCCATCGATCGCCGCGGCCAGCGCGGCGTCGAAGGCCTCTCGCGAGGCGAAGTCCCGGTGCGCGATGGTCTGCGCCGGTATGCCGCGCGCCGCCGCGATGGCGAGCCCGCCGGCGCCGGCGACATTGCTGATCACGCCGGAGACGGGAATCCCGGCTTCGACGAGTGCCCGCAGGTTGCTGCCCCTGCCGGAGAGGAGGACGACGACGGACATGGGGGGCGAATCTTATCCCACCGGGCGCGCCGGACTTGCCTCGGCGCTCAGCGCGGCGGCACGATCCACAGATGGATCAAGTGGTCCCGGTCCCCGGTCGTCCAGTGCTCGCGGTCGCTCGGCGTCACCTGCTTGGTCGCGAGCGGCGTCCAGTCTCCTATGCCGAACTGGTGCGAGACGATGCGCGATCCCGGCTTGAGGTCGGCCAGCAGCTTCGGCCTAAGACGGGCGTTCAGCTCCGGATAAAGGTACAGCGAGACCACGCTCGCCTCGGAAAAGTCGGTCTGGAACAGGTCCTGCACCGCGAACCGCACCCGTCCGGCGACGCCGGCGCGCCTCGCCGCCTCGTTCGCCTCGGCGATGCGACGCGGATCGATGTCGATCCCGACCCCCCGCGCGCCGTGCACCTGCGCCGCCGTGATCACGATGCGGCCGTCGCCGCAACCGAGGTCGTAGAGCACGTCGCTCGGCCCCACTTTCGCGAGCTGCAGCATTTCCTCCACCACCCCGTACGGGGTCTGAATGTAGGGTGCATCCAGCTTGACGCCCGGCGTCGAGCAACCGGCGGTGGCGCCCAGCGCGCCCAGCGTGGCGAGGAATCCGCGTCTATTCATTGCTTCGGTCCCAGCATGTCTTGCGCCCTTACCCAGTCGTCGAAATCCGCCGCGGACACGTGCCCCAGCGCCAATGCCGCCTCGCGCAGCGTGCTTCCCTCGCGGTGCGCCTTCTTGGCGATCGCGGCGGCGCGATCATAGCCGATGCGCGGCGCCAACGCGGTCACCAGCATCAGGGACCGACCCACCAGCTCGTCGATGCGCGCGCGATTGGGCTCGATGCCGCGCACGCAGTGCGCCTCGAAGCTCGCCATGCCGTCGGCCAGCAGGCGCGCGCTGTGCAGGAAGTTGTGGATGATGAGCGGCTTGTAGACATTGAGCTCGAAGTGCCCGGAGGCGCCGCCGATGCCGAGGGCGACGTCGTTGCCCATCACCTGGGCGCACAGCATGGTCAGTGCCTCCGCCTGGGTGGGATTCACCTTGCCCGGCATGATGGAGCTGCCCGGCTCGTTCTCCGGGATCGCCAGCTCGCCCAGCCCCGAGCGCGGGCCTGAGGCAAGCAGGCGGATGTCGTTGGCGATCTTGGAGAGCGCGGCGGCGAGCGTCTTCAGCGCCCCGTGCGCGAACACCAGCGCCTCGTGCCCCGCCAGCGCCGCGAACCGGTTCTCCGCCGGCGCGAATGCGATGCCGGTCTCGGCGGCAAGCGCATCCGCCACCATCTGCGCAAAGCGCGGGTGCGTGTTCAGGCCGGTGCCGACCGCGGTGCCGCCAATGGCAAGTTCGCTCAGGCCCGGCAGCGCGGCCTCGATCGCGCGCCGCGCCTGGCCCAGCTGCGCCACGTAGCCGGAGAACTCCTGGCCCAGCGTGAGCGGGGTGGCGTCCTGCAGGTGGGTGCGGCCGATCTTGATGATGTCCTCGAACGCGGCGCGCTTCGCCTCCAGCGAGGCCGCCAGCTTTCCCAGCTCGGGGAGCAGTTCGTCGCGCAGCGCCTGGGCGGCGGCGACGTGCATTGCGGTCGGGAACACGTCGTTGGAGGACTGGCCCAGGTTCACATGGTCGTTCGGGTGCACCAGGCGTCCCTCGCCGCGGGGCCCGCCCAGCAGCTCCGAGGCGCGGTTCGCCAGCACCTCGTTCACGTTCATGTTCGACTGGGTGCCGGAGCCGGTCTGCCACACCACCAGCGGGAACTCGGCGTCATGGCGCCCTTCCAGCACTTCGCCCGCGCCGCGCGCGATGGCGCCGGCCCTGGCTTCGTCCAGCAACCCGAGCGTCGCGTTGGCCTGCGCCGCGGCGCGCTTGATGCGCGCCAGGGCGAGGATCACCGGCCGCGGCATGCGGTCGCCGCCGATGCGGAAGAAACGCAGGCTGCGCTCGGTCTGGGCGCCCCACAGGCGCTCCGCCGGCACCTCGATCGGGCCGAAGGCGTCCTTCTCGATGCGCGCGCCGCTCACTGCGGCGGCCCCGGCGGGGGCTACTTCTTCAGCAGGCTTCTGAGCATCCACGCGTTCTTCTCGTGGATGTCGAGGCGCTGCGTGAGGAGGTCGAGCGTGGGCTGGTCGTTGGCCTTCTCGGCCAGCGGCAGCACCGAGCGCGCGGTGCGCGCCACGGCTTCCTGGCCTTCGATCAGGTCCTTGATCATGCGCTCGGCCTTCGGCACGCCCTCGGTCTCGTTGACCGTGGCGAGCCGGATGTACTGCTTGTAGGTTCCGGGCGCGTAATGGCCGAGCGCGCGGATCCGCTCCGCGATCAGGTCGATCGAGTTCCAGGCCTCGGTGTACTGGGTCATGAACATCAGGTGCAGGGTCTGGAACATCGGCCCCTCTACGTTCCAGTGGAAATTGTGCGTCTTCAGGTACAGGACGTAGGTGTCCGCCAGCAGCCGGGAGAGCCCGCCGGCGATGGTGTTGCGGTCCTTGGCGCTGATTCCGGTGTCCATTCTTGACTCCTATTCGGGAACGACGACGTCGCGTCGCCTTTCATCTGTCACGGCAGGTCGAACAGTAGCACTTCGGCCCCCGCGCCCTTCTCCAGCACGACCTGCGCCACGTCGCGCGCCTTGAGCGCGTCGCCCGCCTCCAGCCGCTCGCCATTCACTTCGAGCGCGCCGCGCGCGACGTGCACGTAGGCACGGCGGCCTGGCGCGAGGGCATGCGTGGCGCGCTCGGCGCCCTCGAGCAGCGCGGCATAGACGCGCGCGTCCTGGTGCAGCTTCACCGAGCCCTCCGCGCCGTCGGGCGAGGCGATCAGGCGCAGGCGGCCGCGCTTGGCGGCGGCGTCGAAGTGCTTCTGCTCATAGGAGGGTTGAATCCCCGCCTGCGCCGGCTCTATCCATATCTGCAGAAAATGCGTCGCGCCGACCTTGTCGTGATTGAACTCGCTGTGCTGCACCCCGGTGCCCGCGCTCATGCGCTGCACGTCGCCCGGCACGATGGCCGAGCCGTTTCCCATCGAGTCCTCGTGCGCCAGCGCGCCCTCGAGCACGTAGCTGATGATCTCCATGTCGCGGTGGCCGTGCCTGCCGAAGCCGCTGCCGGCGCGCACCCGGTCCTCGTTGATGACGCGCAGCGGCCCGAATCCCATGTGCCTCGGGTCGTGGTACCCGGCGAAGGAGAAGCTGTGGAACGACTTCAGCCAGCCGTGGTCGGCATAGCCGCGCTCCGCGCTGCGGCGCAGCTCGATCAAGCCGGCTGCCCTTCGCCGCCGGCCTGCTGGCTGGCGACCTCCTGGTGCACCTTGGCCATGTCGATGGACTTCGCCTGCGCCAGCACCTGTTCCAGCGCCTGGCCGGGCAGCGCGCCCGCCTGCTGGAACAGCACCACTTTCTCGCGGAAGATCATCAGCGTCGGGATGGAGCGGATGTTGAACGCGCCGGCGAGCTCCTGCTGCTCGTCCGTGTTCACCTTGCCGAACACCACGTCCGTGTGCGACTCGGCGGCCTTCTCGAACACGGGTGCGAAGCCCTTGCACGGGCCGCACCACGGCGCCCAGAAGTCCACGATGACGATCTGGTTATCCGTCACGGTCTGCTCGAAATTGTCCTTGGTGAGGTCTACGGTGGCCATGACGGGATCGTCCTGATTGGGGAAATGTGCAGTGTATATTGGGGCGGCGCATGCCGCTTCAACCCGACCCTTCCTACGTTGGCAGATTCGCCCCCTCCCCCACCGGTCCGCTGCATTTCGGCTCCTTCGTCGCCGCGATCGCGAGCTGGCTCGACGCGCGCGCCGCGGGCGGGAGATGGCTGCTGCGCATGGAGGACCTCGACCGGCCTAGAGTGAAATCGGAGGCCGCGGACCGGATCCTGGCGCAATTCGATGCGGCCGGGTTGCATTGGGACGGGGAGGTATCGTGGCAGAGCCGGCGGCTGGATCTCTATCGGGAGGCGCTGGAACGGCTGGCTTCGATGGAGGCCACGTATTGGTGCGCTTGTACGCGCAAGGAGATCGCGGATTCCGCGATCACTCCGGACGGTGCTGGGGTGTATGCGGGAACCTGTCGTGGCGGCTTCGCGCGCGGAAAAAGCCCGCGCGCGATCAGGGTAAGGACGAAGGCCGAAGCGATCGCGTTTGTAGACCGCTTGCAGGGCCCGGTTGAACAGTCGGTCGAGCGCGAGGTCGGAGATTTCGTGGTGTTTCGTGCCGACAACACCTTCGCCTACCAGCTTGCGGTGGTCGTGGATGACGCGGAACAGGGCATCACCGACGTGGTGCGCGGCGCCGACCTGATCGACTCCACGCCGCGCCAGATCCACCTGCAGCGGCTGCTCGGACTGCCCGCGCCGCGCTACCTGCATGTTCCGGTGGCGGTGACCGCCGCCGGGGAGAAGCTGTCCAAGCAGAAGGACGCGGCCGAGGGCTCTTCGCGCGACCTGCGCGCGGCGCTTGCGTTCCTCGGCCATGCCGCGCCCGCCGATGTCGCCGACGGCGACCTGCTCCTATGGGCAAGAGGCGCCTGGGACCCCAGTGCGATCCCGCGCAGGCGCACGATCAGCGTGAACGCTGCGGCACGATCACCGTAAGCAGCGACCCCAGCACCAGCGCGAGCGCGGCAAACTCGGGCCAGCCGGGTCGCTCGCCGAGGAACAGTGCGCCGCTCAGCACGCCGACGATCGGGATCATGAGCATGCTGAGCGAGAACACCGTCACCGACATGGATGTGGAGAGCTTGATCCACGCCCAGTGTGCCCAGCCGAAAACGATGATGGCGTTGAACATCAGCCCGGCGAGCGCCGGACCGCCGATGGTCGCCAGGTGGCGCGGGTCCTCGATCAGGAAAGTGCCGATGTGTATCGGGATGCCGCCCACCACCATCAGCCAGGCGGTGAAGGTCCCCACCGGCACGCGCACCGGAATCTTCTTCTGCAGCACGGTGCCGATGGCCCAGGCCCAGGCCGCGCCCAGCATGAGCAGCGCGCCCAGCGGCGCGCTGCGCAGGCGCGCCACTTCCTCAACCATGAGCAGGGCCATCCCCGCCATGCCAAGCGCAAGGCCAAGGAGCTTGCGCCCGGTGATGCGATCGCCCAGGACCAGCACCGACAGCGGGATCGCCCAGGCCGGCATGGTGTAGGCGATGATGGCGGCGCGGCCCGAATGCATCAGGTCCAGGCCGAACACCACCAGCAGGTTCCACAGCGTGATATTGAAGAAGGCGATCAGCGCCAGCCGCGGCCACGCCGCGCGCGGGATGGTGAGCGCCTGCCCGGTGGCGCGCAGGTAGCCGAACAGGAGCATCGCCCCGGAGGCGAGGCACACGGTGCGGAAGGTGAATGGCTGCACCTCGGTGATCGCGACCTTCATCGCGGTCCAGTTGAAGCCCCAGATCAGGGTCAGGCCGGCGAGCACCAGCCAGAGCGAGCGCGGGACGTGGTCCGAGTGGGATGCCTGGGGTGTCGCCATGGGGAAGCGGCCTTCTAGCCGTCCGCCCCGGCGGCGTCAAATTCCTCGGCGTTTCAAACGCCTGGCGCCCCGTCTCGGGACACTCCGCCCAGGATTTGTGCGATACATCAAGGATTTATGCTGCACTGCAATAAATCCTTGACATTCAATGCTAACGGCCTTAAATTGTCGTTGCTGCGGCGCACAAAGCGCGCCGAAAGATTCCCGCCCAAAACCATTCTAGGAGATTGACCATGTACGTGACGCCCGAACAGATCCAAGCCGCCGGCAAGGCCAGCATCGACTCCATCCTGTCGCTCTACACCGCGCAGTTCGCGGCGATCGAGAAGCTGGCGAACCTGAACGCGAACGCCGTCAAGTCGGCTTTCGAGGACAGCATCGCCAACGCCCGCGCGCTGACCGGCGCCAAGGACGTGCAGGAGTTCATCGGCCTGCAGAGCACCTTCGCCCAGCCGACGATCGAAAAGGCCATCGCCTACTCGAAGAGCGTGTACGAAGTCGCCACCGAAGCCAGCGCCGAGTTCGCGAAAATGAACGAGCGCCGCGTTTCGGAGATGAACGAGAACTTCGTCTCGCTGCTGGACAAGGCCGCCAAGAACGCCCCGGCCGGCTCCGATGTCGCCGTCACCGCGGTCAAGCAGATGATCGCCGCCGCCAACTCGGCCTACGACAACTTCAACAAGGTCGCCAAGCAGGCCAGCGAGATCGCTGAAGCCAACGTCGCCGCCGCCACCGAGACCGTCAAAGGCCTCGCCAAGGCAAAAAAAGCCGCCTAAGCGCCAAACCGCGCCGCGGCAAGGTCAAGGCAAAAGCCAGGACCGCAGCCAAAGCCCGATCTAGCGCAAGGCGCGCCCCGCAGAAGAAGCGGGCGTTGAGGAAAAAGAAGTAATGAAAAGCCCCGCACCAGCGGGGCTTTTCATTTCAGGGCGTCGCTGAACGGGAATCCCGCGGCCGTCACGCCGGCCTTCAGCAGCTCGAGCGCCTCGCCCGCCTGCGCCGGGTCCCCGCGCACCCCCAGTTCCACGTGCCGGCGCGAACCGTCCTCCCCCATCGAGGGCAGGCTGAACACCTTCACGCCGGGAAAGCGCGCGCCCACTTCCTGCATCTGCGGCACCAGCTGGCTCTCCCCCGCCTCATAGACGAAGATCGAGCCCTCGGCCCAGCGGTCGCGGTCAAGCAGGTGCCGGTATTTCGTGTCCAGCACCCACTCCGCCATCGGCCAGGCCATCTGCGGGAAGCCCGGCACGAACCAGTGCTCGCGGACCATGAACCCGGGAATGCGGTTGAACGGGTTCGGGATGATCTCCGAGCCGACGGGAAACTCGCCCATTTCCAGGCGCTTGGGCGTGATCTCGGCGCCGAAGCGGCCGCGGATCTCGCGCTCGGCGTCCGGGTGCAGCGCCAGCGGCACGCCCAGCGCGGCGGCGGCGCACTGGCGGGTATGGTCATCCGGCGTGGCGCCGATGCCGCCGAAGCTGAACACGATGTCCCCGGAATCGAACGAGCGCGTCAACGCGGCGGTCAACCGGTCCGGGTCGTCGCCCAGGTACTCGCACCGGGTGAGGCGCAGCCCGCGCTTCGCGAGTGCCTGGATGAGGAAGGCCATGTGCTTGTCCTGGCGCTTGCCGACCAGGATCTCGTCGCCGATGACGAAAGCGCCGATGTTCATGCTTCGGTGTTCCTTTCGAAGGTCCGGCTGGCGCGCCAGCGCCATGCGGCCAGCGCACAGGCGATCGCGGCGTGCACCGCAGCTATCGCGGCGGCCTTGCCCGGCGTCGCGAGCACCGGCGGCAGCACGAGCTGCGCCAGCCCCCGCAGGTCCGAGGCGACCAGGAGGCCCGGCACGATGCCATAGAGCATCACGAGGTAGAACAGCGTCGCCGCCTCGACGCGGCGCGGCTGGCGCGCGAACGCGAACACCAGGAAAATCGCCGCATCCCGCGCGAGGAGCAGGAACAGCGCCAGCGGCGCGCCAGCCAGGTCGTGCAGCGGACTGTCGGCCCGTTGCGGCACATCGAGCAGCAGCGCGCCCAGCCCGGCGAACAGGCCCGCGAGGACCACGCCAACCGGCCAGCAGGGCATTTCCTCCAGGGCGCGGCGCCACTCGCCGCGTTGCAGTCGCACCTGCACGCGGCGGAACACCACGACCCCGGTGCTTTCGCCGAACAACTGCAGGTACGTCAGCGAAGCGGCCATCAGCAGGCCCCAGATCAGGATGGCATTGCGCGCCCCCAACGCAGCCGCGCCCCCATGCACCCAGAACCCGGCGAAGTAGGCGGTCAGGAACAGGATGAACGCCGCAAATGCCCAGGGTAGCGTCCGCACCTGCAGCTCGACGGCCATGCTGCGGTAGACGCCGAACACCGCCCAGGCTGCGAACACCGACACGCTGCCCAGCAGGAAGTCGTCGAACGCGTAGCGTCCGCCCCACCAATCGACGGGGCGCGCGGTTTCCGAGAAGAAACCGAGCATCCCGGGACCGAAGACGAACAGGATCAGGATCAGCGCCCAACCGCCGGAAGCGCCGCGGCGCGCGTAGCCCTTGCGCGCCACCGCCAGCCCGCCAAGGCAGGCCACTGCCTGCAGCAGCACTCCGGATGCGGCGAGCAGCGCGGTCACGCGCAGCGGCGAGCGCGACCAGTCGGGCGGCGCCACGACGAGCACGACGACGAGCGCCATCAGTGCGCCATACCAGGCGAAGGCGGTCGCGCCCAGCAGCTTGCCCCAGGTCATGGCCCACGGGCCGATAGCGGACATGCGCTGGCCGTCCCAGGTCCGCGCGCGCACTTCCTCCGCCACGCATTCCACCGCGTTGCGCGAGCCCCAGATGCCCAGCAGCGCGCCGGCGATCACCGCCGCCGCCAGCGCCACGTTGCCGGCGCGATCCTCGCTGGCGGCATACACCAGCGCCAGCACGAGCAGCAGCATCGCCGGCATCGCCACCACGCGGTGCACGGACAGCTCCAGCCAGAGGTTGCGGCGGAACTCCGGGTTCATCGCGCCTCCGCCACGGTGCGCATGTAGGACGAGTGCAGGTCCTCGCGCTCTTCACCAAAGCGGCTCACCGGCAGGCCGGCGGCGACCAGCGCCGCCAGCAGGCGCGCCTGTTCTGCCGACCCACCGCGCAGTTCGACGACGGCGCACCGTTCATCCGACTCGATCAGCGCGAGCCCCGGCATCGCCTGCAGCGCGGCGCGCAGCCGGGGGTCGGCCGCCGCCAGCTCGATGCGCAGGCGCCGGCGTTCCTCCGCGGCCTGGTGCAGCGACCGGTTCTCGATCACACGCCCTGCGCGCATCACCAGCATGTGCGTGGAATAGGCATCGAGTTCGGCCAGGATGTGGGAGGACACGAGCAGCGTCACGCCCTCGGACTGCAGGCGCCGGAACAGGACCGCCAGCGAATGCCGGGCCTCCGGGTCCAGGCCCGAGGCCGGCTCGTCCAGCAGCAGGACCTCCGGCTCGTGCGCCAGCGCCTGGCCGATGGCGACGCGCTGGCGCTGGCCGCGCGAGAGCTCGCCGGCGCGCGCCTCGAGCTTCTGGTCGATGGCGAGGCGCGCCGCGGTGCGCGCGACGGTCTGCTCCAGTTTTTCCGGCGCCACGCCGTTGGCGGCGGCCGCGTGCGCCAGGCACTGGCGCACCGTCAGCGCGTCATACAGGCCGAACACATCCGAGAGGAAACCGATCCGGCGGTGCACCAGGCGCGGCTCGTCGAGCACATCCACGCCCGCGACCTGGATCGCCCCCAGCAACGGCCGGTCCAGCCCGGCGAGGCAGCGCAGCAGCGTGGTCTTGCCGGCGCCATTGGGCCCCACCAGCGCGGTGACGCTGCCGCGCCCGACGGTGAACCCGACCTCGTCCAGCGCGCGCACGCCCGGGTACTCGAAGCTCAGGCCCTCGACTGCGATGGCGTGCTGCGGCATCGACCCAGTTTACCGTGGGCTCAGATTTCGTTCCGGCGCAGGTCCTCCAGGCGATAGTGCGTGCCCCGCCACATGATGCCGCCGCGAACGTAGGCGAGGACGATGGAGCGCATGCAGGCCCAGGCGAACACCACCGCCGCATAGGGCTCGAGGAGCGCCGCGGCCACCGGCGCCCGCGCCACGTGGAGGATCGCCGCGATGGAGAGCATGGCGGCGGCGATCGCCCCCGCCGCGGCCGCGCGCGCGGCACCGTCTCCGGCCGCGAGGACGATCCAGGGCAGCGTTTCGAGCGCGAGCAGCAGCGCGAGGCCGGCCAGGCCCAGCGCGCCGCGGTAGTCGAGTCCGGCGAGCACGTTCTTCTCCAGCCCGCGCACGAACTCGCCGACGCTGCCGTACCAGGTCACGCGCAGCGCGTCCGGAGCGTGGCGCACGTCCTGGTGGAATCCGGCCTGCTTCAGGACCTGGCCCAGCCGGATGTCGTCGTCCGGCCGCAGCGCGATGCGCTCGTGGCCGCCCGCCGCGCGATACGCCGAGGCGCGCACCAGGTTGAAGGCGCCGACGCCGATGTAGCCGCTGGACCCGGGGTCGCGCGCGCGCCACGGCCGCATGAGCAGCGTGAGCTGGCGCGCGAAGTACGCGACGCACGCGGCGAGCGGGATCCCGGGCAGCGTCAGCGCGGGCCCGAGCGCGAGGTGGTCCAGCCGGTCCGCCTCGAGGATGGAGACGGCGTCTCTCAGCGCCGAGGGCGAGAACTCGATGTCCGCGTCGGTGAACAGGAGCAGCTCGCCGCGCGCCTGCCCGGCGCCCAGCCACTGCGCGTGGTTCTTCCCCAGCCAGCCGGGCGGCAGTTCGGCGACATGGATGACCCTGAGGCGTGCATCCTGCGCCGCGAGGCGATCGAGGATGGCGCCGGTCGCGTCCGTGGAGCGGTCGTCCACGGCGATGACCTCAAGGCCTGGATAGTCGAGGGCGAGCAAGGAACGCGCGCAGGCCTCCACGCCCCAGGCCTCGTCGCGCGCGGCGACTAGGATGGAGACGGCGGGCCAGGGTCGCTCAGGATCCCGCGGCGCCGGGGCGAACGGGCGCATCGCCCACCCGCCCCAGGCCAGGACGCCGAGCATGGACAACTGCGCGGCGAGGCAGAGGAGCGCGAGTGTGAGCCACACCCGCGCAGTCTAAGGGGTCAGGCTGCCTTCTTCGCCCAGCGCTCCAGGTCTTCCCAGCCGCCGATCAGGGCGCCGTTGATGAACACCTGCGGCACGGTCGCCTTGCCGGTGATCGCGCCCACGACCGTGCTGCGGCCGTTGTGCGCCAGCGGCACCTCGACGTACTTGTAGCCCAGGTCCTTCAGCAGCGCCTTCGCCTTCGCGCAGAAGCTGCAGCCCTCGCGGGTCAGGATCGCCGCCTGGTCGGGCTTCTTCGCCTTCGGGTTGATGTAGGCGAGCATGGTGTCCGCGTCCGAGACCTCGAAGGGGTCGCCCGGCTTCTGCGGCTCGACGAACATCTTCACCACCACGCCGTCGCGCACCAGCATCGAGTAGCGCCAGGAGCGCTTGCCGAAGCCCAGGTCCGCCTTGTCCACCAGCATGCCCATGCCGTCGGTGAACTCGCCGTTGCCGTCCGGGAGCAGGAACACGTTGTCCGACTCCTGGTCCTTGGCCCACTCGTTCATGACGAAGGCGTCGTTGACCGAGACGCACACGATCTGGTCCACGCCGTTGGCGCGGAACACCGGCGCCAGCTCGTTGTAGCGCGGCAGGTGGGTGGAGGAGCAGGTCGGGGTGAAGGCGCCGGGCAGCGAGAACACCACCACGGTCCGGCCCTTGAAGATCTCCTCCGTGGTCACGGTCTTCCACTCGCCCGCGGCGCGGGTGCGGAAGCTGACCTGGGGGACGCGCTGGCCTTCCTTGTTCTGCAGCATGGTAAGACTCCTTAGATTGAGCAAAACGATCGATGACGCATGATGGGGGAAGTACATCACTGCAGGCCAATACTTTGTCGCCATCCATGGTATAGTCACAGCCTATGACCTTGACCGAGCTCAAGTACATCGTCGCGGTCGCCGAGGAACGCCACTTCGGCCGCGCCGCCGAGCGCTCCTTCGTCTCCCAGCCCAGCCTCTCCGCCTCGGTGAAGAACCTCGAGGAGGAACTGGGCGTGACCCTGTTCGAGCGCGGCAAGCGCGGCGTGTTCCTCACCGAGGTGGGCGAGCGCATCGTCGAACAGGCGCGCCGCGCGCTGGCGGAGGCCGAGCGCGTCAAGCTGGTGGCGCGCCAGGGCCGGGACCCCCTGAAGGGCATCCTGCGCCTGGGCATCATCCACACCATCGCCCCCTACCTGTTGCCTGGTCTCGTGGCCGCACTGCGGCGCCTCGCGCCGGAGATGCCGCTGGACGTGGAGGAGAACATCACCGCGACGCTGGACCGGATGCTGCGCGCCGGGGAACTGGACGCGGTGATCCTCGCCCTGCCCTACGAGGCGCCCGGCGTGGACGTGCTGCCGCTCTACGAGGAGAACTTCGAGGTGGTGGTGCCGGCGAAGCACGCGCTGGCCAAGCGCAAGTCCGTCGCGGTCGAGGACCTGGACGCGGGCGAGCTGCTGCTCCTTCCGGTAGGCCACTGCTTCCGCGACCAGGTGCTCGATGCCTGTACCGAGTTCTCGCGGCCGCCGGAGCCGGGCCGCCAGGGCAATTCGCTGGAGACCCTGCGCAGCATGGTGGCCTCGGGCCTGGGCGTGACCGTGCTCCCGGCCACCGCGCTTACCGCGCGCCACGGCAGCGCGCTGGTGAAGGCGGTGCCGTTCACCCATCCGCAGCCGTCGCGGCGCGTCGTCCTCGCCTCGCGCCACGGCTTCCACCGTTCGGGCGCGCTGGCGAAGCTCTCCGAGGCGGTGCGCGGCCTCGAGCTGCCGGTCACGCGCCTGCAGGCGTGATCAGGAGACCAGGGTCGCCTTGCCCTCGATGGGCGCGGTGCGCAGCGCCTCCAGCTTCGCCAGCAGGTAGTGGATGAAGGCGAGGCCGACGATCACCGGGGCGAACAGCCCCACCACCGGCACGTAGGCGAGCAGCGCCAGCGCGAAGCCCAGGCCGTAGAGCGCGCCGCGGTTGGCGCGGAACAGGGCGCGCATTTCCTCCGCGTCGGCGTGCTCGGCCACGGCGTCGTAGCGCAGCACCTGCTGGTTGACCCAGGCCAGGATCGCCACCGGGATCAGCGGCCACAGCGGCGGCAGCAGCCACAGCGGCACCGACGCCACGCCCAGCGCGACCATCCCGAGCAGTGAAAGCACGCTGTTCCAGACGCCGCCCGCCACGCTCCCTCCCTGGCGCCGCGCCAATCCCGGGAAGCTCCGCGCCGCGACGTGCTCCACCATCGCCGGCATGCCGAAGACCCCCAGGATCAACAGCGCGGTCAGCACCACCACCGGGACGAAGAACAGCACCAGCAGCGCGTGGGCGATGAAAGTCGCCGCATCCGCGTAGCTCAGGGTCACCGCCAGGAACGAGGACTCGATCCAGCCGCGCAGATGCTCCGCGATCCACAGCGCCGCGCGCATCCAGAACACGAGCGCCACCGTGCCCCAGACCACCAGCGACACCAGCATCGGCCACACCATCAGCCACAGCATGCGCGGGTGGAACGCGTTCATCAGGGCGTACATCAGGGAGCGGGTCATGGATATGTTTGGACTACAGCTTACCTCTTCAGGCTCTGCCACAGCTTGGCCAGGCGCTTGGGTGAGACCGGCACCGGCGTCTTCAGTTCCTGCGCGAACAGAGAAACCCGCAGTTCCTCCAGCAGCCAGCCGAACTGCTCCAGTTCCGCGGGCAACGCGCCGTGGCGCGCCTGCGAGGCCAGTTCGCGGCGGTAGGCCGCCTCCAGCGGCGCGAGTTCGCGCGCCCGGGTCGCGTCCCGCGCCGGATCCGCGCGCAGCTTCTCCAGCCTGAGCGCCGCCGCCTTCAGGTAGCGCGGCAGGTGCTGCAGCCGCTCCCAGGGCGTGCGCGCGATGAAGCCCGGCGCGGTGAGACGCGCCACCTGCTGGCGCACGTCCTCGGCCGCCTGCGGCCAGCCCTTCTGCGCGGCGGCGATGCGCTTGTCGATCTGCGCGCGCTCGGCGAGGATGGCCGCGGCAAGGCGCTGCAGTTCCTGCGCGATCAGGTTGAGGCGGTTGCGGCCCTCGGCGACGCGCCGGGCGAAGTCCTGCGGCTGCATCGGCAGGCCGTCGGCGAGGAAAGTGCGCTCGAGCGCCGCGGCGACCAGGTCATCCTTCAACGCAGCCAGCGACATATCCTTCGCCAGGGCCTTCTCCAGCTCGCGCACGCGCTCGCGGAACGCGATCCGCAACAGGCGCAGCACGCCGCCGCGGTGCGTTTCGCGCGCCTTCTCCGGCGAGTCGAGCAACTGCAGCGTCACCGCGTCGCCGGCGTCCACCAGCGCCGGGTAGCCGACCAGGACCTGGCCGCCGCGACGGATCTCCATCAGCTCCTGCAGCTCGCCCATGGTCCAGCCGGTATGGCGCTCGCTGTCGTCGGCCGCGGCCTCGGTGCGCAACTCGGCCTCCGCCTGCGGCGCGAGCTCGCGCTTCAACGCCGCGAGGTCGCGGCCCATGCCCAGCTGCCGGCCGTGCTCGTCCACGACGCGGAAGTTCATGTGCAGGTGCGGCGGCGCCGAATCCGGCCGGAAGGCGTCGGCCGGAACCTCGAACCCCAGCTGCGCGCGGATGTGGCGCGCGAGCGCGGAGGCGAGCGTGGTGTCCGACGGCGGATTCGCCGCGGCGAAGTCCTGCGCGAACCCGGCCAGCGGACCCAGCTTGTGCCGCAGGCGCTGCGGCATCGCCTTGGCATAGGCCTGGACCTTTTCCTTGAGCAACCCCGGCACCAGCCACTCGCAGCGCGCCGCCGGCACCTGGTTGAGCAGCGCCACCGGCACCGTGAGCGTGACGCCGTCCCTGGGCGAGCGCGGCTCGAAGTGATACTCCAGCGCGAGCCTGTTCGGGCCGACCGCGAACTCGTGCGGGAAATTGTCGGTGGTGATGCCGGCCGCCTCGTGCCGCATCAGGTCCTCGCGCGCGAGGTGCAGCAGCCTGGGGTTCGCCTGCCCGGCCTCCTTCAGCCACTTCTCGAAGTCAGCGCCGTTGGTGATGCCCTCGGGCACCCGCGCCTCGTAGAAGGCGAGGATCAACTCGTCGTCCACAAGGATGTCCGGGCGGCGCGACTTGTGCTCCAGGCGCTCGATGTCGCGCACCAAACGCTGGTTGTGCGCGAAGAAGGACGCGCGGGTGTCGTACTCGCCCTCCACGAGCGCAGAACGCAGGAAGATGCTGCGCGACAGCTCCGGGGCGACCGGACCGTAGTGCACGCGCCGGTCGGTGTACACCGGCAGGCCGTAGAGCGTGCCGCGCTCCATCGCCACCACCTGCGCGCGCGCCTTCTCCCAGTGCGGGCGCTCGGCGTGGCGCTTCAGGATCCGGGCACCCACCTCCTCGATCCATTTCGGGTCGATGGTGGCCACGGTGCGCGCGAAGAGGCGCGTGGTTTCGACCAGTTCGGCGGCGAGGATCCACTTGCCGGGCTTCTTCGTGCCGGATCCCGGATGCACCCAGAACTTGATGCCGCGCGCGCCGGTGTAGTTGTTGTCGGCCTCGTCTTTCATCCCCACGTTGCCCAGCAGCCCTGCGAGCAGAGCGCGGTGGATCGCCCGATAGGCCTCCGGCTTCTCCAGGTTCACGCTTGATAGTTTCCAGCCCAGTTCCTCGACGGACTGCGCCAGCTGGCGATGGATGTCGCGCCACTCGCGCATGCGCGGGTAGGACAGGAAATGCTCCCGCGACTGCTTGCGCGAGGGACCCTCCGGGAAGGCGTGCCACAGCTTCAGGAATCCGAGGAAGTCCGAGCGCTCGTCGGCGAACTTCGCGTGCTGCTGGTCGGCGACGGCCGCCTTGTCCATGGGCCGGTCGCGCGGGTCCTGCACCGACAGCGCCGCGGCGATCACCACCATCTGCGCGAGGCAACCCTCGTCACGCGCCGCCACCAGCATGCGGCCGATGCGCGGATCCAGCGGCAGGCGCGCGAGCTCCCGGCCGATGTCGGTCAGCGCGTTGTCCTCGTCCACCGCGCCCAGTTCCGCGAGCAGCGCGTAGCCGTCGGCGATCGCGCGCGGGTTGGGCGGATCGAGGAACGGGAAGTCCTCCACCTTGCCCAGGTTCAGGCTGAGCGCGCGCAGGATCACCGCCGCCAGCGACGAGCGCAGCAGCTCCGGGTCGGTGAAGGCCGGGCGGCGGGCGTACTCGTCCTCGCCGTAGAGCCGGAAGCAGATGCCGTCGGAGACGCGCCCGCAGCGCCCGGAGCGCTGCTTCGCGGCCGCCTGCGAGATGTTCTCCACCCGCAGCTGCTCCACCTTGTTGCGGTAGCTGTAGCGCTTGACGCGCGCGAGGCCCGTGTCCACCACGTAGCGGATGCGCGGCACCGTGAGCGAGGTCTCGGCGACGTTGGTGGCGAGCACGATCCGGCGCAGCGCTCCGGGCTTGAACACCCGGTCCTGCTCGGCGTTCGACAGGCGGCTGAAGAGCGGCAGGATCTCGGTGTCCCTGAGCTTCCTCTTGCCGATGGCCGCGGCGGCGTCTCGGATCTCGCGCTCGCCGGGCAGGAAGACAAGCACGTCGCCGGGACCGGAGCGGCAGGCTTCCTCCACCGCGTCGGCGAGGGCGTCCTCCTCTTCGTCGCGCGTGGTGTCCTCCTTGTCGCCCTCGACTTCGCGGTAGCGCACCTCCACCGGATACAGGCGACCGGAGACCTCGATCACCGGCGCGCCGCTGAAATGCGCGGAAAACTTTTCCGCATCGATGGTGGCGGAGGTGACCACAACCTTGAGGTCGGGCCGCTTCGGCAATAGCTGGCGCAGGTAGCCCAGCAGGAAATCGATGTTCAGGCTGCGCTCGTGCGCCTCGTCGATGATGATGGTGTCGTAGGCGGCGAGCTTCGGGTCGCCCTGCGTTTCCGCGAGCAGGATGCCGTCGGTCATGAGCTTTACCACAGTGCTCTTTCCCACCCGGTCGTGGAAGCGCACCTTGAAGCCCACCGGGCCGCCCAGTTCCACCTTCAGTTCCTCGGCGATGCGCGCCGCCACGGATCGCGCGGCGATCCTCCGGGGTTGGGTGTGGCCGATCATCTTCTCGGCACCCCTGCCCATCTCGAGCAGGATCTTGGGGATCTGGGTGGTCTTGCCCGAGCCGGTCTCGCCGCAAACGATGACCACCTGGTGCTCCGCCACCGCGCGCGCGATGTCGGCGCGCTTGCCACAGACCGGCAGCGCAGGGTCGAACGACAACTGCCACTGCCGCGTGTTCACGCGGCCAGCGGTCTATCAGGACTCAAACAGAAAGTGGCGTCAGCGCGCCGGTGCGTGGATTCGCAATACCCGCGATTAACCGCCATGACCCTCATAGGCAAGCGGTGCGACGCCGTACCAAGAGCAGGTGACGCCCGGCCTCAGGCCGTTTCCCCGGAACGTGACTCGGCGAAGACGGAATCCGACGCGGCGCTTTCGCTCCGCGACCTCGCGCCTCAATCCGCGTTCGACGAGCGACCGCAGAGTCGTGCCGTCACGCGCGGCAATGCGTTTTGCCTCGCGAACCAGGGCATCCGGCAATCTGATCGTCGTCTTCACTTCCCATCCCACGCAATTCAAAGGACGAACTTTATCAGCCTGCCCCGAGATATGCCTTCTCCAGCGCCCCGTCCGCCGCGATTTCCGCAGCCGGGCCCGACGCGACGATGCGCCCGGCCTCGATCACATACGCCCGGTCCGCCAGCGCCAGCGCCAAGCCCGCCATCTGGTCCACCAGCAGGATGGTGGCCGCTTCCGAGCGCAGCCGGTCCAGCGCCGCGAACAGGTCGTTGATCACCTGCGGCGCCAGGCCCAGCGAAGGCTCGTCCAGCAGCAGCAGCTTCGGCTTGCCCATCAGCCCGCGCGCGATCGCCAGCATCTGCTGCTCGCCGCCCGAGAGCAATCCGGCGCGCTGGTGCAGCCGCTCGCGCAGGCGCGGGAAGCGGACGAGCATGGTTTCGATGTCGGCGGCCGCCGCGTCCTTCCTCAGGAACGCGCCCAGCCACAGGTTGTCCAGCACCGACAGCTCCGGGAACACCTGCCGGCCCTCGGGCACCAGCACCAGTCCGCGCGCGGCGATCCGGTGCGCGGGCAGGCGCGCCAGGTCCTCGCCACCCAACGCGATGCCGCCCGCCACCGGGCGGTGCAGGCCCGCGAGCGCGCGCATGAGCGTGGACTTGCCGGCGCCGTTGGCCCCCAGCACCGCCACCATCTCGCGCTCGCGCACCTTGAGCTCGATGCCCTTCAGCACCGGCTCGGCGCCGTAGCCCGCCTCCAGCCGCCCGACCTCGAGCAGCGCGCCGCCCAGCGAGGCCTCGTCGGCGCGGTGCGCGGTGGCGCGGCCCTGCTCCTCGCCGAGGTAAGCCTTGCGCACCGCCGGGTCCAGCTGCACCTCGGCCGGCGTGCCCGAGGCGATGCGCAGGCCGGCATCCAGCACCACCACATGGTCGGAGATGCCCATCACCACCGCCATGTCGTGCTCGACCAGAACCACCGCGACGCCGCTGTCGGCGATGCGCCTGAGCAGCGACCCCAGCACCGCCTTGTCCTCGCGCGACAGGCCCGCGGCGGGCTCGTCCAGCAGCAGCGCGGCGGGGCGCAGGGCGAGCGCGCGCGCGATCTCCACCAGGCGCTTGTCCACGTGCGGCAGGTCGGCGGCACGCGCATCCAGGTCGCCGCGGTAGCCGACGAAGCCGAGCAGCTCCTCGCCACCGCCGTCATTCGATGCGATGGCGAGGTTCTCCGCCACCGTCATGGAGCCGAACAGCTGCGTGGTCTGGTAGGTGCGCGCCACCCCGGCGCGCGCGATGTGGCAGGCGCGGCGGCCCTGCAATTCCTGCGCGCCGAGCCGGATCCGTCCCGTATCGGGCCGGTAGAACCCGCCCAGCATGTTGAGCACCGTGGTCTTGCCCGCGCCATTGGGGCCGATCAGGCTGGTGATGGCGCCGGGGCGCGCTTCCAGCGACACGTCCTGCGCGGCCTTCAGGCCGCCGAAGGCGATGCCCAGCCCCTCGACCGCAAGCCCCGCTTTCTCGCGCGGCGCGAGCGCGACGGCCTTGTCCCCCGCCAATCGCGGCGGCCGGCGGCGCGCGACCAGGCGCAGCACCGTCCCTACCACGCCCCCGGGCGCCACCCACAGCACGCCCAGCAGCAAGGCGCCAAAGAACAGCAGCCGGTATTCCGCAAGGCCCGCCAGCGCCTCGGGCAGCAGCACCACGATCGCCGCCCCCACCAAGGGGCCGGCCACCGAACCCGCGCCGCCGATGATCACCACCAGCACGAACAGGATGGACTGGGAGAAAGTGAACGTCGAAGGCGTCACGAACCCCGACAGCGCGGAGAAGAACGCGCCGGCGAGGCCGGCGCACACCGCCGAGATGGTGAAGGCGAGCGCCTTGATGCGGATCGGGTCCAGGCCGATGGATTCGGCGGCGACCTCGGAATCCTTCACCGCGCGCATCGCCGCGCCCCAGCGGCTGCGCGCGAGCAGCCAGTAGCCGAGGGTCGCCAGCGCCGCCAGCACGATGGCCGCGAGCGCGACGCCGCGCTCGCCGAAGGCGGCGCCGAAGGCCGAGATGGTGGGCACGCCCATGATGCCGTTCTGGCCGCCGGTGAGGCCGCGCATTTCCACCGCGCCGTGCTCGACGATGAAGCCGAAGGCGATGGTAACCATGGCGAGGTAGGGGCCCTTGACCCGCAGCGCCGGCAGCGCGAGCAAGGCGCCGGTGACCCCGGCCACCACCGCCGCCACCGGCAGCGCGGCCCAGAAGCTCCATTTCGCGGTGACGGTGAGGATCGCCACCGCGTAGGCGCCCAGCGCGTAGAAGCCGACGTGGCCGAAGGACACCTGCCCGGTGAGGCCCAGCAGCACGTTCAGCCCGATCCCGGTCACCGCGGTGAGCGCCAGCGTCGCCATCACGAACACGTAGTAGCTGTTCGCGGTCGCGGTGAACGCCAACGCTGCCGCAAACGCCACCGCGAACAGGATCCAGGGCACAAACCTCATACCTTCTTCACCTCGGCGCGGCCGAACAGGCCGTTGGGCATGAAGGCGAGCACCACGATCACCAGCGCGAAGCTGAGCACCTGCGTGTAGGCCGAACCCAGCAGCGCGGTGATGAGCGCCTCGGTGATGCCGAAGAGCAGCCCCGCGATCATCACCCCCCAGGCGCTGGTGATGCCGCCCAGGATCGCGACCGCGAAGGCCTTGAGGCCGAAGAGGGTCCCCATGTCCGAGTGCACGTTGAACAGGGGCGCGATCATGATCCCGGCCGCGCCGGCGAACATCGTCGAGGCGGCGTAGGCGAGCAGGATGGCGAGCGGCACGTTGATGCCCATCAGCCGCGCGGCGTCGGCGTTCTGCACCACCGCGAGCAGCGCCTTGCCAAGGCGCGTGCGCCGGGAGAACAGGTGCAGCGCGCCGGCCAGCGACAGGCCCAGTGCCGGGATCGCCAGCTGCAGCGGCGACACCCCGATGCCGAAGAGCTGGAACGAGCCCGTGGCCCAGGGCATGGTGAAGCCGCGCGGCTCCTTGCCGAAGGTGAACAGCACCACGTTGTCGGCGATGATGCCCAGCGCCACCGTGGCCATCAGCCAGGCGTTCGAGCCGCGGCGCGCGAAGGGCCGCACCGCGACGATCTCCACCAGCATGCCGTAGACGGCGCAGAGCGCGAGCGCCAGCAGCGCCGCCGGCAGGAACGGCCAGCCCAGCGTCACCGCGAAGGTGTAGGCGAGCACCGCCCCCAGCATCATCGAGCTGCCCTGGGCGAAGTTCACCGTGCTCGACACCGAGTAGGTGATGTAGAACCCCAGCGCCAGCAGCCCGTACATGCTGCCCAGGCCCAGGCCGGAGATGAGTGCCGACGTGATCAGCATGGAAGGTTCGACATGGAAATGAAAACGGCCGCCGGAGCGGCCGTTCTCCTGCCCGGATTCTAAACCGGAGCTACTTCTTCATCCCCACCGGCAGGATCTGGTGGTCGATGAACTGCGTCCAGACGTAGTCGTTCTCGTTCACCGCGTCGTGGTTCGTGGCCGAGAAAGGCTTGTCGTAGTTCTTGATCAGGCCGGCGTGGCTGCCGATCCTGTAGTAGCCCTCGCGGATCGCCGGGCCGTCGAGCTTGCCCGCGTTCTGGATCGCCAGCGCCGTGAGCATCATGCCGTCGTAGGCATTGGCCACGCCCACCGCCGGGGTGACGTCGCCCGGGCCCTTGATGTCGGGGTACTTCGCCATCAGGGCCTTCAACACCTTCTCGCCCACCGGCGTCTGCTTGCCGAAGAAGCTGTAGGTCTGCACGAAGTGCACCATCGGCGCGCTCGGGCCGGCCAGTTCGGTGAAGCGGCCGCCCGCCGGGCCCCAGTGCGACACCACCGGCGGCTTCCAGCCCATGCGGTCGAGCGACTTCACCACCTGCGCCGAGGGGCCGACGTTGCCGACCAGGAACAGGCAATCCGCGCCGGCGGACTTCAGGCGCGTCAGCTGCGGCACCACGTCGACGTCGTTGCCCTCGAACTTCTCGATCCCGGCGGGCTTGAGGCCCTTGGCGCCCAGCGCCGCCATGAGGCCCTTCTCGTTGGATTCGCCCCAGGGGTTGTTGACCAGGATCATGCCGCAGTTCTTCGAATTGAAGGTCTTCTGCGCGTAGGCGAGCATCGCCTTGTTGACGATCTCGTCCACCGCGGAGACGCGGAACACGTAGTTCTCCTTGGCGCCGTTCTTGGTGATGCCGGTGCCCGCGGCCCAGGGGCCGACGAACGGCATCTTCGCCTCGTTGACGATCGGCACGATGGCGAGCGACACCGGCGTGTCCAGGCCGCCGAACAGCACCGCCACCTTTTCCTTGAAGAGAAGCTCCCGCGCGGCGATCACGCCCTTGGCCGGCGTCGCCTCGTCGTCGCGGCGCACGAGTTCAAACTTGCGGCCGCCGAGGACCCCGCCCTTGGCGTTCAGCTCGTCGATGGCGACCTGCAGGCCGCGGGTGATGGCCTCGCCGGCGCGGGCCGACTGGCCCGAGAGCGCGGTCACCAGGCCGATCTTGATGGGTTGCTGGGCGTAGGCGGAAGTAACGGGAAGTGCGGCGGGAAGCGCCGCGGCCAGGGCCAGGGCGATGAACGTGCGACGGGCGAGCATGCGAACCTCCGTTGGAATGCGGGCTGGGAACACTGGAACTAGCTTAGCAGGACCCATGCCATGCTAGGCTTTCGGACATGAAAAGCGAACCGATGGACCCAGTCTCGATTGTCGAGGAATACCTCCGCCTGCACATGATCCCGGACCCGGACTCGGCGCGGAGATTCTGCGCCCCGGAACTGGAAATCCGCTTTACCGGCAACCGCTTGATGCACGACCCGGCCGAGGCCACCGCCTTCAACAAGGCGCGCTACAAGTGGGTGAAGAAGAAATTCGGCCCCACCCACGTCGTGGCCGGCGGGACGCCTGCGGAGACCACTGTCTACCAGACCGGGCACCTCTACGGCGAATGGCTGGACGGCACCCCCTTCGAGGACAACCGCTACGTGGACCGCTATGTGGTCAGGAACGGCAAGATCGTGATGATGGAAGTCTGGAACGACAGCGCCGAGTGGTTGCTGGTGCGCGCCGGCTTCGCGCGTTTCTAGGTCGCTTTTTCCAGAGCACGCCCCGAAACCGTGCAACGGCCTCTGAAGTCCCACGGCCGCTACGACTATTCCGCGATCACGCGGCGGCCGGACTACGCCTGGCACGGCGGGCGGCGCCTCGCGGTGTACCTCGGCTTCAACATCGAGCATTTCGAGTTCGGCGCCGGCCTGGGCGCCGCGCTGGGGCCGAAGTCTCCCGAACCCGATGTCCTCAACTTCTCCTGGCGGGACTACGGCAACCGCGTCGGCGTCTGGCGCTGCCTGGAGCTGTTCGAGGACCTGAAGCTGCCGGTGGGCGCGCTCATCAACACCGCGCTCTACGACTACTGCCCCGAGGTGATCGAGGCCTTCGTCAAGCGCGGCGACGAGCTGATCGGCCATGGCCACACCAATTCGGATCGCCAGGGCGACATGAACGAGGACGCGGAGCGGGAGCTCCTGCGTTCCTGCCGCGACCGCATCCGCAAGGCCTCCGGCAAGGCGCCGCTGGGCTGGTTGTC